>JAPLUN010000269.1 GCA_026397715.1 Verrucomicrobiota bacterium
GGTCTGCTGGTGTCTGCTCCCATTCCGAGTCCTTGGCCATCGCTACCGCGACGGCTCTACCTCTTCAAGGATGGGGAAATATAGAGACAAGCCCAGGGGTGCCGAGCTTTAGCGAGTGCTCCCCTGGGTTGGTCTCGAACCCTGAAGGGGTTCCGTCCATCGCCACCCATGACGCAGCCAAGAACCTTTCGACTCCTCAGATCTGTGAATACGCTGTCGGCACCAGCACGATGTTCGTGATGCGTGACACGATCTCCTTGTCCGTGAAGCCCGGCGTTGTCTTCAGCTTGGTCCACTCCGGATCCACGCGGAAGGTGTTCCAGGCTTGATCCTTCGCTGCGGTGTTGCTGAAACTCAGCATGTAGGTCAGATTGGGCATCAGCGGTCCCACGATGGTTTCGCCAAAGAAAACAGCGTTGAGTCCGCTGCGCTTGAAGATCGCCAGCTCGCCGATGTTGAACATCTCGATCTTCTTCTTCCCCGTCTTCTCGCTGGGGCTTTCATAGATGCGCAGCTGGTACACCTGGCTGCCCTTAGCCGGGACCGCCATCGCAGGCATGCCTGCAATGCCCTGTGTCAGCCAGCTTTCCACGCGTTCGTACACCGCATCCGCCGCCGGTGCATCCAGATAGGCCGCGCCCTGCTTCTGCAAGGCCGCGTCTGCCAGCAATTCCGCACTCTTCGCGAGTTGATCCAGCGAACCGTACCGCAGCACCACATACACCACCGGATTTCCTTCCTGCTTTTCCGGAAGAAACACCCCCACGTTTTTCACGCCGAGTCGGTTCAGCGCCGGGATCGCTGCATCCTTCAAGTAGGCCTCCAGCACACTCTGCTTCTCAGCTCCTTTGAGCGTATACTTCCGGATTTCAAAATACTCCCGCGCAGCTCCGTTTGGCTCATCAGCCGCATGCAGATTTTGAATGGCACCGACCAGCCCGCTGGCGGCCACGGTGGATTTGAGGAAAGTGCTTCGAGTCATGAGAGGGTTGGTAGGTTAAGTGTTGGAATAGAAACGCTGTGCTTGGCTCAGCGAGCACGTCGTGTGCGGCTGGGAGTTCTTTTCTTGGATCGTGTCGGGGTGGGCTTGTCTTGCAATCTCTGCTCGCGCGAAAAAATCTCCATTTCGCGATTCAGTTCGGCACGCAGTTCGTCCTCGCTGGGAAGCACGAGCCGGTATTTGCTGGCAAAAAGCTGTTCATGACCGTGCAGCACGGAATAGCGCACCACGCTGGCATCCTTGTGGGCGCACAGAATGATGCCCACCGTGGGTCCGTCGCCCGGCCCCCGATGCTGCTCGTCATACATGCGTACATACATGTCCATCTGGCCAATGTCCTGATGCTCCAGCTCCCGGGTTTTGAGATCGAAGAGGACAAAGCATTTCAGCACGTAGTTGTAGAAAACCAGGTCCACGTAGAAGTCCTTCGTTTCCGTGCTGATGCGTTGCTGCCGCGCCACAAACGCGAAGCCCTTGCCCAGCTCAAGCAGGAAAGACTGCAGATTGCTGACGAGCGAGTCTTCCAGATTCGACTCCAGCAGCTTGCCTGTGCCGGGTAGTCCGAGAAATTCCAACACAATCGGGTCACGAATAAAGTCGCGCGGGCTGGGCGTTTCCAAGGCCAGATTTTTCACCGCCTCCGCCTTCACGGCTTTTTTGTCCCGGCTCCTCAGCAGCCTCTCATAGTAAAGGCTGCCCATCTGCCGTTCCAAAGCACGCGTGCTCCAGTTTTGCGCAATGGACTCACGCACATACCATTCACGGGCTGCTTCATCATCTACGCGCAGAAGAAGGCGGTAATGCGTCCAGCTCAATTCAGGACGCACTGCGTCTAAATTTGAAAAGGCAGCATGGAACTGCCTCATCTTGTAAAGATTTGAGGCGTCGTATCCACGGCCAAACTCCGCTGTCAGCTTGTCAGCCAGACGTCTTAGCAAGCCCGCTCCATATTCAGCCCGCTGCGCTCCCTCTTGCTCAAACTCCACGATATGACGCCCCACCTCCCAGCAGGTGCGCACCTGCATCACATCGACAGCGCGCAGCAGCTGCCCTCGGGATTCCAGAATCAGCCCGCGCAACTGGCTCAGCAGCCGGTCAAAACCATGACCCGCCTTGACGATGGATTGCCTGGGCTTCTTCGGTAAGGGCATGCGGTTCAACATTGAACGTCGCCGCCGGACTCTCAACCACGTTTCTCCACAAACCCTCGGAGCAGTCAGCAGTCTTCATGCTTTCGCCAGCGCACCCGCCAGCACTCCATAGCACTTCTTCGCCGCGGCCACAGGCTCATACCCCGGCTTGCTGAAGATCTGCCCGCTCACTTCCACCACCACAGGTCCGTGGTAACCATGCTGCTTCAGCGCGGTGAAATACTTCACATAATCGGTCTTTCCCTCCCCGGGCAGCAGGAACTGAAACTTCGCCGCATCACCGCTCGCGTCTTTGACATGGATGAACTTCGTGCGCGGCAGCAGCAGCTTCATGCTCTCCTCCATGTCGATGCCTTGCAGCTCAAAATGGCTGTAATCATACGTCACCTGAATGGCCGGAGACTTCACCTGCTCCAGCAGCCAGAGCAAACGCTCCGGCGAATTCACCGCACTGCCCACATGCGCCTTGATCGCAATCGTCGTCTTCTCCTTCTCCGCCACTTCCGCCCATGACTGCAGCTTCTCCACCATGCCCGCCTTCTGCTGCTCCCACACCGCCGGTTTGCCGCCGCACACCGTCTCAATGATCGGCGGCTGTGCCGCATTCATGTCCCGCGCCACCTGCGCCGCATCCTTGATGCCTTGCAGGTTCAGCGCATGCGCCTTGTCATCCGCCGTGAGACTCAGGTTCACCATCAGGCACGGCAGGTCCAGCTTCAGCGCCGCAAGCTGCTTCACCGCGTCAGCCCGCGCCTCCGCCGTGAAAACCTTCGGCTCCGTGGGAAACCCCGCATTCAAAGCCAGCTCCACATTCGCATAGCCGATCTCCGCGCAAACCTTCAGCGCCTCACTCAAAGACAGCGTCTTCATCCCATACAAACTGAAACCCAGACTGACCCCTCCCGGCGCCGCAGCACGCGCGAAGGATGGCAGGGCGGCAAACCCCAGGGCAGTGTGAAGAAAATGGCGGCGTGTGGTCATGAGGAATGAGGTTGGTGAGCTTGTGGGATAAACTAACGGGCCCTGCATTCCTTGCATGAGAAGTTTCGCCATCGTCAGGAAGGAATTTCACAATCTGCCGTACTTCACCCATGAGCCATCAGCCTCATGCGACAGAAACGAGACCCATGAAACGGGTGCATTGCGCAATCTTCATGGGCCTCTGCATGGCTATGACCCTGCCTGCCGCTGAGATCGTTCCGCAGGCCATGCCACCATCCGATGACGGCGCGATTCCTCAATCGGTGAACATGGAGGACTTCGACGCCCTCCTGACCAATTCACCCTTCACCCGCTCCCTCGGCGTTTCCGACTCCCTCATCCTTACTGGAGTCGCCCATTTCGAAAAAGACACCTTCGCCACCCTGCTCGACACCAAAACCTTCGAGTCACACGTCGTCTCCAAGACCCCCAATTTCCAAGGCTGGCAGCTTGTCGGCGTCGGCGGAAATTCTGCCGAGATCCAAACCTGGTCCGCCAAGATCCAGATCCCCGGCGGCGAGGTCATTTCCGTCCGCTACCAAAAGCCCCCGCCCAAACCCCCGCGCGCAAAATCAGGTGGTAGTGGTGGCTCCGGCACCTCCGGTGGCAACGCCCCACCGCTCACATCCTCCCAGCTCAACGAGGCCAAAACCGCCGCCGTGAACTACAAGGAAGGCTTCTCCTCAGACGGCTACCCCAAGGCCCCGCCCCCCGAGATGGTCGCCAAACTCTCCCGCCTCAGCACCTCCCAGCGCGAGACCATCAACCAACAAATGCTCGGCCTCCGCAACCAAGGCCTCGGCCTCGACGAACGCCGCAAAATCTACGAAGGCCTCGTGGATAGGTCGCTCCAAAGTCGGTGAACATGGGCGTGGCACTTCGCAGTGGGTTTCAAAGCGCGCACCACACCCTCCTGAAAAAGGTTCGACAACATCCGCGAAGTTTTTTAGCTTCGCAGGATGATCAAGTTGCGACTCGCCATCCTTCTGGCATTGACACTTCTCTCCCTGCCTTGCATGGGCCAGTCCACCCCTAAGTCTGGGGTTGAGATCGAACACGTGGGCCCCAAGACTTACAGTGTCAGATATCCTTCGCTGATAAGTCTGACCGTCCGCGGCGACACGATCTCTGCGAGCCTCGCTCAAGGCCAGACCATAGATCCCAAAATGCAATTAGTCTGGATTGTGGTGTCTGAAAAAGAAGGGCAGGTCTTGAGTCAGCTGATACACTCTCCGTTGCCTTTCGACGCAAAATTGCATTCATTGCTCTTCCTAACGGGCAACGCCAAATACTCCCTCTTCATTCAAACCACCGAACGCCCTCAGGCCCATGGCATCAGCAACATCGTTGAAGTTTCAAAACACAACGGCCGCTACTTGATCAGAAAACAAAGCGCTAAACGTTGATCGGGGTTCAGGGGCCTCACCCAAACAGCGCTATCTGCCCCGCTTCCAGCAGTAGAGGCACCCAGCGAGACCATCCGCCGTCAGATGTCCAGCCTCCGCAACCAAGGGCTGAGCCTCGACGACTGTCGCAAAAATCAACGAAGGCCTCGTGGACCGCTCCTCGCAGCTTCGCTGAGCCCGCTCACTTCCACAGCGCCTTCGCCGCCGCGTTTTGAAACGCCTCACGCACCGGGCTGGCGTCACTGTTGGGGAAGTTCGCGCGCTGCACCATCAGCACGTAAATAACCTCCTTCTTCGGATCGATCCATGCCTGCGTGCCCCAGGCACCGCCGTGACCGTAGGTGCCGGGCGAAAGCATTTTCGCCAGACCTTCATGCGGCTCCTTCAGCACACAGGCACCGATGCCCCAGCCGTAATTCTTGCTGTGACTGCCGAACTCCTCTTTCTGGAAGAAGCCGCAGGACAGATCGCCCGTGTGCACCGACGAGAGAATCTTCACCGCCTCGGGACTCAGGATGCGTTTGCCATCCAGCGTGCCGCCGTTGAGCAGCATCTGGCAGAAGCGCGTGTAATCCTTCGCACAGGAATACAGGCCGCCATTCCCCTGCGGCGGGCGGCCACGTTTCCCGAAGTCACCGCGTGGCGGCACGGCTTCCAGTTTGCCGGTGTCCTTGTTCTTCGCATACCCCGTGGCAACGGTGCTCCTCTGCTCATCCGTGGGATAAAAAGTCGTATTCGTCATGCCCAGCGGATCAAACAAGCGCTTCTGCAAAAATTCGTCGAACGTCATCCCGCTGATCACCTCCACGATGCGTGCCGCCGCGTTGATGCCGGACTGACAGTACTGCCATTTTTCGCCCGGCTCGAACTGCATCGGCGTCGCCAACCAGATCGGGACCAAATCTGCCAGCGTGTGCGCTTCCTGCGCCTTCAACCCGCCCGCTTCCCCCAGCCCCGAGGTATGCGTCAAAATCTGCGTGATCGTGAGATTCGCCGCTTTGCCCGCAGGCGTTTTCAGCCCCGCAAATTCCGGCAGATACTTCGCCACCGGATCCGCGATGTTCAGCTTCCCCTCGTCCTGCAGCATCATGATCGCCGCGCCCGTGACCGGCTTGGTCATCGAAGCAATCCAGCCCATCGTGTCCACGCTCATCGGCTTCTGCTTTTCGATGTCCGCCATCCCGTTGGCCTCCAGATGCAGCAGCCCATCCTTGTTCGCCACCACCGTGACCACCCCCGCCACCTCACCCTTGGCGATCATCTCCCGCATCGTCTCCCCAACACCAGGAAGTTTGGGTGTGTCCGCGAAGGCGATGGACGCAAGAACGAAAGGGAGGAGAAGTGAGCGCATGGTGGTGAGGCCTGTTAAACGGAGCCACGACACCAATGTTGCTGGCTCGGGGCAGATGAAAGCGTCTCAGGCAGCTACCCCAGAGCTCCCCCGAGAACTGAGAAAGAATCAAAAGCCAAGTGGCTTTAACAACAAATCTATCCAGCCTTCAAAACGCT
This sequence comes from Verrucomicrobiota bacterium, assembly GCA_026397715.1. Classification (GTDB taxonomy): domain Bacteria; phylum Verrucomicrobiota; class Verrucomicrobiia; order Verrucomicrobiales; family Verrucomicrobiaceae; genus Prosthecobacter. Next base: position 6,048 of record JAPLUN010000269.1, read on the forward strand.
CGTGAGCTGGACGTTTACCATCGATTGTTGTTCTAGTTGCGGCTTGATAGACTACCAAACCTTGATCTTCGAATTGCAGATCATAGAGAGCCGTCTTGCCCCGAAGAAACGGCCAAAAAGTTTCCGTTCGGACTGTCCTAAAAATTGTTCTTGGATCGTGTGCAATCAACAAGTTGTCTGACATCCGCTGTTTGGCTTGCGGCGTTTCAGAATGCACATCTCCATAACCACAAAGGTAAAGAATGCCATCCCCAGAGATGATAACATGGCGGAGACGGCCACTGATCCATGAATGAAGGCTTGTAAGTTTCCAACATGTTGTTAACTGCAATTTTCCAGAAATGGCGACGATGTTGGATGGACGCACTACAAGAGCTGATTGAGAAAAAATCACTTTAGCGATTTTTAGGTTAGGATCCGTCCCAGAGCAGAGTTTGAGCACCTGAGAAGTTGTCCCCATTATCTGCCACTCTGTCAATTCATGAAGACCTGATGCATAAGAAACGAGCGGAGCCCTCCAGCTCCACAAGAAACGAGTTTCTTTTTTGACTCCTTCACTTGGGTATGCATTAACCCAGTCCCCACGAGTACAGATCGTGTTTCCTGAAATAAGCTCGACTTCTTGTACGGTCGTCGGCTCAGAAACAGTCACATGGGACCCCATAAGTTTGGCAACCTGAATAGGCGGGGCTTTACTCGCAATAGGCGCAGCGATGTAAAACCAAAACGCCTTCCACAAGCCTGGAGTAAAAACGATTCCAAATACAATCACACCAAGGAATCCAAGCGACTGACTCCACGCTCGTTCCGCAATACCAATGATCCACCATTTGCCCTCTTTGGCTTCTGATAAGCCGCGTTCCAAGCTTTCCTTGGCCTGCATTGCCCTATTGGCAGCACCATCTGCTCCTTGATAAACGGCATTCCAATAATCGTAATCCCAGGACCATGGAATTCGCCTAGGATCTAGCGGCCAAGGTTTCCATCGGTTAAGATCTTCCATTTTTTGGTAGGCATTAGCTTTGACGTTTAGCTCTTTTGCCAACTCAGCTCTCGCTCGGCTAATTCTTTCATTATAAGAAGACATGTCTTCTTTCGCCATCTTCCAATAATGAGTGCACCCTGAATATGCGACGATCACGAAGAATATGATCAAAAGAGCAAGGACAACTCTCCAGCACCTGAGTAATAACCAGAAAATTATGTCTCGAATGAGTCCCATATTATAAATTCATGATAGATACTACCCAAACAACACCATCTGTCCCGCGTCCGCATCACTCACCGCCTTCTTCCTCACCTTCGCCGGTACACTCGTCGCCACCGGCACCTCCTTCACACTCTCCGCAGGCTGGTGCCCTGCTTCAAGCTGCTGCAGCACCTCCTTCGCGCGATCAATGACCCCCTCCGGCAAACCGGCGAGTCGCGCCACCTGGATCCCATAGCTCTTCTCCGCGCAGCCCGGAATGATCTTGCGCAGGAAGATGATCTGCTGATTCCACTCTTTCACCGCCACGTTGTAATTCTTCACCGCACTGCGGCTTTGCGCCAGCGCCGTGATCTCATGGTAGTGCGTCGCAAACAGCGTGCGTGAGCCCACCTTGTCATGCAGATGCTCCGCCACGCTCCACGCGATGCTGAGGCCATCAAACGTGGAAGTGCCGCGCCCGATCTCATCCAGGATGACGAGGCTCCGCTCCGTGGCATTGTTCAAAATCAGCGCCGTCTCATTCATCTCCACCATGAAGGTACTCTGGCCGCGTGCCAGATCATCACTCGCGCCGATGCGCGTGAAGATGCGATCCACCAGCCCCACCTCCGCGCTGAACACGGGCAGGTAGCTGCCGATCTGCGCCATCAACGTCAGCAGCGCCGTCATGCGCAGGTACGTGCTCTTCCCCGCCATGTTCGGTCCCGTGATGAGAATAAGTCGGCTCTCCTCCGGCTCCAGCGTGATGTCATTCGGTACGAAGCGTTCGCCGCTCGTCAGATTCTGATCCAGCACCGGATGACGGCCATCTCGTATGTACAAATTCCGCGTCTCATTGAGCACAGGCCGCGTGTAGTTAAACAGCCGCGCCGTCTCAGCCAGCGAGCCGATCGCATCCAAAATCGCAATCGTCTCAGCGGTTTCCTGAATGTGCACCAGATGCTCCAGCACGCGGCCACGCAGGCCGAGGAACTCCTCATACTCCAGCGCCTTGCTGCGCTCCTCACTGCCGAGGATTTTGTCCTCCATGCGCTTGAGCTCGTCGGTGATGTAGCGCTCGCCATTGACCGTCGTCTGCTTGCGGTGGTAGTCCGCAGGCACGCTGCCCACGTTCGCCTTGGTGATCTCAATGAAGTAGCCAAAGACCGCGTTGTATTTGATCTTGAGGCTCTTGATACCCGTGCGCTCAATCTCACGCTGTTGCAAATCCGCGATCCATTGCCTGCCCAGCGTCGAGGCCGCACGCAGTTCATCCAGCGCAGGCAGATAGCCCTCACGAAAAACACCGCCTTCCTTGATCTGCATCGGCGGCTCATCCGCAATGGCTTTCTGAATCTCCTGCGAGATCCCCGTGAGATCATGCAGCCGCGCCAGCAGCAGAGGGATCATCTTGATCCCTCCTTCAGAAAGAGACTCTGCACCCTTCTCCGCGATGAGTTGCTCCAGCGCCGCACGCAATGCCGGCACCACTTCCAGCGACGACGCCAGCATTAACAAGTCACGCCCGTTCCCGCTGCCCTGGCTCAGCCGCGAACTCGTGCGCTCCAGATCACGCACCTCTTTCAGCAGCGTGCGGATCTGGCTGAAGAGCATGCTCTCCTCCAGCAGCGCCGCGATCATGTCCTGCCGTTGCGTCAGCGCTTCCAGATCTCTGAGCGGGTGCAGCACCCAGTGCCGCAGTTTGCGCGCGCCCATCGGCGTGCAGGTGCGGTCCAGCGCGCTCAGCAGCGTGTGCGCATTGCCACCGCGTGCTGTCACCAGCTCCAGATGACTCTGGCTCGCCGCATCAATGAGCACCACATCGCTGATCTGCGCATACCGCAGCCGCTGGATGTGCTCCACACTGCGCCGCAGCTGAAACTGAAGATACTGCAAAATGCAGCCCGCAGCACCGATCGCCGCGCTCAGCCCCTGGCAGCCAAAGCCATCCAGCGACTGCACCTTGAAATGCTGCGTCAGACTGTGCTCCGCCTGATCAATCAAAAACAGATACCCCTCAATCGGCTGCGCACAGCTCGGACTGCCGATCGCCGCGATCAAGTCCCCCTGCTCCTCGCTGTACAGCAGCTCGCTCGCCTGCAGTCTCTCCAGCTCATCAGCCAGTTCCGTCGTGTCCTTGAACTCCGCCACCTCAAACTCACCCGTCGTGTGGTCCACATACGCCAGGCCAAGCTTCTTCCCCTCACGAAACACCGCCGCGAGGTAGTTCGATCGGTTCGAGTCCAGCAGGTTGAGATCATTGATCGTCCCCGCGCTCAGCACCTGCGACACCGCACGCTCCACAATCTTCCCCGGCACCGGATCCGTCGTCTGCTCCGCGATCGCCACCCGCTTGCCCGCCTTGATCAGCTTGGCGATGTACCCCTGCGATGAATGATGCGGCACCCCGCACATCGGCACCCCATTGCGCTTCGTCAGCGCCACGTTGAGGATCGGCGAGGCCGTCTTCGCATCCTCAAAGAACAGCTCATAGAAATCGCCCAGGCGAAAGAACAGCAGCACATCCTCCGGCAGCTCGCGCCGGATGGCGAGGTACTGCTTCATCATGGGAGTGGTGCTGGCGTCGGACATGGGCGGGGGCAAGGAATCAAGAGGTTGGACGGAAGGTCAAGATGGAGCAATGACGAATGACGATTTCGGAGCCGCGCGAAGCGGGTGAACGATGAAATGATGCAGCAGCGTTAATGCGGCATGCCCTCCCGCCGTCGATTCCTACAATCCTGCAGCGCCGCCACTCTGCCATGCTTGGGTCTCTCCGCCGCCGAGGGCAGCAAGCCCTTCTCATTCATCCTGTTGGGAGATCTGCACTACGACAGCCTCGCCTACCATGACATGAAATGGCTGCAGGAGCACCACGCAGGTGACTTGAGCCAGATCCAAAACTACTCTCGCCTCACCGCCGAGGTCATGCCCGGCATGTTTGCCGCCGTGAAGCAACAAATCGCCGCCCTGCGTGACTCCGCCGCACCACCAGCCTTCGTGCTCCAGGTGGGAGACTTGGTGGAAGGCCTCTGCGGAAATGCAGAACTCTCGGCGCGGCAAAACCACGAAGCCCTGGCCTTTGTCGCTCAAGCAGACCTCGGCATCCCCTTCGTCTTCACCAAAGGCAATCACGATGTGACAGGCGACGGCGCGAAGGAAGCCTTTGACGAAGTGCTGCTGCCCTTCATGACCCAGGAGGCGCGCAAGCTCGATTCAGCCACCTCCCACAACCAGGCAAATCACACCTTAAGCTACGGAGACGCGCAGTTCGCCTTCTTTGATGCCTACGACAAGACCAGTCTCGAATGGCTCGAGTCAGTGTCCGCAAAGCGCACTTCAAAACATCTCTTCGTCATCATTCATCCGCCCGTGGTCCCCTACGGCGCACGCGCCACATGGCACCTCTACGCAGGCGAAAAAACGAAAGCGCAGCGCGCCAAGCTCCTTGATCTGCTCGGCCAGCAGGAGGCCATGGTGCTCGGCGGCCACCTCCACAAGTTCAGCGCTCTCACCCGGATGGCCGGCGGCAAAAGTTTCTCACAGCTCGCAGTGAGCAGCGTGGTCTCAGCCTTGAATCAAAAACCGAAGAATGAGCTGCACGGCATGGCCGGTTACACCGGTGATCAGGTCAATCTCGAACCCAAACACGCACCCGAGACCGCAGCACTGCGGCGTGAGATCTACGCCACCGAGCGCCAGCAGGTCACGTCCTTCGAATATGCCGATTCAGCAGGCTACGCCGTGGTCACGGTCAATGGGTCCCAGGTGGAGGCTGCCATTCATGCAGGGTCACAGTCAGGAGCCTTCCAGACACTGAAGATTTCAGTGTGATGAACTGTGCGCTTGATCATCAGCAGCATGTTTGCAAAATAGGCCATTATGAACCAACCCCAGCGCGAAGCCCTGTTCGACATTCTCAGTCTCTCCATCTATGCCGACGCGCACATCTCACTGACCGAAGATCGTCTGCTGGAGTCCGCCTTTGTCGCCGAAGGCTGGGATTCGGAGTACCCCAAGAGCCTCTTCATCGATGAGTCCCTGGCCCGCGCCCGTGAGGCAGCCGAGAGCGACGACGCCATGTTCGATTACATCAATGAAAAGGCGCAGGCCTTCACCACCAAGACCGTGCAAAAGGAAGTGCTCGGCGTGGTCAAAAACATCCTCAAAAGCGACGGCGAAACCCACGAGGAAAACGAGTTCTACAATCTGCTCGTTCAGGCCCTGCCGAAGGCGAAGTAGTTCCCGAGGCGGCTCATGAAGAGCAGAAGGATGAAGCGCTGCGGCCAGCCAGCGCTGGGAGCTTTATCGTACATCGGAAGCCATTCAGCGGCCCCGGTCTGCGGCAGTGGCTGCTTCGGCGCTCAAGTCCAGGCTCCAGTGCGGCGGGTAGCTAGTCTTCGGAAAGATCTGCCGGGCTTCCTGCAACATTTCCAGCCAGTCGGCACGCTCGTATCGGTCAGACAAGTGGAACAGCACCAGTTCCTCGACTTGAGCCCGTTGCGCCAGGGTCGCCGCAAGGACGGTGGTCATGTGGAAGTTTTTCCTGGCCAGCTCCATGTCCGCGTGGCGGTACTGCCCTTCGCAGATCATCACACGGCAGCCGCCCAGGGCATCCGTCAGGCGCTCCATCGCTGCTTCATCAAGCATGAAATCGGTCAGATAGGCGATCGCGTCCCCGGGCGTCTCGACGATCAACCGTTCACGGAGCTCGTCCATCGCGTGCGTGACGCCGTCGATGACCACCACGTCCGTGCTGCTCGCTGACTCCTTCAACTGTTTCAGCCAAGGCCCCGGCCGCAAGCCCAAGGACGGCAGCCGGGAGGTGTCGATGTTCCGCCGCGCCTTTTCGCGGACCACGTAGGCCAGCGTGGGGGTCCGGTGGTCCATCGTGACAGCATCCACGGTGCATCCAGCACCCTCCCAGATGGTTTGGACATACGGCTGCGCCCCTTCGTCATGGGCGACCGCGAAGGCCTCACGAAGCTCCAAACGGGCCGTGCGGATCTGCTGGGGATGGATGTCGGAGACACGCAAGGTCGCCGACATCTCCTCATGCAGGTTCCACAAGAACCCCTGGCAGCGGTGTTGCAGGATACGGATGGTTTCCGGCGGCCCCCAGATCCGGTTTGGCTTGGTCTGCCGGTTGAAGGTGCAGCGGAAGAACGAATCAAATCCTCCCACATGATCCATGTGCAGGTGAGAAAAGAAGAGATGATCAATGGCCTGAATGTCGGAAAACGTCAGGTCCGAAACGCACCCTTCGCCGCAATCGAACAGGAGGTGTTCGACGGCCTGACCGCTGTCCACCTGTACCAGCAGAGCGTTGTCCCTGCCAGCTGTCCCCAGAATACGGTAAGAGATGCTCATCGGCATTGCTACCGTTCGGATGCCGAGCGTCAAGGATCAGGCATCAGCGGAAAGTTGGGTTCCTGCATCTGCTTGTTTCTTACTCGAAGATCTCGGGCTCCGACGCCGGCTGGCTGAGGACAGCCAGCTCTACCTGCATGGGGCATGCGCATGCTCGGCGCGAGGTAGGGCGCTTGGTCCTCCAAGCGCTGTCGAGCGTCGCCCCATGGATCACGCATCTCACACCACGAGCAGATAAAAACGAGTCGGAAGATCAGCGAGAAGACAGGCAAAGGCGGTCGTAGGATGGGTCTGGCG
>JAPLUN010000226.1 GCA_026397715.1 Verrucomicrobiota bacterium
ATGAACAGACGAACAACACCGTCGCTGCCGGCATGATCACCAAGTCGCTGGTGGATGCAGGTGATGAAGATGCCGAAGTGGCGATCTGATTTTCGCTGACGAAAACTTGATCGCAGTACATCACGCTTGCTAGTCGCGAAACGGCTGGCTTGTATGAGTTCATGCCTGTCCGCCCTGCGCTTTTACTTGGAGCCCTCTTTGCCGTCATCATTCCGCCGCTGGCGGCGAATGATGCCAGCATCAATCTCGGTGCCCATGGCCCTGAACCTGTAGGAGAATTCAAGGGCGGGGAATCCGTCGTGCGCATGGTGTCGGAGAGGATCGACATCACTTTTGGCAGGACGGAGACTCACGTGCACTGCCGCTTCGTGTTTCGCAGCAGCAAAGCGGGGGCGGATGCCGTGCAGATGCTGGGATTCCCGGACTTCATCACCGAGGCCGACACAGGATCGATTCATTCCATGGTCAGCCGTGTGGATGGCAGGGAGGTGCCTTCCAAGAAACTGCGCGGGTGGCAGGATTTGGAAACTTCGAAATGCCACCTCGGATCGCCACCAGAGGGAGCTGCTGCGGCTGACTTTTACACCATCACCGTCACGTTCCCGCCGGATCGCGATGTGATCGTGGAGCGCGAGTACAAAGCCACCAATGGTCGCTCCGTGATGGGAGACACCTACTTCTCCTACACCACCCGCACAGGCGGCAGCTGGAAAGGCACCATCGGCAAAGCAGAGTTTCACGTCACGCTGGATGGCTGGAAGCTCGAGGATCTGGCGTTCGAAGACGGCGAGCAGAAAATCGATCCGCGTCAGCAGCGCAAATATGGATCGCCAAATCTCAGCGAATGGAAAGTCGAAGCCCCCGACAAGCTCAGCCTCGTCTGGACCAATTTCGAGCCGGCCGTGCATCACACGCGCCAGAACATTCACCTGCAGACCTGGTGCGTACCGCCGCAGCAGTGAGGTCGTTCGCCAGTCGGGCCGTAGGTTGGGTGTGTTTGGCGTCGAACGCATTCCCACGCTCCTCAGTTCCCTCCGCCAAACCGCCCGACTGCGAGGACGTTCGCAGGCCATGGCGCGTTGCCGTACGCTGATGGACGGGCGGGCTGTCGCCACACCCATCCTACGAACGTTGCGCGGCGCTCTGGCCGTAGGTTGGGTGTGTTTGGCGTCGAGAGTGTTTCATCATCCATCGCCGCCTTCGCCAAACCGCCCGACTGCGAGGACGTTCGCAGGCCATGGCGCGTTGCCGCACGCTGATGGACGGGCGGGCTTGCGCCACACCCATCCTACGGAGGAGCCTGCATGCTGATCTCTCCCTCTCGTGTGTGAGTTCAGCCCATGAGCGCGTTTTAACACGCAATCATGACCTACGACGGCATCATCCTCGGCTCCGGACACAATGCACTGGTGCTCGCCTGCTACGCAGCACGCGCGGGCCTGAAGGTGGCGGTGGTGGAGAAAAACCCCGTTGCCGGCGGTGGTCTGGCCACGGTGGAGTTTCCGCACGGCTCAGGCTTCCATCACAACACGCATTCCTTCTTCCATCGCGGCATCAATGCCATGCCGTGGTATCGCGAGCTGGAGCTGGAGCGCCATGGCGTGCGCTACATCGAGCCCGAGCTCAATGTGGCGATGCTCCTGCCCGAAGACCGCGTGCTGGAGTGGTGGACGGACTTTGACAAAACCTTCGCCTCCTTCGCCGCCATCTCCCCACGCGATGCCGGGCGCCTGCGCGAGTGGACGGAGCGCTTCCGCCCCATCGTGGAGCAGATCCTCATCCCCGAGGCGCAGCGGGCACCGCTGCCGCCGGCGGAGCGTGTGGCCACACTGCAGCAGAGCGCCCTCGGTCGCACGCTGCTGGAAGTGCAGGCTCTCTCGCCCGTCGAGTTTGTCATGCGCGAGTTCGAGCACCCCGCCGTGCGCGCCGGCCTGCTCTTCTTCAATGGCCTGCGCGAGGTCGATCTGCGGCAGAAAGGCTTCGGGCATTCCATCCCCGCGCTGCTCGCCAGCCCGCGCAAGGCGCAGATGTGCCTCGGTGGCTCACGCCAGCTCGCCGAGGCCCTGTGCGCGGATTTGCGGGAGCATGGTGGCGACGTTTTCACCAGCTGGCAGCCGCGCTCCATCCTGACGCGCAACGGGCGCGCCTGCGGTGTGGAATCCATCACGGGAGACCGCATCGAGGCCACGCAGTTCGTCGCCAGCGGCCTGAATCCGCAGCAGACCTTCCTCGATCTCATCCCGGCAGATGTCGCCCCCGCCCACTTGCGCGAACGCGCCGCAGGATTTGAGTACAACTTGCTCGCCCCTCTGTTCGCGCTGAATCTCAACCTGCGCGAGCCACCACGCTACACCGCAGCGGATAAGCATCCCGAATTGAGCCAAGCCTTCATGATGATCCTCGGGCTCGATGACGTGGCGCAGTTCCATGACATCGTCGCCGCGCATGAGCGTGGCGAGATTCCCCGCACGGTCATGTGGGGTGCCTGCCCCACGCAGTTTGATCCCTCACAGGCCCCCGCCGGCGCTCACACCGCCTTCATGTGGGAAAAGCTGCCCTACGCCTTGCATGGCGATGCCAAAAATTGGGACGCGCAAAAGGACGCCCATGGCCGCGAGATGCTGGCGCTCTGGCAGCAGCACGCCCCGAATCTGCGCGAGGCCGTGCTCGATTCCTTCACCCGCAGCGCCCTCGATACCGAACGCCTCCTGCCCAACATGAGGCGCGGCGATCTCCTCGTGGGCTCCTTCGCGAACGATCAAATCGGCTACCATCGCCCTTTCAAAGGTGCCGGCACTTATCGCACTGAAATCCCCGGCCTCTACCTCTGCGGCGGCTCCACCCACCCCGGCGGAAACATCACCGGCCTCTGCGGCTTCAACGCCGCCAAGGTGGTGCTGGCGGATTGCACGCCAGAGGCCAGCGGGCATAAACAGTGATGGATTTTTGACATGGATGGCGGACAATGAACTGCATGAGTACGGCTGCTTTGACTCAATCCTTGTTGGCACTGCCCGTCGCTGAAC
>JAPLUN010000325.1 GCA_026397715.1 Verrucomicrobiota bacterium
TGTGGCGCGGCTCAGTATGAGCCGCGCCTCGTTGTTTCCACCTTTTGTAAAAAATGCGGGGTCCACCTGACCGTGGAAAAACGCCGCGTGGTTGCATCGGCGGTGACGCGCTCCGGTGTGGGCATGGACAATTCCTGGGCAGCAGTGCCGGAAGCGGCCAGCCCACCGGTCAAGAAACCGGAAGCATTGCCGGCAGCAGCAGCTCTACCCCCAGAACCCGCGCCCACGGCTGCGGATGGGTTTGGTGCGTTTTTGCAGAGTCAGAATCTTCCACCGCCCGATGATGCCCCGGCAGCTGCCGAGGAACCGGCCCCCATTCCTGCACAAGAAGCAGCGCCCGCTGCCGCACCTGTGAGTGCTGCTGCTGAGTACGTGCCGACGGCGAGCGAGCGCCGCCCACAGTCCAATTCCCCGCCCCCCACGCCTGCCCCTGCGCCGCAAACGGCGAACTCCCTGCAGAAGATGAAGGAGCAGGGCATGTACCGGAACCAGTATTTCAAAGACGCAGAGTGCTTTGACTGCGGGCATAAGTTTAAAACCGGCCGCTCGGCCAAGTCGGCAAACTGCCCGGCCTGCGGTGCTTACATTTCTTTGGAAGATGTGGAGATCAACATGACCTCCACGCAGCCGATCAAGACACGCGGCAATGTGCTGATCCGCAAACGCGGCAGGCTTTCGGCCAGCAGCGTGCAGTGCCGGGATCTTGAGTGCCATGGCATCATCGAGGCGAATGTCACGTGCTCGGGTGACGCCACCTTCCGCACGACGGGCAGCATCATCGGTGAAATTCACTGCCAGCGCTTTGTGGTGGAGAAGGGTGCTGATGTGGCTTTCCTCAATGCCGTGCATGCCACGGATGTGGAGATTCAGGCGCGTCTCACTGGGACGATTTATAGCTCGGGTCCGGTGCTGATCGGCGGCAACGGCTCCATCAATGGAGATGTGACTGCGCGGTCGGTTTCGATCGAACCCGGTGGCGAGCTGAATGGCGCGATGAACATTGTGCGCGGCAAGCAGATTGCTCTTTCGCCTCCTGCAATGCCGCCGCCTGTTGCCTGAAAACTTGCCGCGCCATGAAGCTGCGCACCGTGATTCTTGCTGCGGCGCTTATGGCGGGCGTTCTCCTTGTGGCGCGCGCCGACTCTTTCACGGCTCTTCACTCCTGGCTCAGCCTCGCCATGCAGATCATCACTCGCGATCATCTCCCCCTGCCCTATCCTGCGCCGCCGGAATCTGAGGCATGGCGGAGCATGGGAGCCGCGGAGAGACTCGCCAATGTGCGTGCGCGTTTGCTGCCCAAGCTGAATGAGCAGCTTGCAGCCGGGAAGTGCCAGCTGGGTCAGTCGGCGTTCATTCGGATTTTCAAAGAGAGTCGTGAGCTGGAGCTGTGGCTGAAGGGGGACTCGGGCGAATGGCGGTTGTTTCGAACTTATCCCATCGCGTGTTTTTCGGGCACGCTGGGGCCGAAGACGCGTGAGGGGGACATGCAGGCGCCGGAGGGGTTTTACAGCGTGGCGCAGAGGCAGCTGAATCCGGCGAGCAGTTATCATCTGGCGTTTAACATCGGGTATCCGAACGCGTATGACCTGGCGCAGCAGCGGACGGGGAGTTTGATCATGGTGCATGGGGATGTGTGCAGCGTGGGATGCTTTGCGATGACGGATGCGGTGATTGAGGAGATTTACTTGGTGGTGGAGGCGGCGGTCTCCGGAGGAAGGAACGTGGCGGTGCATTGTTTTCCGTTTCGGATGACGGGGGAGCGGATGAAACAAGCCGACCCGACGCATCTTGAATTCTGGCTGGAGCTGGTGCCCGTCTATGAGGTGTTTGAGAGGGAGCGGCGGGTGCAGGGGGTCGTGGTGGAGGGGGGAAAGTATTTGGTACGGTGATGGTGTGGCGGTGGAGATAGCGGGAGTTTGTGGTGGAATAGCGGGGAGATGTACAGGATTAACAGGATTCAGGATTAACAGGATGGACGGAGGTGGAGTGGGGGGCTTTGGAGAGTCAGGGGATGTGCGGATCACGCCGAGGTGGGTGGAGTGGGACGGGGGGAGAGAGAAATTAAAGGAAGGAGAGGACGGAAAGGTTGGGCGGGGTGGTGGGATGATGGGGGTGGGATTTTTTGAAGGGGATTTTATTCGGTGTTCGACCTGACAGGCGGGACGCCCTATCCTCCGTTTTTCATTTTATGCGCTCACTGACTCTTACTGCTGCCAGGACTTTTGAATGGACGACGCTGCCGGAGGCGGCGGCTCCGGGACCGGGGGAGGCATTGGTGGGGATTCGGGCGATTGGGATCTGTGGGACGGACTTCAGTGGTTACTTGGGGAAGATGCCGTTTATTGAGTTTCCGCGGATTCTTGGGCATGAGCTGGGGGTGGAGGTGCTGGCGGTGGGTGATGGGGTGTCGCATTTGCAGGTGGGGGATCGGTGCTCGGTGGAGCCGTATCTGAACTGCGGGACGTGCCATGCGTGTCTGCGAGGGAGCACGAACTGCTGTGAGACGCTGCAGGTGCTGGGGGTGCACTGTGATGGGGGGATGCGGGAGCGGATGGTGCTGCCGGCGCACAAGCTGCATGTGTGCCATGGACTGGACTTTGAGCAGCTGGCGCTGGTGGAGACGCTGGCGATTGGATGCCATGCGGTGAACCGGGCGCAGGTGGCTCCGAGTGATGATGTTCTTATTATTGGCGCGGGACCGATCGGGCTGACGGTGCTGGAGTTTGCGCGAGCGGCTGAAGCGGCGATCACGGTGCTGGAGCTGAATCCTGCGCGGCGGCTTTTTGTGGAGCAGAATTATCCGGGCATCCAGGTGGTGGCGGGGTTGCCGGATGAGGCGGCGTTTCAGATTGTGTTTGATGCGACGGGGCACGCGGGATCGATGGCGGGGACGCTGAGGTATGCGCGGTTCACGGGACGGATTGTGTATGTGGGGATCACGAAGGAGCCGGTGCTCATTGATGATCCGCTATTTCACCGGAGGGAGCTGACGTTGTTTGCGAGCCGGAATGCGGTGGCGGCGGATTTTCCGAGGATCTTGGGGATGATTCAGTCAGGGCAGATTGATACGAGGCCGTGGATCAGTCACCGGTGTGAGTTTGGGGAGCTGCCGGGGGAGATGGAGGGGTGGCTGCTTCCGGACTCGCGGGTGATCAAGGCGGTGGTGAGGCTTGAAGTGGGATGAAGGCGGAGTCCTGTTATTGTTAGAGATAGAGCCTGCGAGAGCCTTGATTTTTAGCAATGGAATGGACAAGCAAAGGAATGAACTGAATAATATATTCCATTGCCAATTAGGGCGTCCGTGAGGCTGTGAGAGCTTTGATATTGGCAGAGGAATGGTTTGGCAAAGGAATGCCGGATAAATCCATTCCACTGCCAATTCTCAGGGTGTCCGTGATGTCAGAGCCGTTTTTCAAGGACTGATGTGTGGTCCAGATGTTGGGGGCATGGTCTTTGGGGCTTTGGCATTGCTTCGACATTGATTCGCTTTGCTCACCCCTACGAGGCGGCCTATAGCTGTCAGGCTCGCTCCGCTCGGCTCGGATTTCCTTGTTCGTCATTTGGCGCGAGCGCTGTACCGTCCGTTCAGATCTGTTTATCAACCATACTCCCCTGCCCCCAACCATGTCTACTCTTACTGTCCAGCCACGCGCGCGTCTTTTTCACGGTCACCTTTGGGTTTATGCGACGGAGATTCAGAAGCGGTTTGGGGATCCGAAGCCGGGGGATGTGGTGCATTTGCAGGATGTGAGGGGGAAGCCGCTGGGGAGTGCGATTTACAATCCGGCGTCGCAGATTTCGGCGCGGTTGTTTTCGTACCGGCGGCAGGACTTGGATCTGGACTTTTTCACGCGGCGCATTCAGCGGGCGATGAAGGTGCGCGAGGCGGCGGGGGTGGATCTGAATCTGTGCCGCATCGTGTGGAGCGAGTCGGATGGACTGCCCGGCCTGATTGTGGATCGCTACGGCGACTTCCTGGTGGTGCAGACGCTGACGCTGGCGATGGATCTGCGCAAGGATCTGATCATTCAGGCGCTGAACGATGTGCTGAAGCCACGGGGCATCGTGGAGCGCAACGAAGGTGCGGTGCGCAAGGCGGAGGGGATGGAGCAGATCAAGGGTGTGATCAGTGGTGAGATGCCGGAGCCGTTTGTGGTGCGGTATCAGGGCAGCGCGTTTAATGCGGACCTGATGGAGGGGCAGAAGACGGGGTTGTATCTGGATCAGCTGGACAACTACCAGCTTGTTTCGGCTCTGGCGAAGGGGCGGCGGGTGCTGGACTGTTTTTCGAATCAGGGTGGGTTTGCGCAGGCGTGCGCGCGGGCGGGTGCGAGCGAGGTGACGGCGGTGGACATCAGCGAGCAGGCCACGGAGGTGGCGAAGCAGAATGCGGCGATTGCGGGGGTGCAGATCAACTGCGTGGCGGAGAACTGTTTTGATTTCTTGAAGCGGAACGAGGCTGCGGCGGCGCGGTATGATTTGATCATCCTGGATCCGCCGTCGTTCACGAAGACGAAGAGTTCGGTGAGGGATGCGCTGCGGGGGTACAAGGAGATCCACCTGCGGGCGATGAAGATGCTGGAGCCGGGGGGGATCTTTGCGACGTTCACCTGCTCGCACCATGTTAGTGCGGAGGAGTTTCACAGCAGCATCACAGATGCGGCGGTGGATGCGAAAAAGACGCTGCGGCGGGTGACGACGTACACGCAGCGGCCGGATCATCCGATTCTGGCGACGATTCCGGAGACGGAGTATCTGCGCGGGTATGCGTATGAGGTGGTGGCTAGTTGGTGAGGAGGGACGTTCGATTTTGCCGCAGAGGCGCGGAGAGGCAGAGGGAGCAGAGATTGGATTTTGTTTCTGCCCTTCTGTTCCTCTATGATTAATTAGCCAAACCAAGGTTTGGCTCCATTTGAGCGGGCAGCGGAGCGCCGTCTGATGGCGGAGACGAGGAGTGGCGGTGCGTCTTGCTGACGCTGCTGGTAGGCGTGGCTCCGTGAAATCGGGGGCTATGGAGGTCCATTTACGTTATGTACACAGAGCTGTGGACGTTTAGCGCTCGCAGCGAATCAAATTGCCACTGCTGAAAAGTGCCAATGGTTTGACCCCACGAGTGTCCGCTTATTGTCATGTGCCTTTGAAGCAACAGTTAAAGTTTAAGGCCCAATGTGACAGTTCAGCAAGATTGCGGGTCGCTGCTTGAAAGATGGGCAGATTATCCCAGTGGTCATTTCAGCAGCTCTGAATAAGCCCAATAGTTTTTAGATTTATTTCCTCAAATGCCAGCAAACGTTAGTCGAGCCAAACCCTTGCGTGCCCAAGCTTTCATCGTCAGGCTGGTGCTGTTTGCAGTGTTCTTTGAGGCGATCGACAACTGGCCGCAGATCGTCCAGCATCTGGAAAAGCAGGCGGCGGCAGACTACCCTGAATACCTGCATGTGCTGGTGAGTGCCTGTGCTCGAAACGCCGGGCATTTGCTTTTGGGAGCACGTATCCTGATCTGGGTGGTGGGGGCTTCGCTGATCAACCGCATTTTGGGCCGGTTCTTCTGGGATGGCCTGCTGGTGCGGGTGCTGGGCCGCCCGGTGCCGAGCGTGCTGAAGGATCTGGGCACGTTGTTTGTGTACGTGATTGCAAGTGTGTGCATCGCGGCGGTGATTTTTCATCAACCCATCACAGGGTTTCTGGCGACGCTGGGGGCTGGGAGCGTGGTGCTGGGCCTGGCGCTGAGAAGCCTGCTGTCTGACGTTTTTACCGGACTGGCGGTGAACTTTGACAACAACTTTGCCATTGGTGACTGGCTGATCGTCCCCTCCAGCACAGGTGAGGGCGGCACGGTGGGCAAGGTGGATGAGATTAGCTGGCGCTGCACGCGGCTGAACTGCGAGGATGGCACGACGGTGGTGGTGCCGAATTCGATCCTGGGTGAGGAAAAGGTAATCAACATCTCCCGCCCTTCGGCGTGGACGCGCTACCAAGCTGAGGTGACCATCGACTACTCCGTGCCGGTGGAGCGTGTGCGCCACATCCTGCTTTCAGCATTGCAGGCGGTGAGCATGAAGGAGGGATTTTCCAAGGACAAGGAGCCCAAGGTGCTGGTGGGCAAAACGGGCAAGCGCGGGGTGGAGTACCTGCTGCGCTACTGGATTCATCCCTGGCAGCCGCTTTCGCCGAGCACGAGCCGTGACCTGGTGCTGACTGCGGCGCTGCAGCACCTGCAGACGGCTGGCATCACGCCTGCCTACACGAAGGAGGAGGTTTATTATGGCCAACTGCCAGCCAAGCACTTCCAAGGCCACAGCGTGGAGGACAAGGTGGCGCTGCTTTCCCGGATCACTCTGTTTGAGCGTCTGGAGGAGGAGGAAGTCAATCAGGTGGCGGCAGACATGGAGCGCCTGCAACTGAGCTCGGGTGAAACTTTGTTCCGGCGCAATGATGAAGGCAGCTCGCTCTTCATCCTGATCGAGGGGCTGCTGAATGTGAAGGTGGACATCCATGGCAATGGCACGGATGAAATCGTGGGGCAGCTGACTCCGGGCGAATTCTTTGGAGAGATGTCTTTGCTGACTGGTGAGCCGCGCTCCGCGACCATCGTGGCCCTGACCAACGCGGTGGTGTAC
>JAPLUN010000005.1 GCA_026397715.1 Verrucomicrobiota bacterium
GGACTCATCCTTGGCAACGCCCTGCACATCCTCGTCATCTACAACGCATCGATGAACCGCATTTTCCACACGGTGCCGATCCCGCTGGCGGACGTCGCTCTCCTTGGGCTCATCGGCAGCAGTGTGCTGTGGATCGAAGAAATCAGGAAGTGGCGTGCGCGGCGCCGACTGGATCAAGGTGCCGGTGCAGCGTGATCAATGATCTCCGCGTGGTAAACCACTGACTGAGGCGAGCGCTCAAGCAGTTCAGCGAGGAGGCTCTTGAGCGCCACCTCGCGACGCTTGGTGGTGAGCAGCGCAGTGATCTCGGGTGTCACTTCTGCCAAGGCCGGCAGCCGTGAGGCATGGCGCTCAAAGACGATGATGAGGTGCCAGCCGAGCTGTGTCTGCACAGGCTCACTGAACTGGCCGACCTTGAGCGTTTCGACCGCCGCGATGAAATCCGCCGGCATGCGCTCCTGTGTGAACCAGCCGAGGTCGCCGCCCAGATTTTTGCTGCGATCGTCATCGGAGTGTTCTTTCGCAAGTTGAGCAAAGGTCTTCTCCTTTGTCAGGAGCTGGCGCTGGATCTCGCGGATCTCTGCTGAGCGGTCTGGCTTCGCGGAGTCATGCCGGGTGAGAAAAATATGCGCCGCGTGGTGCGCCTGCGGGATGCACAGCGTCTCTTTGAACTTGTCATACCAAGCGCGAAGGTCCTGCGGAGTGACGGCCTTGAAGCGAGTCTGAATTTCCGCCTCAATCCATGCTTCATCGAGCTGAGCGTCATTGATGCGGGCTTCCAGCGACTTTGGCGTGAGTTGCTGGGCGGCCAGGCGTTTGGGAAATTCCGCAGCCTCGGCAAACTGCCGCTGCATCCGCTCCGATTCACGTTTCACAGCGTCCTTTGACAAGCCTGTGTAGGGGCTTTTGATGCGGCTGGCACGAATAAGGCGGTCATTCACCAGATTCTCCAGCGCCTGCCAGCGTGTCTGCTTGCGCGCCTCCGGGCCGAGGCTGGCCCATGCTGTATTGAGCTTCCACAGCTGCTCCCGCATGGCAGACTGCAGTTCATACCGTGTGATGGGCAGGCCATCTACCTCCGCGGCCACTCCCCCGCCCTGACTCTTCAGACACATTTTATGCAGCGGCCCTTTGAAGGCGTACAGGTCTGCCAGGAGGTAGCAGACAGCCATGAAAGCGATGGCAAGCCGCCACGGAAAGGCCTGGAAGGAACGAGACATCAGGATTCGCAGAGTAGGATCGGTCCACACATTGGCAAGCCAGCGCTTTTGGATGAAAATTTAGTGGTTCACGATTGCTCAAATGCTACCTTTCTATAATTTTCATAAAATAAACCTAGATTTATTGAGTGATTACCATAAATTTCACAGAACCATGACATTCCGAAGTCTCATCCCCTTGGTATTTGCGGCCTGCACCCTCACGGCAGCGGCTGCAACCGTCAGTGTGACCGGACTGGACAACAACGGCAATGCGATTGGCGAGTATGTCATCGGCGGACAGACCTACTGGTGGTTCTGCATTGAGCCTGGCGCCCCTGCTTTGAGCAACCAGACCGTCACCGCAGACACCTTGTCGCTTCAGAATGGCTGGACCGTGCAGAACATCGAACGAAACAACATCTACCAGTCCGATCCTCTTTTCTATTCAGGCATCGTTCCGAAACAAGTCGCCGTGATGGAGTACGTTCTCGATACGTACCTGCCTTGGAACACCCTGGCAGGTGCCTCGGGACGGTTCATCGAGCAGAGTGGCGACTACAATAATTTCGGCAACAACGACACCTTCTTCAATGCGATGTTCGCCATCCAGGACTTCCTCTCGCAGACCGAGGGCAAGCCGCCGAAGTCGGACTTCACGAACATGAGCGACTACTTGGATTACTTTATCGGCCTCGGCACGCTCACCGGTGATGCCCGCTCAGCGCTTTTCCAGACCATCCTGAGCGACGTGGCCTCCAAGGATACTACCCCGGGCTTCTTCGACAGCTATGTGGCCCAGCACAGCTACTTCACCGTCAATACCTATTACAATGCGGCTGACCCGAACAATTGGCAGGACGGCCTCGTGATCGGTGGCTTTGCGCCTGTCCCTGAGCCCGGCGGTGCCATCCTGATCGCGAGTTGCGGCATCGCATGGACACTGCGCCGTCGCCGTCGGATTGGCTGAAGATGTCCTCTCAGCGCCCGGTCCGCAGCGCCTCAAACCATGACTGGGTGAACTGCGGATGCAGCCGGCCGTAAAAGGCCATGACCAGCAGGGTCTTCTCCTTGATCTTTGGAAACTGCGCCATGGCACTCCAGAGTCCCTCATCGCCCATGAGCAAGCGTGAGGCAATGGAATTGAAATCCTCTTCCTGACTTGCCTGCGCATAGGAGTGTAGAAAGCCTGCCTTCTGCATGGCCGCGTCCAAGCGACGGGATGCTTTTTGCTCTTTGATCGCATGCACCCCGCTGCCGAGATAGCGGAAGTCAGGTGGATTGATCTCCAGCCACAGCTTGGTGTCGAGGTGCTGAGGCAGATTGCGCAGCAGGATGCTGGAAAACTCTGCGTGGAAAATGCCCTCCAGCGCCGCATCTGCCGCTTTGCCTGAGTTTGCCAGATAGACTGCGTTGCGAGAATTCGTCCCACCCGTGGGCACGCCGCTGTAGGCCAGACCGCCCACCACATAAACCCGCTGCAGATGGGTCCGCAGCACGACAGCAGGGTATTTGGCCAGCGCCCGTGCCACCAGTGCCTGTGATCGCTCGCGCTGTGCGGGGGCCAAGGTCGTCGCCTGAGCATTCACTTTGGGGGTCAGCCAGCTCTGCGGAAAGATCTCGGGGCCTGCCGCGTCAAAACTCACGACGGGGCCATTCCCCTGGTTGCCATCTTTTGCGGGAGCTGGTGCAGCAATAAAGTTGAGGCAAAGGAGGCAGATCAAGAGAGTGTGCTTCATGGAGACCTGAGAACGTCTCACGGCCCGCGATCCTTAAACTCGAAATGAGCAGGCTTTTTGGAGAGGACTGACCACGTCTCCGTCTTACAAATACCTGACTTGTGAGTCTATGCTCATTCTAGAAAGTGTGCCGCCAACGATAAAAGTCGTCTTTTATGCACCGCATCTTCATGAGAACCCTGCTTTCCAAGATGCCGCTTTGGGCTTGGGCGATGGTGATGTGGATGCTCGCGCTGTCTGCGATAGGGCAGGACCTGCAGCTGCAGATCGTGCCGATGGTGAATGGTCAGGTGCTGCGGCTGGATGAGCCGATGGCGCTGGTGGATGCGGCCCAGGTGACTCGACTTGATTGTCTACTCTCAGGGCTGGCTTTGCAAAAAGAGGATGGCACATGGCTCGAATCGAAGGACTGGTTTGCGTATGTGAGTGCTGCTACGGGTCGGCAAACAGCGAAGGTCTCGGGCATGCCTGCGGGCGAGTACAAGGGGATCCGCTTTCGCATCGGTGTGGATGAGACGACGAACAAATCGGACCCGAATGGTTATGCGCCGGATCATGCGCTCAATCCTCAGGTCAATGGCCTGCACTGGGGCTGGCAGGGCGGGTATATTTTCATGGCGCTGGAAGGCAGGTTCTCGAAGGACGGCAAGGAGAATGGGTTTTCGTATCACATTGCCAATGCGCCGCAGTTGATGACGGTGGAAGTGCCGGTGGCGTTTCGAGGAGGGCGACCGCTGACGGTGGCGCTGGAGTTTGATGTGCAGCGAGCGATGGTGGGAATCGACTTTGCCAAGGATGGTACTTCGACACATTCGCGCTCCGGCGATGCCCTTGCGGCGAAGCTCAAGACGAACATCGAAAAGGCATTCCGGGTGCGCAGCATGCACTACGATGTGTATCAGACACCGACGTTTGCCACCAAGCCAGCTCCCCTGCCCGCTGGTACTCATGCGCTGACACCGGCGATGACGCAGCGTTTTCCACAGGTGCAGCTACCGGCCGACAATCCGCTGACGCAGGAAGGCGTAGCGCTGGGCCGGCAGTTGTTTCATGACGCACGGCTGTCGATCAATCAGAAGCAATCCTGCGCTTCCTGCCATGATCAAACGCGTGCCTTTGCCGATGCGCGGCGTTTCAGCCTCGGCGCGGAGCAGCAGATGGGGATGCGCAATGCGATGCCGTTGTTCAATCTGGCCTGGCAGCCGTCTTTCTTCTGGGATGGCCGTGCCGCCACGCTGAGGGAGCAGGTGCTGATGCCGATCCAGGACGCGCATGAGATGAATGAGACACTGCCCAACGTGATCTCCAAACTGAGTGCGGATCCGCAGTGTACGCAGGGGTTTGCGAAAGCGTTTGGCTCCGCAGAGATCACGCCGGAGCGCGTGGCGAAAGCGCTGGAGCAATTTCTACTCACGCTTGTGTCGCAAGAATCACGCTTTGACCGTGCGGCACGCAAGGTGGCGCAGCTGACCGAGAGCGAGAAGCGCGGGCTGCAGCTCTTTGTGACGGAGTTTGATCCCAAACGCGGGTTGCGCGGTGCGGACTGCTTTCACTGCCACGGAGGCACGCTGTTCACGAGCCAGCCGTTTGCCAACAACGGGCTTGAACTTGCGGAGGATGACCTCGGCCGTATGGCGGTGACGAAAAACGCCGCTGACCGAGGGAAATTCAAAACACCGAGCCTGCGCAACGTCGCTCTCACGGCACCGTACATGCATGACGGCCGCTTCAACACGCTGGAGGAAGTGGTGGAGCATTATAGCAGCGGAGTGCGACGCAGCACCACGCTGGACCCGAACCTGGCCAAGCATCCGGAGGCCGGCATTCAACTCACAACGCAGGAAAAAGCGGATCTAGTGGCGTTTCTGAAGACGCTGACGGATGAGAGCTTCGCGGGTGCCGCGACCGCCTCACGTTGAAGCGGATATCAACAAATCAGAAACCGTATTTGTGGTGGTTACCCCGCAAGGATTCGAACCTTGAACGAGAGAATCAAAATCTCCTGTGTTACCATTACACCACGGGGTAGGAGGTGCGCCGAGCGCGATATTAGAGCCTACTTTCCGCTGTGCAAGGACGGCTTGGCGCTGAATTAAGCAGTTCAAAGGAGATTTGCAGCGTATCCCGTGGGCCGATGGGCGGCTCGACCTAGGGTTTGACTCACTTTTTTTGCCATTGGGCGAATTAGGCTCCAAGCCTTGAATTTACTTGGCTCCAGCTCCTAAAGATATCCTTAGAGTGTTGAAATTATGGAAATACGAAATATTTATTCTTGCAATGTTAACCATATTTACCATA
>JAPLUN010000066.1 GCA_026397715.1 Verrucomicrobiota bacterium
CCCGTCATGCCAGCCAGCACGCCCAAGATGGGCAGGATCTGCCCGAAGCTGTTTCCGGCCCACAGCACAGCGCTGAAGCCTTCCATCGACCAGTAGACGATCGTCAGTTTGCTAAACTGCTGCATGAAAGACGGCATGAACCCCAGCGGGAACCACGCGCCGCCTAGCAGGCTCATCAACATGATCACGAGGGTCGAAAGCCCGCTGGCCGATTCAGGCGAACCGGCGATCGAGGCCAGCAGCATGCCAAACGCCGAGCACGCGGCGGCCGCGAGGACGCACACCAGCGACAGCAGCACCACATGCGACAGTACATCGGTGTGAAACATGAAGCTGGAGGCGACAAAGAGCACCAACAACTGGATGAGCCCGAGTGTGACCCCGTAGAGGAATTTGCTCCAAAGGATGTGAGCGCGCGTCACCGGCGCCGCCAGCAGCCGCTGGAAAATTCCGGCGTCACGCTCGCGAAACAGGCCGGCCGCGGACGCGCTCACCGCGAACAGGAGGAACTGAATCGCCCAGCCGCCGACCAACCGCGTCGCCATCGGGCTCTTCACCTGAGCGCCGACTACTTGCTCATTTTCGATACGCACGATTTTCCCGATGAAGTCCGCTGCGGTGGGCTTCGAGTCGCCTGCCTTGGTCCCGGAGGAGGCGGCGGACTTCGTAAGGTCGCTGATGCCGAAATCACCCGACTCGATGCGGCGGAGGACCTGCTCTTTGTCCTCGTTGAATGCGGCGCTGATGGCTGTGGCCATCGTGTCATTGAATTTTTCCAAGCGCTTTTCACCGATGTGTTTTTTGGCACGGGCCTGGAGTGATTGGCCGAGCAGTTCAGGGACGTTGGTGAAAATCGCCTTTTGGAGCAGTCCATTCACCATTTGCGTCTCGATATCGCTGCGGGGATTGGAGAGGAATTTCAGGTGCAGACCGAACGAAGTGTCACTGACTAGATCAGCCGGCAGCACGAGGGCAAAGCGCAAGTCCGAGCCGGCGGCCTGCATCATGGGGCGGAGGTCGGCTTCCGTGAGGGGACGCTTGGTGCCATCGCGCTCTTTGTAGTCGGTGATAATGCGAAAGCTCTTCTCGGCCTTGAGTGCGTCCACCAGCTTGGCGGCGCCGGGATTGGAGCTGGCGTTGACCACGGCGACGGGGATGCCAGAGGGGCCGGAGTCCTTGCTATTGACCCCAAAGACCTGGCCAAAGAGCCAGATCATCATAAAGGGAATGGCAAAAGTAAGGATGAGCGCGCCTTTGAAGCGGGTGAAATTGAGGAGGTCTTTGCGGACGAGAGAGAGGATGATACGCATGGGAGGAACGCCGTGGGCGACGTAGTTGAAGTTTAAAGAGTGGGTGATAGAGCGGGTTTACTCGCGCAGTTTGCGGCCCGTCAGCTGGAGAAACACTGCTTCCAGGGTCGGGCGCTGGCTCGTAAAGAGCCGCGCGGGCAGATCGAGCGCCTCGCTCATGCTGTAGAAAGCGGAGAGCTTGAAATCGGGGTGCGGACGGAAGCGGTGCTGATTTTCGGCCGTGGTGAGTTCGCCCCGTGTGGAGAGTTGCGCGGCAAGGGGCGCGGTGGCGTCTGTGGCGGCGAAGCGGATTTCTTCCTCGAAGGGGAGCTTCAGCAACAATTCGTCCAGCGTACCCAGAGCATGGATACGGCCGTGGTCGATGATGCCAATGCGCGAGCAGAGGCGCGTGGCCTC
>JAPLUN010000299.1 GCA_026397715.1 Verrucomicrobiota bacterium
GGCGCGGCTGCTGGCGCGGCTGAACCATCCGCACATCGTCACGGTGTTTGACTCCGGCGTGGCGGGGCCGTTTGCGTATCTGTTGATGGAGTTCGTCGATGGTGTGAATCTGCGTCAGGCCATGAAAGCGGGCCGCTTCACGCCGCCGGAGGCGCTGGCGCTGGTGCAGGACATCTGCGCGGCGCTGAAGTTCGCACACGAGCAGGGCATCCTGCATCGCGACATCAAGCCGGAGAACATCCTCATCGACTCGCGCGGTCAGGTGAAGATCGCGGACTTCGGCATCGCGAAGCTGACCGGCGAGGAAGGCCGGGATCTGCTCACGCTCACGCAACGCGGCTTTGTGCTCGGCAGTCCGCACTACATGGCACCGGAGCAGTTCGAGTCGCCTGGAGACGTGGATCAGCGTGCGGACATCTACTCGCTCGGTGTGGTGCTCTATGAGTTGCTGACCGGGGAGCTGCCGCTCGGTCGCTTCGCCCCGCCCTCCAGGAAGTCCGACGTGGATGCACGCATTGATGAAATCGTGATGCGCACTCTCGAACGGGAGCGTGAGCTGCGTTTCCAGACGGTCGGGGAGGTGAAGGAGCAGATGCAGGCGGCCACGGAAGCCAAGGCCGCACGCGAGGCACAAAACTGCGAATACCCCGCTGAACCGCCTGCGCGGTCTGCCAAGCCCTCCATCATCTGGAGCACACTCAGCCCGGCGCTAGGTGTTGTGGCATTGGTGGGGTTGGTTAGGCTCTATGGCGCGAGCGGAAGCAAGCACAGCGACATGCCTCAACTGCGTCTAGTCTTACCCGTCTCCATCCTTGTGCTGCTGCTGGTGGCCAGTGCAGTGATGGGAGCTATCCAATCGATGCGGGCACTCCGTCGGCTTCGCAGCACCGGTGGGGAAGTAGCTGACGCCAAAAGGTCCTTGGTGACGTTGGTTATCTGGCCTTCCCTTCTTGCTGCGTGCATGGCGGCGTTTAGCGTTGCCCCCTATATTGACGACAGCGCCGTGAGCATGATCTGGCGCGTGCTATTGAGTGGATTGCTCCTTTGCACGAGTGTCTTGGGCGTGGAGTTAGTCTTCAAAGCAATCCTCTCGATGAAGCAGGGATTTCCAGCCGGTGCCATCCGTGGACCCGTGATTCGATTTGCCATTGCGGTGATTATTTCGTTTGTCTGCATAGGCGCATACAGCTGGGAGCGAGAATCGACTATGGCTTCCTACTTGGAGCCAAGCGGCACCAAGGCAGAGGTTAAAGTAAGTTTGGCCGCTGGCAAAAGACTGAGCTTTCGACTGATTCGCGTGAATACCGCTGGCGAGGTGAGCGAGCTGGCAGCGGTCGGCACCCTTCAAGCACCTGATGATGAAGGCTACGCATCGACGCTGGAGATTGTCACCACAAACCGATGGAAAGGAAGCTACCCCCAGCACATTGAGGCGAGCTATCGAGTGCCTGGCGGGCAGACATACTCCCGTTCGCTTTATCTCAATGAGACTTGGGAGTTTAATGCCTCGGGGACAGGGTCATCACCGCTCACGGAGGGCGAGAAGCAGCGATACGAGATCGCCACACGACGTGGTTGGATGGGCAGAAAACTGGAGACGCTTTATGTGGAGGTTGTCGCAGCAAGTAATCAACCTTGAGCCAGTCCACGCTTTATGAGCACGTCTTCCGCCGATTCCACCTTTCACAACACGCGTTGGACGCTCGTGCTGCGATCGCGTGGCGACGCGCCGGAGGCACGCACGGCGCTCGGCGAGCTGTGCGAGGTGTATTGGGCTCCGGTGTTCCGATTTCTGCGCAGCGAAGGCCGCACCGACGATGACAGCCGCGAGCTCGCGCAGGAGTTTTTTGCCCGGCGGCTCACCCGCGGCGGTTTCGACGGGGCCGATCCGGCGAAGGGGCGCTTTCGCTCCTACCTGCTCGGTGCGCTGAAGCACTTCCTCGCCGAACGCCGTCGCAATGAAGGCCGGGAAAAACGCGGCGGTGGTGCCGTGGTGGAGTCGCTCGATGCCGCCTCGCACGATACGGCTCCCGGCCTGCAAATCGCCGACGCCAGCGCGGCGATGAGTGACAAGCACTTTGACCGCGAGTGGGCCTTTGCGGTCATGGATCGCAGTTTGAAGGCGGTGAAGGCCGATTTTGAAAAAGCAGGCAAATCCGCGCATTTCGAGGCCCTGAAGCCCTGGCTCGTCGGCGATACCGACCAGCTTTCGCAGGCTGAAGCCGCCAAGCGGCTCGGCATCTCCACCGGCGCGGTGAAAGTGATGATTCATCGCCTCCGCAAAACTTTCCGCACAGCCGTGCAAACCGAGATCGCCGAGACCGTGCCCGCCACCGACGACATCGATGAGGAACTGCGCTACTTGATCGATGTCCTGTCGTAAATCGCGGCGCTGGTTTGAGGAGAATTCATTCCTATTCCCCTTCGTCAAAAAAAGTTGCCAAGCATTTTGTAGAGTTACAGTGCACAAATATTTCATTTTCAACATCATTACTCATCGTTGCCTTGGATGGCTGAGGCGCGGGTTTTGAGAAGTGGCGGGGAAAGCTGATGCGGCTTTGGTGCGTTGGTTCGGGGATGAAACGATTTTTGCTCTGCCTCATGATTGCTGCTCCACTCCTCGCGGCGGAGCGTCCTGCGGTGACGGTGCCGCGCCAGACGAGCGGTGACGTGGCGGTGCAGCCGAAGTGGGAGGAGGGGCTGAGGGTCACGGTGGGACTGAAGGATGCCGACATCGTGGGGAGTGACCAGCGGGCGATCCAGGCGGCGGTGGACTATTTAGCGCGGATGGGCGGCGGGACGGTGCACCTGAAGGCGGGGACTTACCGGCTGCGGAATGCGGTGTATCTGCAGACGGGCGTGAACCTGAAGGGCGAGGGTGGCAAGACGGTGCTCATTAAAGAGCCATCTGTGATGACGCCGCTGAAGCTGGACAGCGACTGGTATGACCAGGAGATCACGCTGCACGATGCGAGCGGATTTCGCGTGGGGGATGGGGTGTGCCTGCGGGCGAAGGATGCGAAGACGGGACGGCAGACGGTGATCAAGCGGACGCTGGTGGCGCGGAGCGGAAGCCGCTTCAAGCTGGACAAGGCGCTGCGTGAGAACTTGTGGCAGATGAACGAGGCGACGTGCGCAACGCTGTTTCCGCTGCTGAGCGGCGAATTTGTGAACGATGTGAGGATCGAGAATCTGGTGCTGGACGGCAACCGTGAGCACAATGCGGAGCTGGATGGCAACTACGCAGGCTGCATTTTTCTGCAGGACTGCAATCGCTTCCACATCAGCGGTGTGACGGCGCGCAACAACCACGGGGATGGGATCAGCTGGCAGATCTGCCACGATGTGGTGGTGGAAAACTGCGTGAGCGAAAACAACAGCGGGCTGGGTTTGCACCCGGGCAGCGGATCGCAGCGGCCGATCATCCGCAACAGCACGCTGCGTGGGAATGACATCGGAATCTTCTTCTGCTGGGGCGTGAAGTATGGGCTGGCGGAGGGCAATCAGATCGAGGGGAACCGCATTGGGATTTCCATTGGCCATCGTGACACGGACAACCTGGTGACGGGGAACACGATCCGGAGCAGCAAGGTGAACGGTTTGCTCTTCCGCCCGGAACGCGGTCAGGACTTTGCGGGGCATCGCAACCGGATCGAGAAGAACCGCTTCATCGACAACGCGCCGGAAGGCGGGGTGGTGATCGACATCCAGGGCGGGACGGAAGCGATCACGATCAGCGACAATCAGTTTACGGAAACGCGAGGCGGGAAGGTGCGTGCGACGGTGAAGCAGGGGCCGGAGACGAAGCGCATTGTGATTGAAGGGAGCGAGAGCCAGGGGTTTTAGAGCGGAGGAGAGTCGGCACGTGAGTTTGGGTGAGGTTTGAGATGCCTGGCAATTGGTACCCTGCACAATGCCATGCAGGAATGGCATGGCATCTCTTATTGGCAGTCACGATGGTTACTTCCGCCACACACGCACGCGATGCGTCTCGCTGTCCCCTATGAAGACAGAGCCGTCTTTGTCCACAAAGACTCCGTGTGGGCGGGCGAGCTGGCAGTTGAGCGGTTCGCTGCCATCGGGGCCGTCGCCTTTCTTGCCGTTGCCGACGAGGACTTCGAGGGTGCCTTTCTTCACGTCGAGGTAACGGATGGAGTGTGATTCGGTGTCGGCAAGATAGACGTTGCCATTGGCATCGAGGCTCACGGCTTTCGGGCCAGAGAGCGTGGCTTGCAGCGCGGGGCCGCCATTGCCGGTGAAGCCGGATTTGCCGGTGCCAGCGACGCGTTTGAGCGTGTTGGCTTTTGGGTCCAACAGGAGAAGGGCGTTGCCTTCGCGCAGGGCGAGGTAGCCATTGCCATCCGCACCAAAAGCGAGCGCACGGGGGCCGTTGAGCGGGGAACCGGTGATGGGCGAGCCATCAGGCGCAGTCTTCGCTTCGCCAGTGCCGCTCCACGTTGAGATGATACTGGTCTTCATGTCGATCTTGCGCACGCGGTGGTTGAGAATATCGCAAACGTAAAGATCGCCAGCGGGGTCGAAGGCGAGACTGTGCGGCGCATTGAACTGGGCCTGGGTGGCCGGTCCGCCATCACCACTGAAGCCGGATTTGCCCGTGCCTGCGATGGTGGTGATGATGCGTGTCTTCGCATCCACGCGGCGCACCGCGTTGTTCGCCAGCTCGACGATGAACAAATTGCCCGCCTTGTCCCAAGCGAGTTCGTAGGGCATGTTCAGCGAGGCCTTGTCGGCTGGGCCGCCATCGCCTTTGCGCCCGCGCACGCCGTTGCCCGCATAGGTTTCGATGGTGCCATCCGGCCCAACGCGCCGGACGCGGGCGTTGTCCATATCGCAAATGTAAAGAAAGCCATCCGGCCCGCGTGCGACGCCAAAGACGTTGTTGAGTTCCGCCTTCGTTGCCGGCCCGCCATCGCCGGAAAAGCCCTTCGTGCCTGTGCCAGCAAAGGTGGTGACGGTGGCGGCAGGCGCTGTGTCAAGGCATAGAGCGAAGAGGGCGATGAGGATGGGGCTGGTTCTCATGGAGTCGACGTTTTGAAAGGAAGAGTGAAACTAGCGAGAAGGTGTGACAATGGGTCGAGAACGACCAACTGCCGAAAGTGTCGCGAGTTGCTCCGAACTCAACGCCCGATTGAAAACCGCGACGCCACCAATCCATCCCGTGAAACCGACGCCGCGTGAGCTGTGGATGACGCGGCCGATGGTGAAGGGGCCGCCGGTGCCGTCATTGGCGGGGGTGAAAAGCGAATCGTGCGAGAACCACCAGGGATTCAGGCGCACGTCGGCGAGATCGCGGGCGGTGGCGGTCCAGGTGCCGTCGGCCGCTTTGCGGTGGGTGACTTTCACGCGTGTGTAGCGGAACTCCTGCAACTCGACGCGCTCGTCAGCGGCCTCGCTGAGTATTTTGACGGAGACAGGCTTGTCCTCGGGCGGATTGTAGAACTGGTCGGCCGGGAAGGTCGGATCTTCACCGGGTTGCAGGCCTGACTCGCGATGCAGGTTGCCTTGCACCCAGGCATTGTGGATGACAGGGATAGCCTTCTGCACGTTCTCCTGCCAACGGCCTGTGTCCTGGCCGTTGAGCCAGCCGGTGAGTTCGTGGGTCTCGTGATTGTAGGTCATTGCAAAGCATTGCCACGAGGCATCGAGCACTTCTGCTGGAGCATCTGCGGGCACGACTGGGGAGACATCACCAGAGTTGGATTTGTGCATGGCGTAGATGTGGCCAAAGGACTTCGCGCCATTCTCCGACACATGACCGCAGGCCGAGCCTTCCTTGTTCAGTCCGGCAAAAAGCGCGTATTGCCGCTGCCCGCGCGCGACGACCTTAGCAACGCCGCCGTGATTCAAATCGGTGCCCTCATGCCAGATGCCTGCGAGAGCGTGATTGCCGCTTTCGCGAATGGCCCACACGACGACGCTCACCGACTTGCCTGCGCCTTTGATGTCAATGGGTGAATCATGCAGTCGCTCGCGGGGCACGAAGAGGAAGGGGCGAAACGTCTTGTCTTCTTCTTTGCGAATGCGAACCGCCTGCCCAAACGGCCCGCGACCGAGCAACGGAAAGTCCGCGTAAGTCGCTTCGCGCCCTTCGCCCCAGTAGTCCTTGATGTAATTCGAAGCATCCAGTGCGAAGTCATTCGCAGCGCCCGCCATCACATGCGCGGTGAAGCGATGCGCGCCGTCCGGCTCACGTTTCACGAAGTCCCAGAATGCAACGCAGCCGGGCGTGTTCATGACAGTGGCGACGCGGTCGGCTGCGGTGTCAGCGGCGCGCAGCGCAGTCAGTTGAGCCAGGAGCAGGGCGGTGATGAGAGTGAGGGTGAGTTTCATGATTTGCATTCCTTGTCGTTGAGCGAGTGCTTCAAGAAGCAAGCGTAAAGCTCTTCATCAGTCAACGCGGAGCGGATCGCGTGATCCTTGTCCGGCAGAATTCGCAGCTCACCCTGGTCGCACTGCTTGCCTGCAGCCTATGGAACATGCGCTCCGAAAGCCCGTAAGGCACGGCATTGAGCTGGGATCCGTAGACGATGCGAATCGGCAAGGACTCGAGCTTGAGCGGCACCCGCAGGTGTGTGAGTCCAGCCTTCGGTAGCAGCGGCTCATGCAATCGCTCTCACGAGATATGAATATTGTTCGACACGGATATGATGAACTTTGCCTGCTCGCAGCGTTAGAATGCGCTTCACATTCAAACCATGAAATCCAAGCTGATCCTCCTTGCCGTTCTCGCGTCGTCCATTGTCCGTGCTGAGGACAGCCGGCTGCAGGCGCCGAAGGATTTGAACGGGTATTTTCCTTTCAATCCGCCGTCTTCACTGAGTGAGTGGGATGCGCGGAAGGATTATGTGCGGCGGCAGATCCTGGTGGCGGAGGGGCTGTGGCCGATGCCGACGAAGACGCCGCTGAATGCGGTGGTGCATGGCAAGGTGGAGGGGGATGGCTTCACGGTGGAGAAGGTTTACTTTGAGAGTGCGCCGGGATTTTTTGTGACGGGGAGCCTGTGGAAGCCGAAGGTGATCAAGGGCAAGGTGCCGGGGGTGATGTTTGCGCACGGTCACTGGAAGGATGCGCGGCTTTCGATTGAGACGGCCGCTAAGGTGCGGGCGGAGATCGCGGCGGGGGGCGAGCGTTTTGAGCGGGGTGGGAAGAGCATTTTTCAGTCGCTCTGCGTGCAGCTGGCGCGCATGGGCTGCGTGGTGTGGCAGTGGGACATGCTGAGTGATTCGGACTCGGTGCAGATCCCGCGTGAGATCGTGCACACCTTTGCGAAGCAGCGGCCGGAGATGAACACGGTGGAAAA
>JAPLUN010000410.1 GCA_026397715.1 Verrucomicrobiota bacterium
GTTGATCGCGCTCTTCGGTCTCGTCAGCAAGCCGCTGTTTTATGACCTGCTGTATCTCAAGTTCGGCGGCATCGCGGATTCGCGGGTGCTGACGGCGCTCGTGCTCATTCTGGCGCTTTTGCCGCCCACCTTTCTGATGGGCCTGTCACTGCCGGTGCTGGCGCGGGCGATTATTCGTGATCTGCCCGGCGCTGCGGTCAAAACGGGTCGGCTCTATGGAGCGAACACGCTCGGTGCGGCTGCTGGCGCACTGCTTACAACGTGGCTGCTGCTGCCTCTCTATGGCATGGAGGGGGCGATTCATCATGCGGTGCTGCTTAACGCCGTCTGCGCCGCTGGCATCCTGCCTTTGCTCTGGCGGAGCGGCAGCAATTCCGAGGAGGCAGCGCTCAAAACCCATCAGGATGAAACTTGCTGGAGCCTGAGGCGCTGCCTCATGATTTACGCTTTGTCAGGCTTCATTGCGCTGGCCTTGGAGATGCTTTGGTTCAGGCTGCTCGGGGTGATGTTGAAATCTACCGCGTTCACCTTTGGCACGCTGCTGGCGGTTTACTTGGGCGGAGTCGGCGCGGGTTCGCTGGCGGGAACGTGGCTGGCTCCGCGTGTGCAGCGTCCGGCGAAAGGGTTCCTCTCCTTGCAGTGCGGGATCGGCGTTTACACAGGACTCATGACCGCTGGGGTGCTGGTGGCGCTGAACCAGTGGTCGTGGCTGGCAGGTGTGCGCAAGTATTTGGACGGATACGAGCCGGTGAATGCCAGCACGACGCTGCTGCAGCTCCAGAAAGGGTGGGCTGGGGCTTTGTCAATGCATGAGGTGCTCGTGGCCTTGATCTTTCCCGTGCTTCACCTCGGTCTGCCGCTGCTGCTGATAGGTCCGCCAACCTTGATGATGGGCCTGAGTTATCCGCTGCTGCAACAGGCCGCGCAGAGTGATCTGACACTCGTCGGGCGCCGAGTGGGTTGGATTCAGACGGCGAACATCGTCGGCAGCATGCTCGGCGCGGTGCTGGTCAGTACCTTGCTGCTGCCGCTGCTGGGTACGGCGCTGACTTTGCGGCTGCTGGTGCTTTTGAGCGGCGTGTTTGGCCTGCTCGCAGTCGCCAGCGCGAGAAGGTCGTTCAAGGTTGCCTTCGCAGTCCTCATCTTTGCCAGCATCCTGGCGCTTCCGGGTCAGCAGACGCTTTGGGCGTGGGCACACGGCACCACGCTGGAGCGCATTCATCTGGCGGAGGATGCCGCCGGTGTCTCCATACTGAAAAAACCGGCTCCAGGCGCTGCAAACACCGCCACGATGGTCTTTGCCAATGGCATCGGTCAAAGCTGGATTCCTTTTGGCGGTATTCACAGCGCTCTAGGGGCGCTGCCATCCCTGTTGCACCCAGATCCGCAGGAAATCGCCGTCATCGGACTGGGCTCAAGCGACACCCTTTTCAGCGCCGCGTCCCGCACTGAGACGCGTGACATCGTCTGCATCGAGATCCTTGGCGCTGCGCTGAAGACACTGCGGCAGCACGCAGAGGAGTCCACTTACGCGGCTTTGCGCGCGTTGCTGAATGACGGGCGCATTCGCCACGTCACAGGGGACGGTCGCCAGTTTCTCATGACGACAAAACAGCGCTTCGACATCATCGAGGCAGACGCGCTGCGGCCCACCAGCGCGCATTCGGGCAATCTGTATTCTGAGGAATACTTTCGCCTGCTGCTCAGCCGCCTGAAGCCCGGCGGCTTCGCCGTGACATGGGCACCCACCCAGCGTGTGGAGGACACCTTTGTGCGCGTGTTTCCGCATGTGCTGTGCCTCCCGCAAATCATCATCGGCAGCAATCAGCCGATCTCGTGGGATGTGGCCAAGCTACGGCTGCGCATCAATCAGCCGGAGTTGCAGCATCACTTCGCCCTAGCGGGGATTGATCTGCCGGGTCTGCTGGCACCGTTCATAGCGCCGGACGTGCCCGTCCGTGTTTTTGGCCCTGCGGATGACCGTGCCAAGCTCAAGGATCTCAACACCGATGTGTTCCCGCGCGACGAGTTTTCCCTGCCCGCTTTTGGCCCGTGAATCAGGCCTTCGCAGCTGCGATATCCCGCGCGATCTGCGCCTTGAGCTCATCCAGGCTGCTGAATTTCATCTCGCTGCGCAGGTGGCGGGTGAAGCGCACCTCCATGTCTTTGCCATAGAGGTCACCGCTCCAGTTGAGCAGGTGTACTTCGAGGGATGGATCGGCGTCTGCTGCGACGGTGGGCCGGCGGCCGAGATTGGCCACGCCGGGGAGCCATTGCGTATCGACGCGTGCCTCCACGGCATAAACTCCCAGCGGCGGTAGCTGCTCGTTTTCGACCTCGACATTGGCAGTCGGAAATCCAAGCTGCCGTCCCAATTTTTGACCTTCAACGACGGTGCCAAAGACGGTGTAGTCACGCCCAAGCAGCATGGCGGCTCTGGCGAAATCTCCGTTGGATACGGCCTCACGGATCAGGGTGCTGCTGACCACTTGCCCATCGATTTTCAAAGGCGGGACGCCATACACGGCAAAGTCATGCTCCTGCCCCATTTCCATGAGCAGGTGAATGTTGCCTTCACGACCATGGCCAAAGCTCCAGGTGTAGCCGACGGAGATGCAGCCCAGCGGGCGTGAGGCGCGCACCAGCTGCTGGAGGAAATCGCGTGCGGGCGTTTTGGCCGTCTCGGCGGTGAAGGGGCAGGCCAGAAGGCAGGAGATGCCCGTTTGGGCGAGAATGAGCCGCTGATGGCGCGGACCGCAGAGGAGTTTGGGGGCGGAGCCCGGTCGCAGCACCTGCATGGGGTGCGGATCGAAAGTCACGACAACTGCGGTGCCGTGGTGCTGCGTGGCGTGCTCCTGAGCCGCGCGAATGACCTCTTGGTGCCCGAGGTGGATTCCATCAAACACGCCCACGGCAAGAGCGAGGGGGCCGGGAAGTGTGGAAAGGGCGTCGATGGAGCGAAGAACCTGCATGCGTTGGAGCGGTGAGCCATACCAGTGGCGCTGCAGAGCGCAAGGTGAAGGGCGTCAGACGCTGCCCTCAGCCTCCGGCTTACTTCATGTTGCTCAGGGTGCTCCAGAAGGTCTTCAGCACGCTCTTTTTGCCGAGGCTGATGCTGCTCTGGACGTCGGTGTGGGCGGTGCCGATCACGCGGTTCATCACTTCGCCGTAAGCAGGCATCGAGTTCCAGCCGAGGGAGATTTCTTTGTTGGAGGCGGTGGAGGAGGTGGTGTTCGTTTTCATATGATTCGTAGATTTGAGAGTTTTGAGGGGATTTAGGCGGTGAGTTTCAGTTTTGAATGAAGCTTTGTTTACGCGTGTGATAATCGAGTCACAAAAATGAGAATTAAAAGCCCGAAGGATGGCGAGGGGAGAAGCCAGCATAGTTGCGGCCCTGGGTGCGCCAGCGTGGACCTTCGCCCGTCATCTGGCCGGAGGTGTCCATGCGAAGACCGCAGATGGTGATGAAAACATGCTCACCAGGCTTCACCCAGATGGTGATGAAGCGGCCCACGCCTGCTTCGCCATAGTTGGCGAACTCCTTGCTGGACAGGCAGCGGTTCAGCAATCCTGCCTTCATAAGGACGTAAGAAGTGCTGCTGCTGCAGTCATAGGCGCTGTCTTCGATGTTGCGATGGCCGCCACCGAGCACGTAGGGCTTGTTCTGGAGGGTGTTGGCAGCATAAACGGCGAACTGAAGGGCCTGAGGAGCGGTCTGGCCGACGGAGGCGAAGCGGCCGTCAAAGCGGATCTGAGAATTGCCACCGACTGCGGCGCGGGGAGCAGAGGCGCGCTGAGCTGCGGCCTGCTTGGCGGCGGCCTGAGCGGCGGCTTGGTCAGCGTAGTAGCGGGCCCAACCAGCGGCATTGGCCTGCTGTTGAGCGTTCCAAGCGGCCCAAGCCTGCGCATTGGCCTGTTCCTGAGCGTAAGCAGCCTGTGCCTGAGGGGCGGCGTAGTAACCGGCGGCAGAGTAACCGTTCTGGGCGTTCGCGGCGGAAGCGATGGCGAGGAGGCTGATGGTGAGTGCGAGGCGGATGAGTGTTTTCATGGCTGCGTGGGTGGCTCTTGTTTCTGCTAGTATTTATAACAGAAATTATAGAACGTGCAACAACCATATCAGAAATTACTAAAATATTTGTAAAAGTGATAAACTTGTCTGTATAACCACTATACAAAAGGCTCATATTCAGTGGTTTAGACTAGTATGGATTCGTTCGCATAAACGCGAATATGTAAATTCTAGCTCTCGTTAATCCCATAAAATGAATAAAAATGGGCTTTTCTGTTATAATTGGCCGTAAAATACGATCATTATAGAGAAGGCAAAAAATCACTCTTTTCTAATTCTTGCGCATGGAGCGTCTTCTTTGAGAATGAGATCCCATGAAAACATGTTTGCAGCCTCTTCGGATACCGGTTCTGGCCTTCTTCCTTCTGGCTGCGTGCGGACGTGGTGCGGAGCCGCTGACCACGACTTATTTCTATGACGAGGAAAGCCAGCGCTACCTGACCCTGCGCCAGACTTCCGCCACGGGCGTGGAGGTGATCACGCGCTGGGCCTCAGAGCCGGGATCGACGGGCATGTGGACAGGGCAGGGGACCCGCAAAGACAATCTTCTTACCTTTGCCGCCTTGGTGGATGAGGGGCAGGATCGCGGTTCGTATTTCATCGCCAAGGGCGGGGAGTCGAAAATGGAGATCCTGTTCAAGCCGGGGCAGAAGATGCCGCAGGACCCCGGCATCCTGGGCATCTATCGCCGCGTGAGTGATGAGAAGCGGCTGCAGCTGGCCCGCAAAGAATCCCAGGCGGCGGATGAACGCCTGAGCGTGGCCTTGAAGGAGGCTTCGCACACCTGGTCTGGCGTGGACAAGACGGTGCCTGCTGACTGGAAGGCACGCTGGCCGGCGCTGCTGGGCCGTTGGATGAAGATTGCCTATCAGCCCCCGGAGCCTTCGAAGGCCAAACCTGCCCAGCCCTTCCCAGCAGCCAAAGACACGCCTTCGTCGGAGAAGGATGTCAATTACTGGCTCAAGCTGGCTCAGGTCACGGCGTCGGCCTACGGCTTCATGCAGCAGCCGGTGGTGCTGAAGAGCTCCTCTTGGGATGGCGAGTATGACGACGGCTTTGGCGGGCACGTGAGCATCCGCCGTGCGAAGGACGGCAAGCTGCGTGTGAACCTGAACTGCACGCGGGTGAACGAAAACCAGGGCTCCGATCTGGCCGGCCAAATACCGCCTGAGTCGGTGACATCCAAGAACGACGAGACCACCGCTACTGCTGTCTTCGCCGAGACAGATGTGCCGGAAGCCGCCAAGGAGGTCAGCATCACGCTCAAGCGCAAAGGCAGCTTCCTATGGGTGGAAACCAAACGCAAAGCGACCCCTCCCGGCAGTTTGTCATGGTTCGACGGCATCTACCGCTGGTCGCCGGTGCCGAAGGAGTGAGTGGGGCCATGCACGGCGAAGGCTTGAAGTAGCACGGGCAATCCTGCCCGTGTGGAGAGCGCCGCTTACGGGCAGGATTGCCCGTGCTATTGATGAGAAGACTCAGGCCGCCCGACTACGTCTTCTTCACTGGCTGCCCCGGCGTTTCAAAGAAGGACGCGAGTGCCAGCAGGACGGCCGCGCATACCACGCATGAATCCGCCACATTGAAGGAAGGCCAGGGATGGAAGGGCCAGAAGCCGAAGTCGAAGCGCAGGAAGTCCACGACGTAACCGTCGAAGAAGGTGCCGTCGAAAAGCTTGCCGCCATCGTGGTTGCGGAAGAGGCGGTCGGTGAGATTGCCGAAGATGCCGGAGACCAGCAGCGCCACGGCGGTGCGGCTCAGTTTGCCGGGAAACAGGCCTTTGCCATGCATCACGTAGATGAACACGAGCGCGGCCAGCGACACGGCGGCGAAGGCGTAGTTTGCATACTGCGTGCCGTTGAACATGCCAAAGGCCACGCCGGTGTTTGACGCATGGTGCAACCAGAAGACGCCGGGGATGACCTCCTGCTCGGTTTCGTAGAGCTTGAAATGCTGCACGATCCAGCTCTTGGAGAACTGGTCGAGAATGTACAGCGGCAGCGAAAGGAGCAGGAAGAGGCGGATCATGACGGTGTTCAGGCGGGCTGCAGCACGACCTTGAGGAGGCCTTCCTTGTTGTCATGCAGGCGCTTGAACCAGCCTGCGCCTTCGGACAGAGGGACCACGGCACTGAGCAGCGGCTCCACCTGAATGCTGCCGTCTTGAATGCGGCGGATGGCTTCGGGGTATTCACCAGCGCAGGAGCAGGAGCCCTTGATGGTGAGCTGGCGGGTGACGACTTCCTGAAGAGGGAAGGGGGTGTTGGGCTGCAGGTTGCCGATCAGCACCACCTGGCCGCCTTTGCGCACGCTGCGGATCGCGAGATCGAGAGGTGCGCCGGCACCCACGACTTCAAAGCTCGCATCAGCACCGTCGCCACCGCAGATCTCACGGATGTGCATGGCCAGGCCTTCCTGCTTGGCATTGAAGGTTTCCTCGGCGCCCAGCTTGCGTGCGAGTTCCAGACGGCTGTCATCGAGATCCACAGCGATCACTTTTTCCCAGCCGCGTGCTTTAAGCGCCTGAATGACCAGCAGACCGATCAAGCCAGCACCCACCACGACGGCGACGCCGCCATTCGCTTCGTCCGTGTCGTCTTCGACCTCGGCTCCATGGTTGTGCTCGCAGTCATGACCGCAGCCTTCGCCGTGGACATGCTGGAAGGCTTCGCCCACTTCGATGCCATCGGCCAGATTCACGGCGTGAAGGGCGATGGATACGGGCTCGGCAAAGGCGGCCTTCTCATAGGAAAGCTCATCCGGGATGCGGTAGAGGATGCGGGTTGGCAGCGCGATCTTCTCAGCGAAGCAGCCATGGCGGCGGTATTCGCCGGGGGACACGCCCAGCACCTTGCGGTTCGGGCAGAGATTGACGTAGCCCAGCTTGCACTCCTCGCACTCACCGCAGTATTCGGTGGAGTCAAAGGTCACGCGGTCGCCGAGGTTCCAGTCGGTCACACCTTCGCCCACGGCGATGATTTCACCGGCAGCTTCATGGCCCATGACGATGGGCATCTGGCGGCGGCCGCTGCGGCCGTCCATGCCGTGGATGTCGCTGCCGCAGATGCCACAGGCGGCGATTTTGACGAGGACTTCGCCGGCGGCTGCGGTGGGTTCAGGAAATTCGAGGTCGTAGTGGAACTCGGAGGGGGCGGTGAGGACGAGCGCTTTCATGGGGAGCGCGGATCATGCCCCGAGTGTGGCCGGAGGCAAGAAGGTTCGCAGCTCAGTCGTCGCCACCCGGCTTTCCGCGTCCTTCCTTAATGCCAGCACGATGCCTCTTGCCCGCCACGTAGCGACGCTTGAGGCCCCGCGGCCGTGCGCGGGTCTGGCGGCGGACTTTTTCGCGGTCGTTCTGGATTTCCATCTGCGCGGTCTTGAAGGCGGCCTCAAGGCGGTCGCACAGCTCCTGCCGGGCGATCAGGCGGTTCTGCGACTGGGAGCGCTCGCGCTGGCAGCGCACCTCGAGGCCGCTTGGCACATGGCGCAGCACCACGGTGGAGCTGGTCTTGTTGATCTTTTGGCCGCCCGCGCCGCCTCCGCGAATGAACGACTCCTCCAGATCCTCCTCACGGATGCGGAGTTTCTGCATGCGGGTGCGCAGCGCGGGGTCATCAGGCAGATCGGCCATGGCGCAGCATCGGGGCAGGGAGGCTGCACTGCAACTGAGGATGGCCGCAAAGAGGCGCAAGAAGGAGCAAAAAAGTGAGACGGACGGACGTGTCCACGACTCCACCTTTGTGTCCTTTTTTCGCCTCTTTGCCCCCCCTCCGGCACTCCCTTTTTCCGAAACCTTTGCATCCTGCTCGCATCCCGCTATGGCTGGACGATGGAAGAATACCACCGCCTGCTGCGCAAAGTGCTCGAACACGGAAGCTACCGTGAGGACCGCACCGGCACGGGGGCGTACTCCGTGTTTGGCGAGCAGAGCCGCTATGATCTCAGCACCACTTTCCCGCTCGTCACCACCAAGAAGCTGCACCTGCGCTCCATCATTCATGAGCTGCTGTGGTTCCTCAAGGGAGACACCAATGTGAAGTACCTGCGCGACAACAAAGTCACCATCTGGGACGAATGGGCGGACGAAAACGGCGATCTCGGCCCCGTCTACGGCGCGCAGTGGCGCCGCTGGCAGGGCGCACCCGGAGCGGAGACACACGACCAGATCGCCAGCCTCATCCACGGCATCAAAACGAATCCCTACAGCCGCCGCCACATCGTCAGCGCCTGGAACGTGCCGCACATCGAGAAGATGGCGCTGCCACCCTGCCACTGCCTGTTTCAGTTCTTTGTGGATCGCGGCCGGCTGAGCTGCCAGCTCTACCAGCGCAGCGCGGACCTCTTTCTCGGTGTGCCCTTCAACATCGCCAGCTACGCCCTGCTCACCCAGATGGTCGCCCAGGTCTGCGACCTCCAGCCCGGCGAATTCGTCCACACCTTCGGCGATCTCCATCTCTACAAGAACCACCTCGACCAGGCCAAACTCCAGCTCACCCGCGAGTGCCGTGCCTTGCCCGTGATGAAGCTTAATCCTGACGTGAAGGAGATCGACGCGTTTAAGTACGAAGACTTCTCGCTGGAAGGGTACGATCCCCATCCGGCGATCAAGGCTGAGATTGCGGTGTAGGCGGCCAACTTGATTGGGCTGCGACAGCCCGCGCCGTTGGCGTTGCAGACTTCCAACTGCGCTTTGCGTCTTGGAGTGTTCCAGTGTTCGCGAAAAGTGCCGGTGCACTCTTGGACGCTGTCGCGGGCTGTCTTTTCCTGTCGTTTCAGACAGGGTTTTCTGAACCCTGCGCATACGGTTTGTGCCATTCGCTGAATTCGGCGTGGGCCTGCAAGAGCAATGCCGGAAACTCAGTGTTCCGTGCGAACTGAACTATCCGGGGCCCCGGTGGTGAAGCCTGCGGGCGCTGCGGCGTATTTTATCGAGCGGCTGAAGGGCAAGTGAGACAACAAAAAAATGCCGCAGCGCGATGGCTGCGGCATACGCTTTGAATCTTTCTTGACGACTCGGCTCGCGGCTTATCTCCCCGTCTCGATCATCCGGGCGAACTCGGCGAAGAAGTACTTCGCGTCATGCGGGCCGGGGGCGGCTTCGGGGTGGTATTGGACGCTGAGCACGGGGGCTTCGCGGTGGCGCATGCCTTCGACGGTGCCGTCGTTGAGGTTGATGTGAGTGACCTCGACGTTGCTGGGCAGCGAGGAGGGATCGATGGCGAAGCCGTGGTTCTGGCTGGTGATGGACACCCGGCCATTGCGCAGGTCCTTCACGGGCTGGTTGCCGCCGCGATGGCCGAACTTGAGCTTGAAGGTCTTGCCGCCGTAGGCGTGGCCGAGGATCTGATGGCCGAGGCAGATGGCGAAGATGGGCTTCTTGCCGATGAGTTCCTTCACTTCCTTGTGGATGTATTCGAGCGCGGCGGGATCTCCGGGGCCGTTGGAAAGGAAGACGCCGTCGGGGTTCTTGGCGAGCACGTCCTTGGCGCTGGTGGTGGCGGGGACGACGTCCACACGAAAGCCATGCTGGCGCAGGCGGCGCAGGATGTTGCGCTTCACACCGAAGTCATAGGCCACGATGTGGTGCTTGGCTTCAGGAAGGGGGTGACGCACGACACCATCGGCGCCGGGTTCGCGGTTTTGGGAAGGGCTGGGGATGTCCCAGTCGCCGCTTTCGAGGCCTTCAGGGTCCCAGAGGTAGGGGGCCTTGGTGGTGACTTCCTTGACGTAGTCACTGCCTTCCATGGGCGGGCTGCTGGCGGCCTGTTTCACGGCTTCTTCAGCCGTCGCACCGGTGGTGATGACAGCGCGCATGGCACCGCGGGTGCGCAGGTGTGCGGTCAAAGCACGGGTGTCCACGCCCTGGATGCCGGGGATGTTCCACTGCTTGAGGTAGGAGTCGAGGCTCTGGGTGCTGCGCCAGTTGCTGGGCACCTCGCAGAGTTCTTCGATGACGAAGCCGCGCACGTGGGGCTGGTCGCTTTCCGTATCGAGCGGATTCACGCCGTAGTTCCCGATCATGGGATACGTCATGGTCACGATCTGACCGCGATAGGAGGGATCGGTGAGAACCTCCTGATATCCGCTCATGGAGGTGTTAAAGCAGATTTCGCCGGTGTGGGTGGCATCGGCGCCGAACGCCGTGCCTTCAAACACTCGGCCGTCTTCGAGGGCGAGGAGGGCTTTCTTCATCAAGGTTGCGCCGCTGGTCATAGCCAGAAGGGCGGGGGGTGCAAGGGGTAAGACTGGGGACGGAGGGGAATACGAAGAGGATGGCAGCAAAGAGGCGCAAAAAGGTGCGAAAAAGTGGGGGGCGAGAGGATGGGGCGTCCCCGTGCGCCCCTATGGCTCCACCCAAAGTGATGATCAGCATCTGCAGGATGTCCTCCTGCTCGAACTCGGGTTTGCCCGTGGGTTTCCACAGGCCGATCAGACGCGCGGCGCCGCTGGGAATGAGGGTGGTGGTGGTGAGATGGACTACCTGGTAATCCGTGAGCGGCAGCTCCAGGCTGCGCCCCTGCGAGTCGAGAATGTGTTCCCGATGCTCCTGCGGCTCGGCAGGGTGGAATTCCAGGCTGATGTTGGACTCAATCGCGCGGCCAGCGGCTCTCCAGGTGGGCTCAATGGTGAGGATGAGGCCGATCTGGCGCGTGTCTTGAATGAACTCGGTCTCGCCTTGGTCATTCACCTTCACTTCACCGAGAGAAAGGTGCTCGCGTGCCTGAGTGGTGGTGGCTTGGGTTCCAGGTTTGGTTTCGATCCGTGCCGTGTCGAGCGTCTGCACCGTGCCCGCCTTCACGGCAGTGAGGAGGGCATCGAGCATGCTGCGGTGGTCGCACTGGCCTGCGGCTTGGGTGGTGAGCTGGCGCAGCAGCGGGCCCGGCCCCTGAAACACCTGGGCGGTGTAGGCCAAGGTGGTAGGCCAGCGGCTGTCATCGAGGCCTGTCACGTAGGCTTCCACAAGATCGAGATTCTCCTGGGTGTTCCTGACGATCAGGAGGGCGTGCAGGGGGTCGAAAATGGCGGTGGCTCCTTTGGGAAACAGGATGCCGGCAGCCTCGAGCATGTACTGGGCGGTGTGCGGTTTTTTGCTGCTTTTGGTCACTGACGGCAAAGAATCAACAGAGCCCGCGGAGGCCAAGAAATCAGGCGGGACTTTGTACGTCCGGGTGCGCCAGGCCCTGGGATCGGCCAAGGTGGTGAACGATGCAGGGAGCGGTCTTTCCTTCGGAGGCAGCACCTGCGTGACCACTTCACATTTCAAAAATGTGGCCCACAGCATGCCCTCGGCATCGCGTCCGGTGGGCGGGTACAGGCTTAGCAGGCGCGTGCCGCCCTTGGTCATCACCAGGCTGG
This sequence comes from Verrucomicrobiota bacterium, assembly GCA_026397715.1. Classification (GTDB taxonomy): domain Bacteria; phylum Verrucomicrobiota; class Verrucomicrobiia; order Verrucomicrobiales; family Verrucomicrobiaceae; genus Prosthecobacter. The sequence goes on from JAPLUN010000410.1 coordinate 11,425, forward strand.
TCACCGTGCGCAGGGAATGGAAATCCGTGACTGGCAGGTCAAAACGCAGCCCGGAGGCGGGATCGCGAAACGCCTCTCGGCGTGTGGCAGGCCGGGCAGGGTGCAGCTCATAACTCAGGGTGACATTCGCGGTGCGGCCATCGGCATGCAGTTCCGGCTCGATCTCGAGGATGGAGCCGACATTGCGGTAGGCGATGCTTGGGATTGGGCGGCCCTTCGCATTCAGACCAAAATCCTCCACATGGATGTGCTCACTGACGCTGTTATTTTTGGCGCGGACGGTGGACTGGGTCTCGATGAACTGGGAGTCGATGAAGCGGCCTTCTCCACGTGCGACTGCAGCCTCCACCTGCGCCCAGAGCGCGGCGTGGTCGCTGGCCGCTGCGGAGGCATGGGCCAGCTCGCGCAGCAAGGCGGCGGGAGCTTGCACGGTGTGCAGCGTGAACGCGATGGTCTTGGGGGCTTTTTCCAGTGCTGTATCGGCCAGCACCGAGATGCGTTCAATGTTTTCCGGTGTGTTGATGATTTGCAGCACGCCCTTTTGCTGCACCGCGCTGGCTCCCTTGGTGGCAGGGACGCCCTGAGACTCAAGCACGCCTTGCAGAGTCCTGGGCGGCTGCGACCACCCATCGTCAATCAGCAGACCCTCCGGCACATGCAAGGCGGCGGCAAGCAGTCCGGCGGGCAGTCCTTTGCCGGGGGATGGAGGTTTGGGCGCAGGTTTCGGCAAAGGCTCCTGCACATGGATCGTGGCCGTGAGAAAGGCTGCCCACAGCCGGTCCTCGCGGGCGGTGGCCTTGTCGAGCGGAGCGGTGACACCGATCAGCTTGGTGCAGCCACTGCTGCTGCTGATTGACGTCACGAACTCCGCATGAGAGAAGTCTGTCGTGGAATACTCGGCTGCGTTGCCGGTGCCCGGATCGGTGATGCTGACGGCACGCAGTTCCGGCGGTGCCAGAGCCAGCTGGAGTCTGAAGGGGGTGTCGATGGAGATGCCATCAGCGCCGAGGGTGGGTTCCAGCTCGAGTTCAAGTCCCAGAGGCTGCATCTCCCGCTTCAGGGTGGCGTGACCCTGCGCGTTAAACGTCAGGCCGCTGTCGTGGATGTGCTCCACTGCGGCTCTGGCCGTGGCACGTGTGCCGGACTTCGCCTGCAGCCATGCATCGCTGACGACGCGAACCTTGGACGCGGGTTGTTTCGCTTGATCGAGCAGTTTGCGGAGTTCCGCGCTGGCATTGGGCACACGTGCAGCGGCCGCATTCGTCTGGCGGATGATTTCTCCCGGACCTTCGACGACGGTGAGCGAGTACACGATGTCGTGTGGAAAGCCCTCTCCGCCGGAATCAAAGAACACCTTGATGAGTTCGAGCATTTCGGGTGTGTTGTGCACGCGCAGGGTGCTGGTGCTGCTGTCGTAGAAAGACGTGGCACCTTCGGGAAAGCTGATGCCCATTTGCGTCAAAATATCCTTCGACGTCAGGATCGGCGGCGGCTTGAAGGACAGTTTGAATGTCTCATCAAAGTCCAAGGGGGCCTGGCCTGCGGCGGGTGCTACCGGCGGGCCAAAGGGATCTGCAACGATGGCGGGTTCCTGGGGTTGCGCGAAAGGGTCACCACCTGGGGGCGTCTGTGGTGCCGCCAGGCTGCGTCCCATCTCCCGCAAATTGAAATCGACTTTGAACTCGCGCGTCTTCATCGCCAAGGGCTCCGCGCACAGGCCGGAGGCGAATGCGAGGAGAATGAAGAGACTGCGCACGCGAAGCATCCCGCGAGATTACGGGATGCCGTGTTCAGATGTCGAGCCTGGAGTGCGGCCTGCTTACTTCTCTTCCGCGATCTCCAGCCGTGGGAACAACGGCACGGGCGCACCGAGCTGGTGGCCGCTGGGGAGCAGTCCCCACTTGAGGTCGCTGACTTTGAAGCCGTCCGGCAGTGTCCAGCCGATCTGGGCACGGGCGGTGGCCATGGCGGTGGGCATGATGGGATTGAGCAGCACGCTGACGTGCGTAAGCGCCTCCGCCAGATGATAGAGAACGCTGTCCAGGCGGGCGGCCTGCTCAGGGTCTTTGGCGAGTGAGAAAGGCTTCGTGCTGTCCACAAACGCATTCGCATGCGTGACGATCTTCCACGCGGCGGCGATGCCTTCGTGGATGTCCCAGCCGTTCATCTTTTCAAGGTAGAGCGGCGTGGCCTCGGCGACGGTCTGGCGCAGGGCGTGATTGATTTCGTCATCGTAGCTGCCGGGCGTGAGCAGGCCCTCGCGATACTTCTGCGCCATGTTGATGGAGCGGTTGAGCAGGTTGCCCCGGCCGCCGGCGAGTTCCTTGTTGTAGGACATGATGATGCGCTCGTCGCTGAAGTCGGCATCGTAGCCGGTGGCGATGTCGCGCATGAGGTAGTAGCGCAGGCCGTCGGGCGTGAAGGTGTCTGAGAGCACGTTCGGGTCGATCACGTTGCCGATGCTCTTGCTCATCTTCGCACCCTTCACATTCCACCAGCCGTGGACGATGAGCTTGGGGATCTGATCATCCGGGAAACCGAGCGCGTGCAGCATGATGGGCCAGTAAACGGCGTGCGCAGGCACGAGGATGTCCTTGCCGATGATCTCGGCATCGGCAGGCCAGATTTTTTCGAATTGCGGCAGGCCTTCGTTGCCCACTTCATCGGCCATATAACCGGCGAAGCTGATGTAGTTCGTCAGCGCATCGAACCACACGTAGTTTACGAATTTATCGTCAAAGGGCAGGGGAATGCCCCAGCTCAGGCGCTCCAGCGGGCGCGAGATGCAGAGGTCCTGCGCGTTGCCATCGAGGGAGTTGAGCACGTCGTTGGCACGGTGCGGCGGGTAGATGAAATCGGGATTGCCACGGATGTAGTTTTTCAGCCATTCCACGTGATCACTGAGGCGGAAGTACCAGTTTTCTTCCTGCAGCTCCACCACTTCGCCCCACTCTTCGCCGAAGTTGCCATCGGGGCCGCGTTCTTTGTCGGTGAGGAACTGCTCCTGACGCACGGAGTAAAAGCCGCCGTAGCTCTTTTTGTAAAGCTGGCCGCAGTCGTGCAGCTTTTGCAGCATGGCCTGCACCACGCGCTTGTGCTTGATGTCGGTGGTCGCGGCCCAGCCGTCGTAGCGAACGTTCAGCTTGTCCCACAGCGCGGTGAAATGCTGGGTGATGCCATCGACGAATTCCTGCGGCGACTGCCCGGCTTTGTCGGCGCTTTTTTGCACCTTCTGGCCGTGCTGATCCACGCCGGTGAGGAAGTACACCTCACGTCCGTTGAGCCGTTGAAACCGCGCCATGACGTCTGCCAGCACCTTCTCATAAGCGTGGCCGATGTGCGGCGGCGCGTTGGTGTAATCAATGGCAGTGGTGATGTAGTAGGGCTTCATGGTTGGACGCGGCTTTCCAATGCCTCCCTTCCTCCTGCAATTCAAGTGTTCCCTGCGATCCCAGGGGATGAGTGGGTCAATGAACCCGGGTGACGAAGAAGCAGCCGATGCAAAGCAGCAGGCCCAGGCACACGATAAAGAGCAGCATGATTCCGCAGAACCTCCAGAAGCGATGCTGCTCCGTGAGCGCCATGGCCATATCAGCGAGCGACTGCGACTTCGCCAGCGAGGCAATGTTTGTGGCGTAATTGCTCAGCTTCACTGCCGGGTAGAGGAGCAGAAGGGTGGCGAGCAGGCAGATGGGACTCAATGAACGCGCTTCATCCACTGCCATGAGAAGGCAGGCCGGGATCATGAATGCGCAGCCGATTCCCATCGCGACGGAGATGAATCGCACCCACGGCCTAGTGTCGGCGAGTTCCTCAATCAGGGTGGGCGGCAAAACGACGCTGGCAGCCGCAAGGGCATTGGCCATGGGTGCGGCGTGCGGATTGAAGCCATCAGGATTCGCGCCTGGAGAGTTCACGAGAGCAGAGCCCGCGATTTCAAACAAGCCCTGCCAGCCGGAGGCTTCGCGCCAGCCGAGATCCGACAAACGAAAAAAGCCGGTCCTCAGACCTTTTTTGATCTTGGAGGTTTTGAAGGTGCCAAGTTCCTGACCTTCGCGGGTGACCAAATAGACGCTCATGTATGCCGAACTCTCAGCAGTGACCATGCCCAAGTGGTGGGGTGTTTTGAGCGGAAGGCCAGTGGCCAAGACCTCAGCGCACGGCCAGCGACCAAATCAATATCAGAAGCCCAAACCCCAGATTCGCGAGTAGTATGACGCCCTGAAACCGCCAGAACTGACGCTGCTCAGAGAGTGCTTCCGCCAGATCGGCGAAGGACTCTGACTTGGTGAACCGGGCAATCTTCAGGGCATACCGGGTCAGTTTCAGCGTGGGATAGATGATGACGTAGGCCACCACAGCAAGTCCAAGACCGAATCCGACCATGTAACTGATCATGCTCACCAAGCTGCCTGATTTAAACACGCTGATTGTAGCCGGGCTTCCCGTGAGGAAAATGTTGATCAAGAAGAGAATCAGAAAGCCTCCGCCGATGACCCACATCACCACGGCGATGAACAGCACCCAGGGCCGGGTGTTCTGCATCTCAAGCATGACGTCAGACGGCAGCTCGCCACTGCTGCGAGAGATCACCCTGTTTGAAGCAGGCGCGGCGTAGGGGTTGATGCTTTCGGCTGGCTTTGAGACTGGAGATTTCCTGACCAGAGAGCTGAAGGAGGACGCAAGGGCCCGAGGCTGCTGGGCTGGAGAGTCGCCGAAAATCTCCGTCAATCCCTTCCAGCCGGACATGCCTTCGCGCCAGCCCCAGTCGCTCTCTAGAAACTGGCCGGTCTGCAGGCCTTCCTGAATTTGGGAAGCTTCAAAGGATCCAAGATTCTGACCTTCGCGGGTGACCTGATAGACGCTCATAGGTGCACGGCCTGTAGCAGCGACCTGTCCGGGATGTCTAGATGTTTTATTGATGCCGAGGGCATAAAATCGCTGTTTGTGGATGGGAAGCAGGACCAGCCTTTATACGGGCGCGATGGCGCGGCTTTGGGCAGCACCCCGGGAGCGCGGCATTCCAATGCCGCTCTGGTCAGGGGCCTTGAAATTCACTGTCTGGCAAAGAATACTCTGCTAAGGCAATTCAGGGCCTCTGAAGGCGATGGGTGCGGGTGAGCGCGCTGGAAATGCGGCATTGGAATGCCGCGCTCCCAGGGGTCACTTCGGCAGCATCGTCAGATACTGGTCGTTCATCTGCTTCACCTTGGTGCGCATCGGGTCGAGCTGGGGTTGCAGCTTGGCGAGTTCGGCAGTGGCTTCGGCGATGATCTTGTCCTTCTCGGGGATTTCCTTGGTGGCGGCGGCGATGGTGGCTTCGGCATCGGTTTTCTTCTTCTTGGCACCTTCGAATTCACCGTTTGCCTTCGCGACTTCGGCCTTCTTGGCGTCGAGCACCTTCTGCTCGGCATCCAGCTTGCCATGGGCGGCGGCGTAGGCCTGCTCCAGCGGCGGCAGGGCGGTCTTGGCGGCGGCGATGGCTGCATTCAGCGGCGCGATCTTGGCGGCGAAGTCTTTCTCAAGCGCAGCCGGTGCGGCCTGCTTCTCGGCGAGGGCCTTGCCCTGGGCGTCGATCTCCTTCTGGATGGCGTCACGCTGCGCACGGGGTGTGGCGGCCAGTTTCTCGGCGGCGGCGAGTTCGCTCTTGGCCTGGGCCAGTTGCTGCTCGGCGGTCTTGATCGCGGCTAGAGCTTTGTTCACGCTCTGCGGATTGTTGGCGGCTTTGGCCACATCACGGGCTTTCGCGGCGTCGTTGCGGGCATTCTTTTTCGCACCGGCTTCACCTTCGGCGGCCTTGATGGCATTGGCGATGTCCGCCACGGCTTTTTCAGCTGCGGCGACTTTGGCGGTGAGGGCGGCATCGCCCGCTTTCGCGGCGAGTTCTTTCTTGGCCGCATTCACAGCGTCAGCCGCAGGCTTCTGCTTGGCGCGGGTGTCGGTCAGGGCTTTTTCAGCAGCGGCCTGAGCGGCCGTTGTAGCAGCCAGCGCGGCTTCGGTGTCCTTGGCGGCCTTGTCTTTGTTGGCGAGGTCTGCGGTGGCGTCAGAGTGGGCTTTCTTGGCGGCAGCCAAGGCCGCGTCTTTCGGTGCCACGGCATCCTGCGTGGCCTTCACAGCTTTCTCCGGGGCGGCGAGCTTGCCATTCACTTCCGCGAGGCTCTTCTTCTTCGTCTCGATCACTTTGGCGATGTCTTCAGCAGCTTTCTTGGCGGCGGCGATGCCTTCGTCCTTGGCTTTGGCAGCAGCGGCGATTTCAGCTTCCTTGGTGGTGATGATGGTCTTCTGCTCATTCACCTTGGCGGCGGCAGCGGCATCGGCGTCGCGTGTGGGTTTGATGCTGGTTTCGAGGCCGGCCTGCTCGCCCTGTACTTTCTTCAGCGCGGCTTCCAGTCCGGGCTGGGCAGCGGTGGATGCGGCGATGGCTTTTTTGGAATCCTCAATGCGTGCAGCGGCAGAGACCTTGGCGGCTTCCGCGTCTTTCTTGGCTTCGGTGAAATCGGTGAAGTCAGCTTCGAGCTTGGCGAGTTTTTCTTTCTCAACCAGCACGCCGGTGTTGAACTGCGCGGCCTTGAGAGCGGTCGGCACTTTTTGCAGGATGCCGATCTCGGTGCTCGCGGAATTCGCAGCGGTCTGCGCCGCAACGAGGTTGTTTTTGCCGGTGACGGCATTGGACTCAGCATTCTTGATGCGGTCGGGTCCAGCTTTTACCAGGGCAGGCAGTTTCGGCAGGTCGGCCTTCTTCGCGGCTATGCCCTCGGTGGTGGCTTTGATCTTGGCGTCGGTCTCGGCGATGAGCTTGTCGAGATCTGCCGGAGCGGCAGGTGCAGCACCCAGCTCGGCCTTGGCTTTGGCGAGGGCGGCGGTAAGTTGATCGGCCTTGGCTTTGACGGGGGCGATCTTCTGCTGCTCAGCCTTGGCTGCGGCGAGTTTGCCTTCGCTGTCCTTGACCTTGGCGGTCAGGGCGGCATCACCGGCCTTGGCGGCGAGTTCCTTTTTGGCGGCTTCGAGTGCGGCGTTGGTGTCTGCCACGGCCTTGTCAGCAGCGGCCAGTTTGGCGGCCTCGGCAGCGACTGGGGCGAGCTCTTTTTCCTGCGCAGCGATCTTGGCAGACTTTTCAGCGTGGGCCTTGATGGCGGCTGTGCGCGCGGCCTTGTCCTGCTCGGCCTTGGTGCGGGCGGCTTTCAGAGCAGCCAGAGCTTTCTCGTCATTGGCGATCTCGCCGGGGAGATTCTTGCTGCGCGCTTCGTTGGCGGCGACTTCGGCACGCACTTTGGCCAGGGCTTCATCACGCGCCTTGGCATCGGCCTCGGCGGTTTTGATGGCTGCCTGCAGCGTCGGGAGCTTGGTGGTGAGCTCGGCCAGGCGCTGCTCGGTTTGCACGATGCGCTGGGCGATCAGGGAAGGATTGCTGGTGTAGCGTCCGCTCTCATTGAGCGCCGTGGCACCAAAGGTCCACTGAATGATGTCACCGCGCCAGTTGGCGGAGATGGCGTTTTTGGAATCGAAGAGCGAGACCACTTTGGTCACGAGATCGCCCTGGCTCGGTGCTTCACCGAGTTTGTTGCCGTTGATGTCCCAGACGCGGACGAGGCCGTCGTTGCCGGAGGAAACGATCTTGCCATCGGGGGTGAAGGAAACGGACTGCACGCCGCCACCGTGAGCGGCCCAGTTTTTGACCTGCTTGCCTTCGTTCATTTCCCAGGTGCTGATCGTGCCGTCCAAAGCCAAAGCGGATGCGGATGCCTACTGGAGGTTTTCGGGCGA
>JAPLUN010000631.1 GCA_026397715.1 Verrucomicrobiota bacterium
AACGCTGGGCCTGTGCCAGCACTCGGCGAGACAAACTCGCCGCACATTTCCTCTCACTTATCCAGTTTGCTGCTGTCATCGACTGGCTTCAATATGGACGTTGAGGGGTTTTCAAACACCGCCTAAGCTGGCATGAACTCACCCCAGGCATTGTGCACAGTTTTCGAACATCGCTTAAGCTGCGCGTGCGCTACTTTCCTGCCGCCTTAAATACTTCGGGGTGATCCAGCACCATCTTCTTCACGCGTGCTGCCTGCACTGTGGGGCAGTCTGGCGGCAGCCACGTTGAGTTTTGGAGCACCTCGCGCCCGCCGATGCTGCCGAGAATGACGTAGGCGCTGAGCAGGGTGCCGAGCAGATCAGGATGCGTGCCGTCCTCGGCATAGAGCGAGAGCGCGGGATAGAGATCGTGCACCCGCCACCAGAATTCTCCCACCGGGCTGACGATGATTTGAGCGCCTGGTATTTTTTCCTGTGCTGCTTTCACGGCGTTCGCATTGGCGAGGTGGATGCGGGCAAGGGCCTGCTCAGGATCTTTGCCGGTGGCGAGTGCATCGTCGGATTTTTCCTTCCAGAGCTTTTCGTGCCGGGCCCACACTTGAAACACGACGACCAACACTTTGGGGTTCACTTCGTGGGCGGATTGGACGAGCTTGGAGAGGCCGTTTTCCATGAGCATTTTGGCATCCGCATCCACGGCGGCGGCAGCGGAGACGACGCTGTGCTCCTGCACGACGATGACATCCCAGGGCTTGCCGTCGTCGGCGCCTTTTTTCAGCAACTCCATGCCCTCCGCATTGGTGGTGTGTCGCTCCAGCGTGTAGCTGCCCTGCAGATTGCTGCCGATGTGCGGTGCCAGCATTTGGGAGGAGAGCATCAGCTCGCCCACCATGCCGGGCAGGAGATTGAAGGCGGTGTAGCTGTTGCCGAGGAAGAGGATGCGCACCTGCGGCAGCTCGTCGGCGGCTTTCGCCGGCCAGCAGCAGCAAGCAGCGAGAGCTGCCAGCAGCAGTGTGCGACGGGACCATTGAATGGATGAGCCTGCCTTCATGTGTGTTTGCTCATGGCTTGCAGAGCTTGTCCGCGAGCAACTCGGCTTTTTCATTGCCCTCCTTCGCGGGCACATGGCCGACGACGGTTGATTTGTCCTTGTCGAGCTTGATGATGACGAGCGTTTCCAGGCGCGTCTGTTTTTCGTCATCGGCGCTGGACATCATGCGGTAGATGATGGCGTAAGGGGCAAAGGAGCCGCCTTTGCGGAAGCCGCGCCATTGCACGACGTTGTTCGCCTTTGCCGGGAACTGGCCGGGGCAGGCGGTGAGGGTGTCGTTCATGAGGTCGGTCTTGCTGCCGTCGTAAATCAGATTGATCCAGCTGCGCAGATCGCCGCCTTCATGGATGACCTGATAGCCGCCAAGACCGGGGCAGAGATGCCTGAAGTGATCGATCTCGGGATCTTTTTCGCGTGACGAGTCTTCGAGGATTTTGACCTTCTTGGGGTCGGTGGTGGTGAATTCGGACTCGGGTTTTGGATCCGCGGCAGAAACGACGGATGTGGCAAGCGCCAGCAGGGCGAGGACGGTGAGCGGGTTCATGAGATTGAGCATGGGACTATTTCAGCGAAGCATCCGCCGCGCCATCGGCTTTGCGATAAAGACTTGTGGGAATGAGCATCTGGGGAGGGAGGTCCTCGCCTTTGGAGTAGCGCATGAAGGCGCGCACGACTTCGGCGCCCATCTTGTCCGGGAACTGAATGGGGTCCGCGTAGATCTTGCCTTCCTTGATCGCCTGCTTGCCTTCGGGCTGGCCATCGAAACCGATGATGACGACCTTGTCCGTGCGGCCCGCCTTTTCAATGGCACCGCGTGCGCCGAGTGCGCCGGGGTCATTGATGGCAAAGATGCCAACGAGATCTGGCTGCGCTTGCAGCATGTCTTCGGTGGCCTTGTAGCCTTTGTCGTTGGCGCCGTGGCAGTCGAGCTCGCTAACTATCTCGATCTTCCTCGCCGCCGTGGCGTTGTGAGCGGCCAGCACTTCCTTGAAGCCTTTGACGCGCAGGATGCAGGACTCGACCTGCTTCATGTCGAGCACGCCGATCTTTCCCCCCTGCCCTTGCAGCGCCTCGATCATGGCCTCTGCCGCCATCTTGCCGCCGCCGAAGTTGTCGGTGGCCACCTGGGTGGCGATCTTCACGCCGGGCTCGTTGCAAGGCACATCCACGGTGAAGACGGGAATGGCGGCGGCGTTGGCTTCCTGGATCACGGTTACAATCGCCTTGGAATCCGTGGGGCTCAGCACGATGGCGGCGACGTCCTTGACGATGAAGTCTTTGATCTGGTTGCTCTGGCGCGCCACGTCACCATCTGCGCTGACCACAAGCGTGTCGTAGCCGTTCTTCTTCGCCTCGGCAATGATGCTGTCGCCGATCACTTTGAAGAAGGGATTTTGCAATGAGAGCAGGGACACCGCGATGGTGCCTTTGGATTCCGCATGTGGGTCCGAAGTCTTGCCGCAGGAGGCAAGCAGGAGGGTGGAGGCCAGAAGGATGTGGCGGAGTTTCATCATGAGGATGCTAACACGAACTCGTCTTCTCCATCAATAGCGGAGAAAGGTCCGCCGCCTTGCTTCAAATGCCTGTGTCTCCGCAGACCAGTCTGCCACGACTTTTTTCCATGAGTCGCCACCGCGCAGGGCCTTCACACTGGCGGCACGGTTGAGTAGGGTGTCCACCAGCGACAGCTTAAACTCTTTTGGATACAACCGTTGCAATGTGCTGGCGATGGCGATGCCGACATCGACTGAATTCAAGGCGGTGCGGTCTGTGATCGACATGCGCACGCCGCCGCAGGCTTCGCCTTTGAAGATGCTGGCTGTGGGCGTGAAGCGAATGGGAGTAAACTGGATGCCTGCGAGGCCGAGCTTGTTCAACTCATAGGAGAGGCGCAGGTCATCCACGTAGGGGGCACCAAGGACTTCAAAGGGGGTGTCGGTGCCGCGCCCGACGGTGATGCTGAACTCGAGGAGGCCGATGCCTGGATAGAGCAAGGCGGCATTCAATGAGCGCATGTTGGGGGAGGGATTGATCCATGGCAGGCCGGTGTGATCGAAGAGCATGTGGCGCTGCCAGCCTTCGACTGGGATCACTTTTAAATCACAGCCGATGCTGCGCTCGGCGTTCATCATCGTGGCGAGTTCGCCGGCGGTCATGCCGTGGCGCAGCGGGATGGCGTGGGTAGCGGTGGGTTTTTCGGCATCGATGATGGCGGGGCCTTCGACCTGGAGGCCGCCGATGGGATTGACGCGATCGAGGACATAGAAGGCTTTCTTTGCTTTTGCGGCAGACTCCATGCACAAACGCATGGTGCCGATGTAGGTGTAGAAGCGGCAGCCGATGTCCTGGATGTCGAATACGAGGGCGTCCACGTCTGCGAGTTGTTCCTGGGTGGGGGCGCGCTGCTCACCGAACAAGCTCAGCACGGGCAGGCCGGTTTTCTTGTCGGTGGAGTTGCTGATTTTTTCCTGATCGAGTTCACCGCGAATGCCGTGCTCAGGGCTGAAGAGTTTTTTCAATTTCACGCCGGGGGCAGATGCGAGCATATCGATGCTGCTGTGACGCTGGGCATCGATGCCGGTTTGATTGGTGATGAGGCCGATGCGGAGGCCCTGCAGGTCGGTGAACTTGCGCCGGACGAGTACGTCGATGCCGTTTAACACGGTGGGCACTTCGGTCTCGGCGCGCGGCCATGGGGGACCGGTGGCGGGGATGAGTTTCGCGCATTGTGCTGCTGCGGTGCCGATCTCTTCGTATAAATCACGCACGCTGCCTTTGCCATTGGGGTGAAGGCGTGAGCTCATGAAGATGACGAAGGTCTTCGATGCGGGCTCGATCCATAAACTTGTGCCGGTGAATCCGGTGTGGCCAAAGGAGCCGATGGGAAACACTTTGCCACGGGGCCTGCTGAAAGCTGAGTCGATGTCCCAGCCGAGACCACGCCGCTCAAACACGGTTGCGATGGTCTGCGAGGTCGTCATGAGTTTGACGGTCTCCGGTTTCAATATGCCAGAGCCGCCCGAGAGAATCATGCGCGCATACTTCGCCAGATCGCCGGCGGTGGTGAAGAGGCCTGCATGGCCGGTGACGCCGCCCATCTTGCGCGAGGTGGGGTCATGCACCACGCCGCGAAGCATGACGCCGTTTTCATCTTTCTCGGTGGGTGCGATGCGTGGCCGCCAATCTTCCGGCGGCAGGAAGCTTGTGGAGTCCATGTGCAGCGGGGTGAACACGTGCTTGGCGGCGAACTCATTCAAGCCCATGCCGCTGACGCGCCGAACGATCTCGCCGAGCAGTATGAAATTGATGTCGGAGTAGCGGAAGAAGTGGTCGGGAGGGCCTTCCGACTCTGATGCGATGGCACGTTCGATCCCGGCTGTATAACCCGTCCATTCGGGGTCCTTGGGAATGCCGGCCTTCAAGCCGGAGGTGTGAGTGAGGAGATGGCGCACGGTGATGCCGCTGCGAAATTCTGGGATGTAGCGCCGCACCTCGGCCTCCAGTTCGATCTTTCCCTGCTCCATAAGGATCAGCACACTTGGCAGCGTGGCCACCACCTTGGTCAGTGATGCGGCGTCAAAGACGGTGTCCTCGGTCATGGGCTCCTTCGCGGGGACAAGCGCGCGCTGGCCTTCGGCCATGGTCATCTTTTTGTCTGCGCTCTCGAACCAGAGCACGGCCCCTGACGGATTGCCTTTGGCCACGGCTTTGCTGACCACGGCACGCAGTGAGTCGAACTCATCCGCGTGCGCGAAGGAGCAGAGAAGAAGGAAAGTGAGCGAGCGCAGCATGAAGAAATTCATCCTGCCAGAAACGCCACGTGGCTGCCTATTTCTTTTTCTTCTTCGCCGCAGGTTTGCCTGCCTTCGGGCTTTCGAAGATGGGGGCGATGGTGCCTTTCTCCCATTCGGCGATGGCGGAGACGAGCTCTTTCACCACCTCGGGCTTTTCAGCAGCAAGGTTCTTGGATTCGCCGATGTCAGTGGCGAGATCGTAGAGTTCGGGTTCGGCTTTGCCGAGGCGCACGAGTTTCATGCTGCCGCGACGTAGGGCGTTGTTGCCGCCGGGGCCGCCGGTGCGCCAGAAGAGGGTGTCATGGGGTGCGGTGGTTTTTTCACCGCTGAGGAAGGGCAGCAGATTGACGCCATCCAGATTCTTTGGCGTGAAGTCAGACGAATCTGCAGCGGCGAGAGAGGTGGGCAGGAAATCGAGCGCGATCACGGGCTGGTCGTAATTGCCTGGCTTGATTTTGGCGGGCCAGCTCACGAGGAAGGGGACGCGCATGCCGCCCTCGTAAACCATGCCCTTTGCGCCGCGCAGCGGAGAGTTGTCGGTGAAGTTGGAGCCGCTCTTGGCCTGCAGATTAGGGCCGCCGTTGTCACTGACGAAGTAGATCAACGTGTTCTCGCGCTGCTTGGTGGCGTCGAGTTTGGTCAGCACGCCTCCAATGGCTTCGTCCATGGCGCACACCATGGCGACGTAGGTCTGGCGGTTTTTGTCTGTGATCTGGGAAAACTTATCCAGCCACTTCTGCGGAGCTTGCAGCGGCGTGTGGGGGGCATTGAAGGCCAGATAGAGCATCCATGGTTTGGCTTCAGTGGCGTGACGTTCCACAAAGGAAGAGGCTTCATCGCCGAACTGCTCGGTGAGGTATTTGGTCTGGGCTTCATCCTTGCCGTTGCGGTTCAGCGGGATGTTGTATTCCGCGCCGCCGCCGGTGCCCGGGAAGTACATGTGCCCGCCGCCGAGAGCACCGAAGTATTCGTCAAAGCCGCGCTTGTTTGGGTGAAACTGCGGATGCGCGCCGAGGTGCCATTTACCGACGGCACCTGTGGTGTAGCCCGCTTTTTGCATGAGCTGCGGATAGGTTGTTTCTGTCAGCGGCAGGCCCGCCACGGTGTCCTGCGGCAGCCAGGCGGGATTGTTTTCATGCCCGAAGCGCTGCTGGTAGCGGCCCGTCATGATGCCGGCGCGCGTGGGGCTGCAAAACGGATGAGACACGTAGCCGTTGGTGCAGACGAGACTTTGTGCGGCCAGCTTGTCGAGGTTTGGGGTGGGGATCTCCTTGGAGCCTTGGAAACCGAGGTCGTGGTAGCCGAGGTCGTCCGCGATGATGAGAAGCACGTTGGGCTTTGCGGCGAAGGCGGAGGCGGTGAGCAGCAGCGAGGCGAGGAAGAGGAGAGATCGCATGGTGGAGCGCGAAAAACGTTGGTTTGCGGTCCTTGTTTCACTTCCGGCTTGCATCGCACGAGGAAATCCGGCATGCCCATGGCATGAAGCCCAGCCTGCTCCTCCTTCCTCTCCTTCTGACCCAGTGTGGTGATGAGCCCAAGAAACCTGCGGCTAAGCCGGTGGCGGAAAAGCCTGCGGTGACTCCTGCTGCCCCGGCTTCGGCCAAGGATGCGCCGAAGAAGGTGTACTGGACGCAGGAGATGATGCACACGGAGATCAAGTTTCACAATCCGGGGTATGCGGGAAACGGGCAGTTCAACATCGAAGGCGGGAACGTGGTGGCGCTGAGCCTGCGTGGGGCGAAGATTGAGAACGTGAAGTTTCTGGAGCACATTGAACCGCTGGCGCTGGATCTGAGCGAGACGCCGATCACTGACCTGCGGCCGATGCAGGGCAAGAAGCTGGTGGAGCTTTATCTTGAAGACACGAAGGTGCGGGACCTTTCGCCGATCCGGGGCATGCCGCTGGAAAAACTGTACCTGAGCCGCACGCCGGTGGAGAACCTGGCGGCGCTGGAAAGCATGCCGCTGGTGGAGCTGAATGCGGTGGGATGCCCGATTGGTGACATCTCGGGGATCGCCAAATGCCCGATCCAGATGCTGTGGCTGACGGACTGCCCGGTGGCGGACATCAGCGCGCTGAAAACGGTGCCGCTGGTGAGCGTGACGCTGCACCGCACCAAAGTGAAGGACCTCTCCCCACTGACCGGCACGGCGCTGCAGCGCTTGCACATTGCGGAGACTCCGGTGACGGATTTGACACCGCTGAAGGGCATGAAGCTCACGCGTCTCGTTTTTACTCCGGCGAACATCACGGCTGGCATTGAGGTGGCGAAATCGCTGCCGTTGCAGGAAATCGGGACGCGGTTTGACGACGGCGGCAAGGACCTGGTGTCGCCGACCAGTTTCTGGCCCGCGTATGATGCGGCGGTGAAGGGTGGCGGAAAATGACCAAAATTTATCTTTCCCCCCCGCCTTCCTCCTGACAGAATCCGGGCGAATTCCATGAAAGAGTTTGCTTACATCCATGACGAGAAAAACAGCCCGTCGCCTTTGCGCGCGGTGCCTGCTCTCGCCAGTTTTAGCGATGACCAGCTTGATGATGTGTTGAACTCCAGCAGCCTGCTGCAATGCGAGCCGGGCGATCACATCATCAAGGAAGGAAGCATCGACTCCCGCATCTACGTCCTGCTCAGTGGTGAGCTTGAGGTGCGGGTCGGCACCAAGAAAGTGGCTGCCATCACCCGCATTGGGGAAGTTTTCGGCGAGCTGGCGCTCGTGAACCATGACAAGCGTCTCGCGTCCGTCATCGCCTCCACGAAGGCGGTGTGTCTGGCGGTGGATCAAAAATTCCTGCAGGACATCCATCCGCGCGAGGAAGACCCGGATTTCCATGCTGCGCTCTATGAATTCGTCGCGCGCCTCGTTGTGCGCAAGCTGGAGGCCACTTCGCGCCGTCTGGCCGAGGTCGAGAAGGAACTGCGCGAGCTGAAGGAAGCCAAGCATGGCGCGAAGCCAGCGGCTGCCAAACCTGCGACGGCGCCAAAACTTAAGCGACCGGTGAAACGCGCCCCTGCCAAGGTGGTGAGGAAACCGGCGCGGGTGAGGTAGTTCGTCAGATCATTCTGCGCCGCCGCCAATCGTGATGCGTTTGGCGGGGATCGGTGATTCGATGATGCCGAGTTCTGTTTCCTGTTTCAGGCGGAGCTGACCGCAGGCGGCGGCGATGTCGTGGCCTTTTTCACGGCGGAGGGTGGCGGTGACGCCGGCATTCGTGAGCACGGCGAGGAAGGCATCCTGACTGGCTTCACTCGGGCGCACCCAGTCCAGACCATCCACGGTGTTGTAGGGGATCAAATTGACCTTGGCGTTGGCACTGCGGGCGCGTTTGGCCAGGGCATGTGCCTGCTGGAGGCTGTCGTTCACATCAGCGATGAGGATGAACTCGAAGGTGAGGAACTGTTTTCGCTTCTGGTTCCAGTAATCGAGGGCTTCAAAGAGCTCGCCGAGGTTGTGCTTGCGGTTCACCGGCATGATTTTCTCACGCACTTCATCGGTGGCGCCGTGCAGCGAGATGGCGAGGCGGATTTGCAGCGGGAAATCGGCGAGTTTTTTGATCTGCGGGGCCAGACCGCTGGTGCTGACGGTCATGTGGCGTGCGCCAATGCCGATGCCCCATTCGGCATTCAAGATCTCGATGGCCTTGGTGACGTTCGAGTAATTCGCGAGGGGCTCTCCCATGCCCATGAAGACGAGATTGTCCACGCGCTCTCCGGCATAGGCTTCCACCTGCACGATCTGCTCGACGATTTCCGCGGCCGTGAGATTGCGCGCGAAACCGGCAAGACCGCTGGCGCAGAATTTGCAGTCGTAAGCACAGCCGACCTGGCTGGAGACGCAGAGAGTACGGCGGTCTGAAGCGCCGCCGTAGAGGGCGGGATTGGCCGGGATGAGCACGGTTTCGACGTAGCGACCGTCGTGCAACTTGAGGAGGAATTTGCGCGTGGTGTCGCTGGATCCGGCGACTTTGGCGATGGTCATCGTGCGCGTGACGAAGCGGGTGGCGAGGGCTTCGCGGGTGGCTTTGGGGAGATTGGTCATCTCCTCGAAGGTGGCGGCGCGTTTGGCGAAGACCCACTCGACGAGCTGTTTGGCACGGAAGGCGGGCTGTCCGAGCTCCGCGAACACGGCCGCGATCTCCTCCGGCTTCATGCCGAGGAGTCCCTGGGGTGCGGGGGGAATGGTCATGTGTGCCACAGTGGCGGTGAAATGAGCATTTGAAATTCGAGATTTGGGTTTGATGCTGCAGGCATGGTGTTTCCTGGCCTCATCATGCTGCTTGTCATGGTCGTCCTTATCGGCGCGGGCATCGGCATTGGTTTGTTTGCCTGCGCGATCGCAGCGGGGCTGGCGATGCTGGGGGTGGTGTCCAGCTCGGTGGCGCTGGGCTTTCTCACGAAGCGGCCTGCCACGGCGGTGCGGGCGCTGCTGCTGCAATGCGGCATTCTGGCGGGCATTCCAGCCGGAGCAGTCACTGCCTGGGTGGGGCGGTCAGTGCTGGAGCACGTGGACGAGAGCTGGATGATCGCCGTGTATGGCGGCATCGGCGGGGCGTTTGCAGGCGCGCTGCTAGCACTGCTGCTGGACTTTATTTTCCGCCGCACGCATGCGTGGGTGGAGCAGCGGATGAAGCAGAAGGCGCTGGTGGGTTAGTGCCGCAGAGGACTACTATGGCTGCTTTTCCTGCTCACGAAACTGCGTGGGGGTGAGCTTGGTCATTTTCTTGAAGTCCTTGGAGAAGAAGAACTGATCGTGGTAGCCGACCTGGCGGGCGATTTCTTTGACGGGGTCGTCGGATTCAATGAGGCGGCGCTTGGCCTGATTGATACGCTCGCGCCGGAGCCAGTCGATGGGGCTGGTGCCGATGGCGGCTTTGAACTGGCGGCTGAAGTGACTTTCGCTCATGCCGCTGAGCTGGGCGAGCTCGATCACGCGCATGGGCAGATGGAAGTAGAGGCGCATGCGCTCCAGGGCCTTGGAGACGGCGGAGGGGAGCTCGGGCTGCACGAGGCCCGGCTCCGAGAGGCGCACGTGGAATGCGAGGCCGATGATGGAGGCGACGGCGGCGCTGGCGAGTGCGGCATCGCTGGGGCGGGTGCCGCTCATGTATTGAAAGGCGCGCTCAAACTCCTGCTTCACCGCCTGCTCATTGATGCCTTCGAGAACGGGCTGCGAGCGCACTTGCAGGAGTTCGGCGATGCGGTCCAAGGATCTGCCTTCGATGCGCATCCAGTAAAGCTCCCACGGATCCTTTTTTGCGGCACCGTAGATATGCGGGTGATGGCAGTTCACCCATAGCAGCGCACCGGGTCCAACGGCATGCCGTTTGCCTGCGATCTGGACCCAGCCGCAGCCTCTGAGGCAGAGGATCAACTCGTGACCGGGGTAGGTTTCACGCTCGATGCGGTGCTCGTAGCCCGCCTTCAAATGGCCCGCACGCACCACTGAATAAAACAAATCACGCTGCCAGTCGGCAGGTGTGGCATAAAGATTCGTCATGAAGACGGTTTCCTGGAACAACGAAGCCATGGCCGGATAATACATTCAGCAGTGCCCGGGTGTCGAGCATTGAATTGCGCCCGGGACCCAAGGGAGGGGGAAAATCCTTTTGCAGCAGAGGGTGCCAAGCGGCATACTTAGCTCCCCTGCTGCGCACTTTATTACCCCCGCGCTCGCACTTACCACCACACCATGCCCACTTACGATTACGAATGCCAGACGTGCGGCCACAAGTTTGAGGCCAAACAGTCGATGAAGGATCCGCATCTCACGGACTGCCCGAAAGAGGGCTGCCCGGGTCCGGTGAAGCGCCTGATTGGACTGGGCTCAGGTTTCATATTCAAGGGCAACGGCTTTTACATCACGGACTACCGTAGTGACTCGTACAAAGCGGCGGCGAAGAAGGATTCTGAAAGCGCCTCAGCCTCCACGAGTTCGACACCGGCTCCGGCTGCCACTCCGCCGGCACCAGCCAAGACATCGGGTGCCTAGACCTGAGCCCGCATTCAAACCCCACCCCTGCCGCCGTGATTCGCCACCTGTTTCAGACTTTGCGGCTGCTTGGGATCAGCCTGCTGGCGGGAGCCACCTGGGTGGCTTACCGCCCGGCTGATCTGCCCAAGGTCGCTGCGCCAAGCTCTGCCAAGGCCGATGACCTGCTGGACAGCCTGCGCCAGACGACGATCAAACGCGCGGCGGTGGTGGAGATCAGCGAAGCTGAAATCAACCGGCACCTCGTCACGACGCTGTCAGGTAAGATCCCGAGCATGCTTGGCAGCTGGGTCACTTTTGAAGGCGCACGAGTTGATCTGGAGCCTGACAGTGCCCGCTTGTTCATCATCTGGAAGCTCAAAGGCTACACCCACACGGCGAGTGTTGATCTCGTCATCAGTCGTGACGATAAAAACTTTCGTGTCGAGGTGCTGCGCGGTGCCTACGGCCACCTGCAAATGCCACGTGGCATGATGCGGCCGCTCTACCCGTCATTGGAGGCGCTGGCTGAGGCGCTGGATCCGGAAATTCGGGCCTTGTTTCAAATGACCCAAATCACCATCGCCAAGGACAAGCTCGTGCTCGATCCCCGTTTCCCTCCCGCATGAACCGCCGTTTCCCATCCGCCCTTGCGAGCGTGCTCTCGTATGCCTGCGCCACACTGCTTGCGGTGGGGCAAACAACCGCGCCGCCAGTCCCACCGCTCACGAAGGAGCAAAAGGAAGCTGCGGCTGCCATTGAGGCACCGAAGACTGTGGTGCCACCGCCCCTGCCTGGGCAGTTGCAGAGTGTAATTCCTGCCAAGCCTGTGGCGGAGCCACCCGCAACTCCGGTGGCATCTGGTAATTCCGCCAGCAAAATGCAGGTGCTGGAAGCCGTCACCCAGAAGCCTGCGGGCACGGAAGTGCCGCGCGTGGGGACGCCTTCGGACAAGCTCCCCGTCACCAGTTCCACCAGCACCAGCCGGCAGTTCATCGTGCATGGTAAAGTGTTTGAGACTCGCAGCGCGATGTCCACGCGCTGTGAAGAAGTTTCCCAGGAGGTGCGCAAGGTGCTGAATGACAAGGAGCCGTGGGTGCTGCCGATCGTCGTGCTGCTGAACACGGGTGAGGAGGCAGCGAAATCGAAAGGCCTGCCCATTTCCACCACGATTTCCGAGCTTAGCTTCGGCGGCTTTCACCTGCAGGTGACGATCAATGAAGGGCCTGGTCTCAAAGCGGAGGATCTGCGCAAGGAACTGGTGCGTGCGCTGCTCGCCGAGCGAATCCTGCGCAATCATCAGAAGATCGAGACACCGAAAGGACGCCTGCTGCTGCCTGACTGGATCATGACCGGTGTGTTGCACGCGCTGGACTTCCGTGCCAGCCCAACGCCGAGCGCGATGTTTGCCACGCTGTTCCGCAGCGGTAAGATCTATGGCATTGAGGAGATCATCGAAGCCTCTCCGGTGGAGATGGACAACCTCTCCCGCACGATTTACGAGACCTCCTGCTGTGCCCTGGTGCTGGCGCTCGTGGATCAGCCCAGCGGACCGCAGAACCTGAACAAGTTTCTCAATTCCCTCGCGAGCGACCCGCGCTCCGAACGTGAACTGCTCAGTGCCGCGTTTCCAAACTTTGCCGCCTCGGCTTCCAGCCTGAACAAGTGGTGGTCGTTGCAGCTTGCCGCACTGGCCAATCCCGGTGTCGGCGAACCCCTCACTGCTGCTGAGAGTCTCAAGGCCATCGAAGAAGCGATCACCATCCACTACGAAGCGCTTCCCGCCGCCGTCCCGAAGAACGTGAAGCTGCACCCGTTTGTGATCCCAACACCGTTGGCAGTCATCCCAGCCAACGAGTCTCGTGCTGAGCCCAACGCGGCTGCGGTGCCGGCCAAGCCCAAGACCCAAGAAGCCACCGCCAAAGTCAAAGAGGAGCCGGGTGAGGAAGATCCCAAAACGAAACGCAGCCTCCTCCGACGCCTGCTGTTCCTGGGAGATGCCAAAGAAAAAGAAAGCGAAACCAAGGCAGGTGACAAACCAGCCAAGACTGCTGAGGAAAAAGTGCCGGCCACTGAAGAAGAAAAGAAACCTGGCTTCATGGGCCGTCTCTTTGGTGCAGGCAGTGCTGAGAAGAAGACGCCGGATGAGCCAAGCGTCAAAGCTGATACAGCCAAGGCCGCTGATACTCCTGCCGTAGGAAAAGAGAAGCAGGAGGAAGAGGAAAAGAAGCCCGGCTTCATGGGCCGTCTCTTCGGTGCCGGTAGTGATGAGAAGAAGACGCCGGATGAGCCAAGCGTCAAAGCTGATACAGCCAAGGTGGCTGCAAAGCCGGCTGAAACTCCCGCCGCAGCCGAAAAAGAGAAGAAGGCCGAGGAAGAAAAGAAGCCTGGCTTCATGGGGCGTCTCTTTGGTGCTGGCAGTGACGAGAAGAAGCCTGAGGACAAAAAGGCGCCTGAAAAAGAGAAAGCTGCCGCCATCGAAAAACCCAAGCTACCCGTCAAAAAAGAACCGGAAGCCAAGGAAGAACCCAAGGAGGAGAAGAAGCCCACCAAGCTCAATCCCATGAACTGGTTTCGTGGCGGCAAAAAGGCTGAGGAGAAGAAAGAAGAGACGCCCGCCAAGGAGAAGGAGGCATTTCTCACACCGCCTGACACTTTCGATGTCGCACGTCTGATTTCGCCCATGATGGCGGATGCGTGGCAGATGCTCGCACCTGCCGCTGCACGTCAGACCACGGAACCGTTGTTTGATTTCCGCAAACGCAAACCCAAGGCCGAAGAAGCCCCCAAAGAGGAAACGCCTGCCCCGAAAACGGAGGAGGACAGACCACCCGTCAAGAAAAGCAGCAAGCCGCGCGCTACCAATCCCAATTCCAAACCGGCCTCCAAAGCATCCGCCACTCCTGCGAACAAACCGCAGACCAGCAATCCAAACGCCAAACCCGTGCCGCCTGAACTGGTCAAAGCAGCGGCCGCAGCCACCGCTGACGCAGCGCCTGGCCTGGTGCCGGTGAGTTTGCCGCTGGAAGAGTACCAGCACATCCTCAAGCACCCGGATCGCGCCAAAATACTGTCCTACAACACCGCCTCACTGAATGCACTGGAGCTGCGTGTCAGCATTCTGTTCCGTCCTGTGATCCGAGGCTATCTCGTGGCGGTGCACGACATTGAAGCGGGGAGGACCAAGGACATGGACAAGCGTCTCGCAGCGCTGCATGAATTTGCGATCATCGCGTATCAGAAGTCCATCGCGGTGCGCGACTACCTCGACTGGTTTGAAGCGAGCGAAAGCGGCCGTTTGTCAGGCAAGTTCGACGACTTCCTGAATCTGCCCGCCACCATCAAGAAGGAACTCCCTGCCCGCACCGATCCGATCTCGAAGTATCTGGATGCGATCGACAAGGAGTTTACGAAGTAGGCTCAGTTCAGGCTCACATCTTCAGGCATGCCGGCCATCACTTTGTAGACCGGACCCATGTCCTGGAGAATGGCGGACCACATCTGCGTCGGTTTTTCGACGGTGAGGACCAGCGGACGTGCGTCTGCGGTGATCCAGGAACGCACTTCGAGCTCGCTTTCGAGCTGTCCGCCGCTCCAGCCGGAATAGCCGACAAAGCCGCGCACGTCATGACCGAGGCTGAGCGCATGGAGGGCGTCTGTCACCGACAGGTGTGTCTGACAGCGCAGAGTGCGGCGGCGCTTGTTCCAATGCAGTGCGGCAAAGGCGAGCTTGTCGGTGGAAACCGGGCCACCCATGAAGACGGGAACCTCACCGAGCGGACCGAGATCCTGATCTGGCAGCAGATCGGCCACGCATTGCTCCAGCGGCCGGTTCAAGATGTAGCCAAAGGCTCCGTCCTTCGCGTTGTGCGCCGCCATGAAGACCACGGAGCGGGCAAAGTTTGAGTCGCGCATGGCCGGTGAGGCGAGCAGGAGGCTTCCGCTGAGGGAAGACGATGATTCGTTGGTGTGTTCCGAATTCATATCGATGTCAGACGCAATAACTACGCCAGTCACTCAATTGCCATCAAAAAAAACGCGCGCTGAATTTTTAAGTTCAGTGCGCGTCTGTTGAGATCAGAAGATCCGGATGCTTACGCAGCGGCCACTTCGAAGCCCTTGCGGTAAGTTTTCGTGAGCAGCTTGTCAGCCTCGGGGGCGTTGGTGAATCTCAGATTGGCGGCGTCCCACTCCAGGACCTTGTTTGCCTCTTCCATGCGGCCCGTGATGGGGTCGATCTTCGGAATGGCGAGGCGTGTGGCCACGTTGCCAAGCTGTACGGTTTCCGCGAGCGGGCCGGCGTAATGGAAGCCATCGCTGGTCTTTTTGCTGGCGAGGCAGGCGTCCACCCAGGTGTGCCAGTGGCTGCGGCCTTCCTCCTTGGGATATTTGAAGCCGGTGAACTTGTCGAGCGGATAGAGGCGCGGGCCGGCCACGTGGGCGAGCACCATGGTGCCGCCTTCGCCGATGAAGATGGAACCGCTGGCAGGGAGATCGATGTCTCCAGGCATCTGCGCGAGCTTGTGGCTGGGTTTCAGACCGCCATCCATCCATGTGAGCTTCATCGTTTTGCCAGCGGTGTATTCGGTGCCGGGGAAGACGTAGTTGATCGTCTCTTGCGTAGGCCAGATCTGGTTGTTGATGCCGCTGTTCTTGGCGTGGACGCTGATGGGGGCGGTGAGATCAAGTGCGGTGAAGACGGGGTCCATGATGTGGCAGCCGAAATCGCCGAGGCCACCGCCGCCGAAATCCTGCCAGTCGCGCCAGATGAAGGGATGGTAGGCGGGTGCGTAATCGCGCATGGGGGCGGCGCCGATCCAGAGGTCCCAGTTCAAATTGGCCGGTGCCTGAGCCGCTGGTGGCGGCTGGAACATGCGGGTGCGCTCGTTGCCCGTCACGCCGACCCATGAGTAGACTTCTTTGATTTTGCCGATTGCGCCTTCCTTGATGAGGCGTGTGCCCATGCGGTACTCGATGGAGGAGTGGATCTGATTGCCCATCTGCGTGGTGAGATTTTTCTTCTCAGCCCACAGCTTCATCTGCCGTGCCTCCCAGACGGTGTGCGCGAGGGGCTTCTGGCAATAGATGTGCTTGCCCTTTTGCATGGCAGCCACGGCCACCGGGGCGTGCATGTGATCAGGGATGCCCACGGTCACGGCATCGAAGCCGTCGCCGAGAGTGGCGAACATCTCGCGATAGTCGGAGAAATGTTTCACGCCTGGGAACTCCGCGTCCGCCTTGTCGAAGCGATTTGCATCCACATCGCAGAAGCCGACGAATTTCACTGAGGCATGAGATCCCACATTGTGCAGATCGCTGTAGCCCATGCCATTGACGCCGACACAGGCCACCTGGAGCTTGCTGTTGAGGTTCTGCCCACGGACGAAGGCCGGAAAGGCGACTGCGGCTGAGGCGAGTGTGGAGTTTTTCAGGAAGGAGCGGCGGGAGGTGGGCATGATCTTCGATGGATTGGAGTGCCTCCCACTTACGCTGCCACGCCGGGCTCTTTGTCTCTAAAGACAAAGAACGGCAGTTTAGTACCATGAGCCGTTGAAAAAGAGTCTGGATCAAAGTCCCTCAAGCTTTCATCTGGGCATTCCAGGCCTTCCTGCGGGGATCAGGTGCCGATACCCGCAAACAATTCGGCGATGTCCACGCTCACTGCTGGCAGTGCGGTGCTCTGAAGAAGGGAGCCTTCGGTAATGCGGAGCAGTGTTTGATAGCGACCGGCGGCGGGATCACGATAGCATTCGATGCATCGATCCTGACCGTTAACGATCCAATATTCGGCCACATTGTTTTCTGCATATAGACCGGCCAGTTCACGGTCTTCTGCCAGGCTGGAAACAGAGACTTCCACCACGAGGAGAGCCGTTGTAGGATGACTCTGAAAGTCTTCTTCCTTTCCTGCAACAACCGAGGCATCGGGCTCTGGCTCTGAGTCCGTCAAGGTCAGCGGATCTTCCTTGCGGACCCACATTTGAGCTCCCACGAGCTTTTGAAGCAAGGCGAACATTCGCGCGGACAGCTTGGTGTGGATGATGGACTTGCTCATTTTTTCGACAATCACCCCCCTGATGAGTTCAGCCCGTGCTGGAGCAAGACCGGTGGCAATCATTTGATGCCACGCTTTGATCGACAGCGGCATGGCACGCTGTTGAAAGCCCGGCTGTCTCAGGATGGGAACCATGGTTAATTCTAATTCCACCCTCAAAGACACGCAAGCCTTCATCCGAGCGTTCCCCGAAGTGCATCCAAGGAGGTTTTGCATCATCGTTTCTTTGCGCGCTGAAAACGGCTTTGGCGCTCGGCATCAGTGGTGGGTTCAGATTTCTTTTCCTCCGGCCCAACGGTGGTTTTGGGCGATTCAGGCTGCGGCGTTTGCTGCAGGCGCTGCTGATGCTGCACGGTCTCCCGGGTGGGTTTGGCGACTTTGGGGCGCTGCCGGGATTCGGCACGGGCCCACTGGGGCAGCTTCCAGCCGGTGCGTGTCACGAAGGCTTCGAGGAGCAGGAGCAGCAGGGTGGCGATGAGCAGATACAAGCCTAGATCTGTGAAGCGAGGCGTGGCTGGGCTGCGCCAGGCCTGGCTCATTTCGAGCAGTTCGCGGCCTCCGCTGGATTGGGAGACGCGGCGCAGCTCCTCTACGCGTGACTCATCGAAGGCCCACTCGGTGCTGGTGCCGACGATGGCGGGACCGAAGCTGATGGCCTGACCGCCGACCTGCACGGCTCCACGCACCATTTCTCCTTCGGGAAGTTCGGTGCTGGTCTGGAAATGCCCCGGGGCGACACGTTCCCAGGCGAGTTCGTGTGAGCCTTCGGCGCGCAAACCGTGTGCCAGCACGACACGCGGGGCTTTGGTGCGCAGTTTGGGCTCCCATTCCTCGTCGTAGAGGAGATCCAGCGTGAGGATATTGCCGTCAATGCGATGCCGGACGCCGATGCCGGGCGGCACGGTCTCACCCATGAGCCAGCGCACCTGTGTCTGCAAAAAGTCGCCGTATTTGGGCCAGTCACGCGCGCGCTGGGAGTGCTCGCCGCCGAGGGGGAAACTGATGGCGGCGGTGCGACCGGTGCCACGCGGGCCGAAAGCGACGAGGGGTGCGGCGTATTCATCCTGCGTGATGAGCGCCTGGCTGGCCCAGTCGCGCAGGTAGCTGAGATTGAAACCATCCACTTCCTTGGGCCAATCAAATGTCTGGCTGCTGATCTCGAACCAGCCGCCTGCGGCCTTGGTGGGGACGGGTTCGGTGATGAATGCACTGCGTGCTACGGCAACAGTTTCCTGGCTGAAAATGCTGGGCAGTTCCTCGGCTTTGTCGGTGTAGAAGATGCGGCCTTTGCCGCGCTTGGCGATGTCATCGAGCAGCCAGGCGTCGGGGTCACTGCGGGCGCCGAGGGCGATGACGCTGACGGTGCCGCCGTTCTTGATGATGTCTTCGATCAGGATCTGGTAGTCGTCCGGCTGCTCGGAGTCGGCGGCGTCTGAGAAGAGAATGATGTGGCGCTGGCCGACGGGCGCAGTTTTGAGCTGATCCCATGCGGCTTTGAGGCCGTTGTAAACATAGATGCCACCGCCGGTGCTTTCGATGCGGCGCACGGCGCTCTCCATTTTTTCGCGGTTCGGTCCCACCTGCTGCAGCGGCACCATTTCATGGGCTTCGCTGTCCACGGCATAAACCGCGAGCAGATCTTGTGGCCCGAGGAAGCGGATGGCATTGGCAGCGCCTTCATCAGCGAGCTGCATTTTCGTGAAACCGTTTTGCACGGTCATGCCCATGGAGCCGCTGCGGTCCATGACGATGGCCATGGCCACCATGAGCTTGCGGTGCTCCTGTTTCATCTCCAGCGAGACTGGTAGCAGTGGATCGAGTGGAGATTCGAAGTAGCCGCCGGCGGCAAAGCTCTGTTTGCCACCTGCCATGAGGACACTGCCGCCCTGCTCGCGCACGTAAAAATCCATGGCTGGCAGGAACTCGGAGGGGAGTTCAAAGGCGGGGATGTTGTTGAAGATGACGCACTTCACTCCTGCAAGCTGGCCGGGACGCAGGGAGCGCAATTCGGTGACGGTCTCGACGGTGAAGCCCTGCCGCTGCAGGGTGGATGCGACGGGATCGTTGGTGTACTTGGTGAGCAGCAGCACACGGGGACCGCCGGCGATCTCGATCATGGCCTCATGGCGGTTGTTGCCCGAATGCGCGTCCTTGCCGGGCTGGATGATGGCTTCGTAATGCGCCACACCGGCTGCGGGCAGGCGATCGGTAAAGCGGATCATGCCACTGCCGAGCTTCACAGCCACTTCGCTCGTTTTGAGTTCACGCCCGTTGCGCAGGAGTGTGAGGGGCACCTTGCCATCGGTGGTGCCACGCAGTTCGACTTCGATCAGAAAGGGTTCGCCCAACTGCGCGCGCGCAGGGAGCTTCATGGCGGAGACGCGGAAGTCGGTGGTCTCGATTTCACGGGCGAGGCGGTAGTCCAGCTCCACGCCCTGCTGCGTGAGTTTGGAGGCGAGGCCTGTGAGGGGCTCGGTGGAATAACCGTCGGTGATGGCAAGGATGCGCGCCGGCCTGCCACGGCCTTCACGTTGGGCAAAAGCGAGCGCCTGCGTCACGGCCTGAGCGGTGCGCGTCTGGGTCTGATTGCGTGCGTAGATTTCCGCGCCTTCCGCACCGCGCTTCATCACCTCCGCAGC
>JAPLUN010000315.1 GCA_026397715.1 Verrucomicrobiota bacterium
GGAAAGGCAAATGACGCGTTACGTCAGCCCGCCAATCGGCGAGCCCATATACAGCGTGTGCGGGCGGCCGGTGAAGTCTTTCCAGATGGTTTCGCGTGGCAGGCCCAGAGCTTCGTAAATCGTTGCCGCGAGATTTTCGGGCGTCTGCGCATCGCTGGCGGGATAGCCGCCGATTTTGTCGGTGGAGCCAATGACGCGGCCACCCTTGATGCCACCGCCGGCGAGAAGAATGCTTTGTGCGTGGCCCCAGTGATCACGACCCGGCAGAGCGGCGGCGGAGATACTTTTGATTTTCGGCGTGCGGCCAAATTCGCCTCCCATAATGATGAGGGTCTCATCCAACTGACCGCTGGCATCGAGATCTTCGAGCAGGGCGCTCACAGCCAGATCCATCGGCGGGAGCAGGTAGTTTTTCAGATTTCCCCAGGCGGCCTGATGAGTGTCCCAGGTCTCGCTGTTGCCGAGATTCACCTGCACCATGCGCACGCCGCTTTCCACCAGCCTGCGGGCCATGAGCAACGACCAGCCAAAGCTGTTACGACCGTAGCGGTCGAGCATTTTGGGATCCACTTTTTCCAGACTGAAGGCGTCATGCACCTTGCGATTGCTCAGCAAGCCGATGGCCGCCTGCCGGGTGGAATCAAAGGCTTCATCACCCGCCAGCGCGGTGAGATCATTGGTTTGCTGCTCCAAGGCGTTGCGCAGTGAGACGCGGTCCATCACGCGATCCATCGTGAGCCCCTGCGGCAGCGAAAGATGCGGGGCCTGAAAGCGCAGGGTGGGGTCCGTTTCAAAACCGCGCTCGTGATGGAACAGGTAGTTTGGATACGCGCCGTAGTGCTTCGGGTGGTAGGGCGACATCTCCAAAAACCATGGGTCATGCTGCGCGCCAAGCGTGCCTGCGAACTGACCAGCAAGCGTGCGCCCTTCGCGATGCACGAGCTTCTCCGGCAGCACAATAGCGGGCGGCAGATTGTCTTTGCGCTTCGGCAGCAGTGCGGTGGCCAGCGCCGCCATGCTGGGATGATCGGACTTCTTCGGCTTCGATGGATCGAACCCCAGAGGCGCATCACTGCGCCCCGTCAGCATGATGTGATGGCCCAGCGAGTGATCACTGCTGCCATGCGTGAGCGAACGCACCAGCGACCACTTTTCCGAGATGCGAGCGAGATTGGGCAGGTGCTCGCAGATGTGCAGACCTGGGGTGCGGGTACGGATGGGCTTGAATTCGCCCCGGATTTCCATGGGTGCGTCCGGCTTCATGTCGAAGCTCTCATGCTGCGCGAGTCCACCGGAAAGGAAGATGTAGATCACGGACTTTGCCCGTGGCGGTTGCGTGGCCGCCGTCATCGCCTGAAGGGCGCTGAGATGATTTATGCCGAGGCCCAGCAAACCCACCGCCCCGGCCTGAATCACTTCACGGCGGGAAACGGGATGTGCTGGATGCGGCAAGGACATGCACCTTCACATACGCCCGCCATCGCCAAGCCTTTCCAACCGGGCTACTTCCGGTTCCAAGCACCCAGCTTGACCTTGTAGTCGGCGGCTGATGACTCTGCAGCGGACTTGAGTCGCAAAATTTTGGTCACCACAATCGCCCCGTCCAGGATCACCACACGCAGATCAGCTTCATCCCCTTCTTTGAGGACCAAGCCTTCTGGAATGGTAGTTTTGATCGGATACATGTCCCCCACTATAAGCCCCAGAGAGGCATGAGCAAGGCGCGTTCCGCCTCATATCAGCTCTGGCATGGGCTGCCAGCCATCGACGAGATACTGCGGCCGACCGGTCAAATCGTTGAGCGTGGTCTTCACGGTGTCGATGCCCATATGCTGGTAGAGCGAGGCAAAGACTTCGCCGAAATGGACAGGACGTTCGGTCGGTTCCCCACCGAGACGGTCCGTGGCACCGATAACCTGCCCGGTGCGGAAACCACCGCCCGCGAGCAGAGCACCGCCGACACGAGGCCAGTGGTCACGGCCTCCTTCTTTGTTCACCATCGGCGTGCGGCCAAACTCGCCCCAGGCGACAACAGCGACGTCTTTGTCGAGGCCGCGCTGATGGAGGTCTTCAACGAGAGCGCTCATGCCCTGATCGAAGAGCGGCAGATGGCGCAGGAGCTGTGGGTAGTTGTTGTCATGGAAGTCCCAGCGTCCGAAATTCAGTGTCACCACACGTGCACCGGCTTCGACCAGACGGCGAGCGAGGAGGAAGTGCTCGAGATTAAGCGGAGCACCGTCGCCGTAGTTTTTGGGATCACCTTTGCCGTAGCGTTCACGGGTTTTGAGGCTCTCCTGGTTCAAATCGAGCGCGGTGAGCAGCTTGCTGGAAGTCAGCACATTCAGGGCCTGCTGATTGAAGGCGTCCATGCTGCCGACGAGGCCGCTGGCGTCGAGTTCGCGGCGGAATTTGTCAAAGCCGGTGAGCAGGGATCGGCGGTCTTCGAGACGGTCGAGTGTGATGCCATTGAGCTGGAGATCTTCCATGCCGGTGCCGTTCGGACGGAAGGCGGCATGCGTGTTGCCGCAGAAGCCCGGATGTCCTGGCGAGCCATAGGGTGGATGACCGGCCTTGGGAGCGAGGCCGATGAAGGCAGGCATGGCGGGATCCGCCTGGCCTTTGAGCCGGGAAACGACAGAACCCAACGAAGGGGGATCGGAAAGACGTCCCACAGGGGCTCCGCCACCGTTCGGCGGCGGTGGCTTGCCGGTGTAGCAGATGAAGCTGTCGTGAGCACCGTTCGGCGAGCCGTACATGCTCCGAATAGGCACCAGCTTGTCCATGATCTTGGCGAGACGCGGCGCGTGCTCGGAGATGTGGATGCCGGGAACGGCGGTCTTGATGGGTTTATAAGGGCCGCGAATCTCCAGCGGCGCGTCCATCTTCAAATCATACATGTCCTGATGCGGCGGCGCGCCGCACATGTAGATCATGATCACGGATTTGAAGCTGCGGCCCGTGCGAGCCTCCGCCTCGGCCTTCAGCAGTTCTGGCAACGACAGCCCGCCCATGGCGAGGCCGCCGATGCGCAGGAAGTCGCGACGCGAGACGCCGTCGCAGAACTTGCCGTGGGATTTGCCGGAAAGGGTGAGCATGAGTATGCCAAAATAAGCACTCAATGTGCCGGAACTATCATCAAAAGGACGTTATGTGCCGGTCATGCTTCGCCCGCTGCTCTGTCTCATGTCCCTCACATTGACGGCCTCCGCCGCCGATTTTCAATGGTCGTCACTGCCTGCTCTGCCCGATGCACGCGGTTTCGCTGGTTCGTTTGCCGGAGTGGTGGATGGCAAGCTCATGGTCGCCGGCGGCACGCATTTCATCGACAAAATGCCTTGGGAGGGCGGCACGAAGGCCTGGTATGACACGCTCTTCGCGCTGGAGAAGCCTGCCGGAGCCTGGCGGGTGGTGGGAAAACTTCCCAAACCCAACGGCTACGGGGTGAGCATCACGACTCCCGCCGGCTGGATCATCCTCGGCGGTGGCAATGCCACGGAGCACTTCCGTGAGGTGTTCTGGGTGCAAAAAGCTGCCCCACTGCCGCCGCTGCCAAAGCCCTGCGCCTTCATGTGCGGCTGCGAATCCAAGGGGGTCATTTACATCTCCGGGGGCATCGAAACACCGACGGCCAGCACCGCCATGAGCACCTTTTGGTCGCTCGATTTGAAACAATCCGAGGCGAAATGGCTGGAATTGCCCCCCTGCCCCGGCCAACCACGCATCCTGGCCTGCATGGCTGCGGTGGATGGCGTGGTGCATCTGTTCAGCGGGGCAGCATTGCATGCGGGAAAGGATGGCAAACCTGAGCGCGAATGGCTGAACGATGCGTGGGCCTACGAACCGGCCACAGGTTGGAAAAAGCTGACTGACATGCCCCGCGTGGCCGTGGCGGCTCCGAATCCGGCACCCGTGATCGATGGCAAGATCTACATCCTGGGCGGTGACGACGGGGCCAACGTCAGCTTCGAGCCCAAGGAAAAGCATCCCGGCTTCCCACGGTCGATTCTGGTCTTTGACGTGAAAACGCAGACTTGGAGCCAAGCGGGCGAGGTGCCCTTTTCGCTCGTCACGACCAATGCCGTGCGTTGGCAGGACCAAATCGTGATCCCCGGCGGTGAGGCACGCCCGGGCGTCCGATCGCCCAAGGTCTGGAGTGGGGCGAGGAAGTGACTTGCAACTCTTCCCGGCGAACTCCAATGCTTGATGATGAGTCGTAGCATCCTGATTACCGGCGCGAATGGGGCCCTGGGCCTTGCCATCGCTGAATTCTTCCTGACACGGGAAGAGGACTGCCGCGTGTTTCTCGGGGTGCGAGAGCGGCGGGAGCGGGCGCAGGAGCTCGTGGCACGATTTCCTGGCCGAGCGAATTTAGTCACCCTCGAAATCACCTCTCCAGACGATTGGAAGGCAGCAGTGACCGAAATAGAAAACATAGCCGGGCCTCTGGGCGTCCTAATCAACAACGCGGGCTTTCATGAAGACGTGCTGCTGGCCAACATGGCGCAGGATCAGTGGTCGCGTGTTTTGGATGCCAATCTGAACGCCGTGTTCCACGGCTGCCAGGCGGTTTTGCCCGGGATGATGCGGGAGCGGCAGGGGCGGATCGTCAACATTGCCTCTCTAAGCGCCATTTCTTCGCCGGCGGGACAGACCAACTACGCCGCCGCCAAGGCCGGAGTGATAGGCCTGACACAAAGTCTGGCCAAGGAATCAGCCCGCATGGGCATCACTGTGAATGTGATCTGCCCCGGCTATATTGAAGGGGGGCTGCCAGCAGATTGGACCCCGGATCACCTCAAAGCGCTCAAAATGCAGCTGCCGATGCGGCGTTTCGCCAAGCCGGCGGAGATTGCGGCGGCGGTTTTCTTCCTTGCGAGCCCGGATGCGAGCTATATCACTGGTTCGACCCTAAAAATTGACGGAGGCCTCCTTTAGCCTACCCTCTGGACCCTACGAAACGTATCCCCTACATGCCGACCCGCCAGCGCCTCAAGGAACTAATGATCAGCGAA
The DNA here is from genome assembly GCA_026397715.1 of Verrucomicrobiota bacterium. Classification (GTDB taxonomy): domain Bacteria; phylum Verrucomicrobiota; class Verrucomicrobiia; order Verrucomicrobiales; family Verrucomicrobiaceae; genus Prosthecobacter. Next base: position 5,013 of record JAPLUN010000315.1, read on the forward strand.
CTCATGCTCGACATGGCCGCAGATGAAATCGGCGATGACACCCCTCTCTTTGGCCCCGCAGGCATCGGCCTCGATTCCGTGGACGCCCTCCAGCTTGTGGTGATGATCGAAAAACACTTCGGCTTCAAAATGGCCGATCAGGATCAGGCCAAGCGCATTCTGCAAAATGTGAACTCGATCGCTGAGGCCGTGGACCAGAAGGCGGCAGCGTGACTTCCCTGCCCTAGCCCTGCGTTTTGAAACGCCTCATCTCCATCTCCCTGCGTCTGCTCATCAGCGGAGTGCTGCTTGCGCTGCTGTTTCGGCAGCATGATCTCATCGCTGACATCGCACCGCGCCTGCGCGCCCTGCTGACAAACTGGCCCTGGGCGCTAGCCGGGATCTCTTTTGCGTTTCTCTCGCTGTTTCTGGCCGCCCTGCGCTGGCACATCATTCTGCGCGGCCAGGTGCCTGATCTGCCGTTCCATGTCGTGCTCTCCACGGAAATCGTCAGCGCCTTCTTCAACATCAGTTCCGTCGGCGTGGTAGGTGGCGACACCTACAAGATCATGTCACTTTCCCGGCGTCTGCCCGGACAGACGATGCCGGTGAGTGTGTCGCTCGTGCTGGATCATCTCACGGGTCTTATCTCCGTGGCCGCCTTGTTCGCGATCTGCATGCTGACGCGGGCCTCTCACTGGAATGAAATCGGCCATGATTTACGCATGCTGATCACGGGTTATGCCATGTATGTCGGCGGGGCGCTTGTGTGCCTGGTGATCAGCTGGTTTTCCTTCAAACCCAGCCTGCTGGCCTGGGGACGGCGCGCGTTTCCCCGCACCATGGGCAATCCCAGGCTGGCCGGCCTCATCGCACGTCTTTCGCGAATTCATGATGTCGCTGCCCGGCTCTGGCAGCGCACCCTTTCGGCTGCGGTCGTTTCCACAGGCATGCACGCGGCATTTTTCATGAGCTTTTACTGCGGCCTGCGCGCGGTGGGCGGCGCGGCACCTGTGCTCGATGTGCTCACGGCCATGCCGATCGTCGATGCAGCGGCCTCACTGCCCGTGTCCATCTCCGGGCTCGGCGTGCGTGAGCGCACTTTCGAGGCTCTGCTGGCAGGTCTGGCCAATGTACCCGAGGCGGTGGGCGTTTCTGCCTCCCTAGCCGGCTGGATCTTCAATCTGTTCTGGGGCATCGTCGGAGGCGTGATCTTCCTGCGCGCCAAGCATTCCGCCATCATCGCGCCGGAGGCACAGTGTGCATGAGTTCACCACCGCGCATCGCCATCGCCCTCGGAGCTTCTTTCATGGGCTATGCCACGCATGCGGGCTTCCTGGCGCGGCTGCATGCACTCGGGGTGCGTCCGGTGGCAATCTCCGGCTCTTCAGCGGGGGCCATCACTGCAGGGCTTTACGCCGCAGGCCTGGAGCAGGAAGTCATCCGGCAGGCAGTGCTCAGCTCTCGCCTCCATCTGTCCTTTGCTATGCGCACCAAGTGGCTCTGGCACCAGCTCATCAGCAGCTTCTTTTGTCCTCATCCCGGCTTGTTCGACCCCCGGGGGGCCATCACCCATTTTGAATCGGTCGTCGGCAAGCGGACCATCGAAACTCTGTCGAGTCCCCGATTGCTGATCGCTTTGAGCGATCTGTCAAAACATGAGACCCTCTTCGTTCGCAGCGGGCCACTGGCCACGGCGATGGCTGCCAGCTCCTGCGTGCCGATGCTCTTCACGCCGCTTGAGTTTGAAAACCGCATGTGCACCGACGGTGGTGTCGCGCATGAGTCGCCGATCGATCCTTGGTTCACGGATGACGACATCGATCACATCATCATTCACCGCATCGACCAGCCACAAGGAAAGCCGCCGCTGATGCCCCTGAGACGCCTGCTGGCCACCATCGCCGCGACGCATGCATCCATGAACCGCCAGATTCTGAACGACCGCATTGAACTGGCACGTCTGCACGGCAAAAAACTCACCATCATCACCACGAATCATTCACGCCCCTCGCCGTTTTTTCCAGGAGGGCTCAAGCAGTGTTACGAACTTGGAGATGCCACAGGGCAGAAGCTTTTCGACACGGAGCTGTCGAACAACGACTGATCACAGCGTCCGCAGCATCTCCAGCGTCTCAGTGAGCTGTTTGTGGCCTTCGCGCGAGCTGAGGCGGGGGAATTTCCCCTGAATCATGACGAACTTGTTGTTGCGCATGAGCATGAGTTTGCGCTCTTTGATTTCGACATCGCTTATGCCTGCGTGTGCCGCAGCCAGGCGAATGGCGGCGCAGGTGAGCAGGTTCTGCACGGCGTGAGGAAGCTTTTCGCCAAATTGGTCTCGCCACTGGCCTTCGAGATCCTCAAGCTCCTTGCGGGTCATGATCTCGCCCACCTGGCGATAGGCCGTAATGCGCAGCTTGAGGTCTTCGATGAAGGTGGAGGGCAGGAAGGCCGGTGTGGCGTGTTTTTCCGCCTGCACCATCATGGCCTCGTTCATGACGAGAAAATCTGAACGCAGCCCGACTTCGACCGGGCGCGCCACACGGCGGCCCTGCATGCGGGCGACACTTTGCTTGAGCATCTGGCAATAGAGATCAAAACCGACGGCTGCGATGTGGCCGCTCTGCTCCGTGCCGAGAAGATTGCCCGCGCCACGGATCTCCAGATCGCGCAGCGCGATTTTGAAGCCGCTGCCGAGACCGGCGTATTGCTTGATCGCGTTCACGCGCTTGCGCGCATCTCCGGCGGTCACCGCATCCTGCGGCAGCAGCAAATAGGCGTAAGCCTGCACACCACCACGGCCGACACGCCCGCGCAGCTGATACAGATCCGCCAGCCCGAAGCGGTCCGCACGATCAATGATGATGGTATTCGCATTGGGAATATCGACACCGCTTTCAATGATGGTGGTGCAAACGAGTACATCCGCCCCACCGTCGACAAAGGTGTGCATCACGTCCTCCAGCAGTTCGCTGTCCATCTGGCCGTGGCCGATGATTACGCGGGCCTTCGGACATAAATCACGAATGCGCTGCGCGACTTTTTCGATGGTCATCACGCGGTTGTGCAGGAAGAAGACCTGTCCGCCGCGCTGGATCTCCGCCTCGACGGCCTGCTTGATCGTGCGCTCGTCGTAGGGGCAGATCATGGTCTGCACGGCCTGCTTGTTCGGTGGCGGTGTCTCGATGGTGCTCATGTCACGCATGCCCATGAGGGCGAGGTAAAGCGTGCGTGGAATCGGCGTGGCGCTGAGCGTGAGCACATCGACGAGGCGGAAGAGATCTTTGAATTTTTCTTTGTGCTTCACACCAAAGCGCTGCTCCTCATCAATCACGGCGAGGCCGAGGTTCTTGAAGCGCACGTCTTTGGAAATGACACGGTGCGTGCCAACGACGATGTCCACCGTACCCTCGGTGATGCCCCGCAGGATCTCACGCTCACGGTTCGGTGGTGTGAGGCGACAGAGCATTTCGACGGACACGGGGAACTCGCTCATGCGCTGGCGAATATTCTCCCAGTGCTGACGTGCCAGCACCGTGGTGGGCACGAGGATGGCCACCTGACGGCCGCCAATGACCGCTTTGAATGCCGCACGAATGGCGACCTCCGTTTTGCCGAAGCCGACATCGGCACAGAGCAGACGGTCCATGGGTTTTTCAGCCTCCATGTCGCGTTTGATCTCCTCCACGCTGCGAAGCTGATCAGGAGTTTCGCGGTATAAAAATGATTCCTCGAACTCGACCTGCCACTTCGTGTCTGGCTGGTGCGAATACGCTTTCAGCGTCTGCCGTTCTGCCGCCACACTCAGCATGCGCACGGCGAAGTCCTCGACGCTTTTCTCCGCGCTCTTGCGCGTCTTCTGCCAGCGCGCTTCGCTGAGCTTGCTCAAGGCAGGTGCCTTGCCGCCGACACCCACATAACGCGTGACCATGTGCGTGTGGGCCACCGGCACAAAGAGCTTGGCACCTTCGGCGTAATGCAGCACGAGCACCTCTTCGCGTTTGCCGGAATCACGAACCTCGACGCCGCCAAAGCGTGCCACACCATGCTCGGCATGCACGACGATGTCGCCCTCACGCAGGTCGCGCATCACATCGCGCGCCTTGCGCAGCACTTCGGCTTCATCGAGTTTCGAGCCGCGCACGCGGCGGATGTTTTGATGACGGCCAAAAATTTCCGCGCCGGTCAGCACTGCCAGTTTGGCCGCCGGCACGGTGAAGCCGCGATACAACAAACCCAGCTTTGTTTCGAGCGAGGCAGGGAGGCCGCTTTGAAGTTCCGCGAAGCGTTCACGTTCAGCCTCGTTATGGAAGAAAATGACGGTGCGCCAGCCGTCACCATGCCATTCGCGAATCTGACGGGCGAAGTGCTCACGCCGTGCTTCATGCAAAACAAAGTCGGACGCATCGAATACGCCCAGCGGGTTCTCATGAATCGCCGCTGAGTAATCCTCCATGCCTTCAACGGGTGCGGCACCGCTGAGAATACGTGCATGCGCTTCACCCTCGCAATCAATGGTAACGACGAAATCCTCCTTATGCAGATGCTCCCGCACCCGAGAGGCGTCCTCCGCATTGTCATTCATCTGCAGGATGACGCCCACGCTCTCCAGCCGCTTGATGGAAGACTGATTGTGCAGATCAAAGGCACGGATCGATTCGATCTCGTCATCGAAAAACTCCAGCCGCAGCGGTTCCTCCGCCTGCCAGGAGAAGAAGTCTACGATGCCACCACGACGAGCGAACTGACCGCGCTCGGTCACGACGGGCACACGTTCGTAGTCCGCCTCGCTCAGATCACGCAACAGGTCCTCCACATCCAGCTTCGCTCCGACGCTGAGCATGCGGCGCTGGCTGGAGATTTCGGCCAGCGCAGGAGCGGACTCGTCCAAACTTTCCGCGCACAGCACCATGACCGGTGCGTCTCCTTCCATCATGCGGCCAAGCACACCCGCGCGTTCAGCCAGCAGTTCGGGGTCAATCAAGGCATCGTTCACCACCTGCCCAAGACGCGGGAAATACAGTGCGGGGCACTGCCATACACCGAGTTCAGCATGCACGTGATCCTGCGTCTTCACATCTGCGCACAAGATCCAAACGCGACGCCCGGGCATGGTCTTCTCCGCATGCCGAACCATGAGCGCCGCCGCAAAGCCGAAGGCCTGCGGCGTGACGTGGTCGAGCACCAGGTCTGTCTGCTTGAGCTTTCGCTGAACCTCGGCAGAGGCAAGCGTCAGATCCACGAGACCGAGCGCATCCCCCCGCGCACGCCCGGAAGGGGGTGGTGGTTTGCGGTTCGCAGCCTTCTTCACGGCGCGAGGTTTGGTGGCGCGCTTGACGGGGTCCAAAATGTCATGGCAATGAGCGTATGTGGTTCAAATTGGCAAGAGGTAAGGCAGATTGAAGAACTGGCTGCCAACCGAACGTTAAGGTTAAGCCATGCCAGCTGACTGCTCCAACCGCCGCCGATTCCTTCAGCAATGCTCCGCCACAACCACGGCACTGGGCTTTCCCATGCTCATACCCGCCTCCGCTTTGGGGAAAAATGGCGCGGTGGCACCATCCAACCGAACGACGCTCGCGCTGATCGGCTGCGGTGGCCGCGGGACGGATGTGGTGAAGAATTTTCTGCAGGACGAACGTGTTCAGGTCATCGCCGTGTGTGATGTGGAACGTGAATCCGACCGCTACAATAAGAGCATTATCAAAAAGGCGGGAACACTGGGCCGCGAACCGGCGGGGCGTCTGGTGGACAAGACCTACGGCACGCAGGGCTGCTCTACGCATGAGGATTTCCGTGAGGTGCTCGCCCGCAAAGACGTGGATGCCGTTCAGATCGCCACGCCCGACCACTGGCATGCACTGATGGCCGTGGCGGCAGCACGGGCCGGGAAAAACATCTACTGCGAGAAACCGCTGAGCCTCACCGTGGCGCAGGGCCGCTTCATGAGCGACGTGGTGCGGGACAGCAAGGTCGTCTGGCAGACCGGCAGCCAGCAGCGCAGTGACATCCACTTCCGCATGGCCTGCGAATACGTGCGCAACGACAAGATCGGCAGGCTGAAACAAATCCGCGTCGGTCTGGCGAGCGACAATCGTGATAACAACGGAAGCGCAGCACTCACCGCGCCTGCGCCGGTTCCAGAAGGCTTGAACTACGATTTCTGGCTCGGCCCCGCGCCTGACGCCCCCTTTTGTCCGGCACGACTGCATTCGAACTGGCGCTGGTTCTTCGACTACTCCGGCGGCAACATCACTGACTTCGGCGCGCATCACCTCGACATCGTGCAATGGGCGCTGGGGCAAGATGAGAGCGGCCCGGTGGAGTTCTTTGATCTGAAGGCCACCTGGCCCCTGCCAGGAAGTCTCTATACCACGCCACCGACCTTCTCTTTCGCCTATCGCTACGAGGATGGCACCACGGTGCGCGTGGCTGACAAGCAGGACTTCGGCTCCGGCATCCTCTTTGAAGGCGAAAACGGCAGCGTGCTCTGCACCCGGGGCAAACTGGAGATCAAGCCTGACTCCCTGCGCAAGCCGCTCGCTGAAAGCGATGTCCGCCTCTACGAGAGCAAGGACCATTTCCGCAATTTCATCGACGCCATCCAGGACGGCGTGAAACCTGCCGCACCCATCGAGTACGCTCACCGCAGCATCACCATCGCGCATCTGGCCAACATCGCTCTGCGACTGAACCGCTCCAAGCTAAGCTGGGATCCGGTCAAAGAGCAGATCCTTGGAGATGAAGAGGCTTCGGCTATGCTGACGCGCCCGATGCGCGGCCCGTGGCAGTTGGTGTGATTTGCATGTAACATTCGGCCGCGTTTCTTGAAGAAACGCCGCCAACATGCCCGCCAGCCCTTCTCCTTCCCCACTCTTTGTGACCACTCGTTGGTCCGTCGTGCTGGCGGCGAAGCACCAGGATTCCCAGCAGGCCATGGAGACGCTTTGCCGGGCCTACTGGTATCCGCTCTACGCGTATGTGCGACGTGACGGGCACACCCCGCACGACGCGCAAGATCTGACGCAGGAGTTTTTCGCGCGATTCGTGGAAAAGGACTGGCTGCGTGCCGCAGGGCCGGAGCAGGGGCGCTTTCGCACATTTCTGCTCGTGGCGATGAAGCGCTTTCTCATCAACGAATGGCACAAAAGCACCTCGCAGAAACGTGGAGGACACATCACGCATGTGCCGCTCGATGCGGAAGATGCAGAGCGCCGGTTTGCGAGCGAACCGGACCTGGCACCGGATGCGATGTTTGAACGGCGCTGGGCGATGACGCTCCTGGAGCAGACCCTAACCTGCCTGGAAACTGAATTTGTCGCGGCCTCCAAGGCGGAGGATTTTCAGTCGCTAAAGCACTGCCTGACTCTTGATCGCGGCAGCATCTCCTACCCGGAGCTGGCCGCCAAAATGGGCTGCAGCGAGGGTGCGGCACGCGTGGCGGTGCATCGGCTGCGCAAGCGTTTCCGTGAACTGTTCCGTGCCAGCATCGCCGCCACGCTGGCGGAAGGCGAGGATGTGGACATGGAGATGAAGCATGTGGTCGCGGTGCTGAGCAGCGTTTGATGGAAATTCGCTTGTAACAAGGCAGCGAACCCCCTGAACTACTCATGGAAGCGATGAGTTCCGAATCCACCCCATGCCCCAAATGCGGCTGCGAGCTGCCGGCCGATGCACCCCAGGGCCTGTGTCCGCGCTGCATCGCCGCATTTAATTTCGCGACGGAAACACTGCCGCCGGATGCCCTTCCCCTTTCACCGCAGGCTCCGCTGACTCCGGAGGAACTGGCCCCTCATTTTCCACAGCTGGAAATCATCAGGTGTCTTGGTCGTGGCGGCATGGGTGTTGTTTATAAGGCACGGCAGAAAACACTGAACCGCCTTGTCGCTCTCAAGCTCCTGGCTCCAGAGCGCTCGAATGACGCGAAGTTCGCCGCACGTTTTGAAAAGGAGGCGCAGGCGCTCGCGGCGCTGAATCATCCGCACATCGTCACGATCCACGACTTCGGCCAGGCTGGCGGCTACTTCTTTCTGCTCATGGAGTACGTCGATGGCGTCAATCTCCGTCAGGCGATGCAGGCTGGCAGATTCACGCCGGAGCAGGCTCTGGCCATCGTGCCCCCCGTGTGTGATGCGCTGCAGTATGCGCATGAGCACGGCATCGTGCATCGAGACATCAAACCGGAAAATCTACTGCTCGACAAAACAGGACGCGTGAAGATTGCCGACTTCGGGATCGCCAAAATGATCGGAACAACGGCAGAGAATGGCGGCGAGTCATTGTCGCAGCCGTTCGGCACACCGGCTTACGCGGCACCGGAGCAGCGCGATGACGCGACCCATGTGGATCATCGGGCGGACATCTATTCACTCGGCGTCATTCTCTACGAACTGCTGACTGGCGAGCTGCCAAAGGACAAACTCGAACCGCCATCCAAACGCGTGCAGATCGATGTGCGGCTGGATGAGATCGTGCTGCGGGCCCTGGAAACAAAACCGGAGCTGCGCTTTGCCACGGCAGCAGAATTCCGCACACAGCTCGCTGGAGCGGTCACACCCATGCCGGAAAAAGCAGAGGTGGGACAAACCCACGTGGCATCGCCGCAGCCTCAAAAAAGGCGGGTCGCTCTCGGCATGCTGTTAGGCTCGTTGATTGCAGGAATTCTGGTGGTGCTGTTCATCCTGCGCCAAGATGCTTCGCACAACACAACTACCAACGCTTCAAGCCGAGTGTTCATCATTAGTGAGCACAGCGGGACTGATTCTTCCTTTTACGTCCAATGGACCGTGAGCTCCTTGGAATCGAGCGAAGTGCGCATCGAATATGCCAATGTCACTCAGTCCAGCCACCTGCAGTGGAACCAAGCCTCAAAAGACTATGAAGTGAAGGCACGGATCGAAATCACCCGCCTCAAAGACGAGCTTGTTCGAATTCACACACAGATTGGTGACTCTGAAAAAACAAAGGAACTCAACTGCAATTACACACAACTCCAGAACGAACTTCTCACAACCAGTCTCATCTCTGCTAAAACAAATACAAACAGTGCTGTTGTCATTTGTCGTCTGCTGGACCAACCGCTAACGCTTGAACTGCCTGCCAAGGCGAGTGCACCTTCTTCCACCGTCACTCCTCAGGAACCATTCGGAGTCAGCGCCCGTATCTTTGGCCTGCAAGTCCTGGTGCTGGCCTTGGTGGTGGTCGGCCTCATTTATTGGATTCGTTCTCTATTCAAACGCCAGCGCATAGGCTGTGCGGTGGTGCTCATCATCGTGCTGACGCTGCTTTTGCTGGGCGTGGCCGGCAGTGTGGTGTGGTATTTCAGCGGCCAGGCTCCCGGAAAAAGCGCGGCTTCTGTTCAGCCGCCAGCGAAATCCAAGGCCCTTATGTCGGCCTGGGAAAACCGGCTGCAGGAGGAGCTGCTCTTTTGTCAGCGGCAAATGTCCGAACTTAGACAGACACTCGGACGAAACCATCCGCAGATGAAGTCCTTGAGCGAGCAAATCACCAGGCTGGAGAAACAAATCGAGCAGGAGCGGCTCAAACCCGCGACCCGCATTCCACAGTTTGTCGAGGACGATCCTCGATTCCTCACCACAGCCGGACGCCCACTTCAGCTGAACTCGCGTTATACCATCAGTGTCGATCCCCAACCCATGCGGGGAAAGGACGGTCGTTCGAGCATGCGCAGCTACACACTCAAAGACAGGTTGAGCGATGGAGTCGCAGGTGTCACCGCTTTTGCACCTTTGTCGATCCAAAACGAGCGTTTCATCATTTTCTGGGACCGGGAAAAGGAGGAGCTATGGCTGGCATCTCCCACCATCTTTCGCAGGCATCACCTGCCACAGAACGGCAAGCCCGTGGAGGAAATGTTCATGAAGCCCGTCATCCCGGAAGACTTTAAGCTTCGCATGCCGGACCCGTTTCGCGAAGCCATCAACCACTGGCTCCTTGGCGAAGCTCGTGGCAATGACCTCTCAGATATTCTGACAATGCCACAGGCCGGAAATTTCACTCTGCTCGCCATGATCTCCCGCATGCATTACTTTGGAAGTGATGCGCCGCGATATGCGGAATATGAATGCTTCAAAGTCGAAACCGATAGTGGGCAGGGGCCTGCTTTCATACCTCGGCATGAAGCCTTGAGCAAACGCCTTGAAACATTGGTCCCCTGGGGCAAATCAACTCAGTTCCTGGTAACACTCACCTGGCGGCATCAGGGAACCATCAGCTGGCTCGAATTGATTGGTGCCAAGCCGTTTTAAAGGAGCGCTTATTCTACTCATTCGTGGCACTCGCATGCAGTCTGCGGAGAGTAGGCAGCAGCCTTTTCACCCAAACTGCTTCCAGAACATGAGCACAGAAATGATCAACCCGATGGCTGTGATGAGATGTCTCACTCTCTGCGGTGAGATGCGCTGAGAAAAGTGTGCTCCGAGATAGTAGCCGATCAATGCACCCGCTGTCAGGGCCAGCGCCTGCGGCCAGTTGACCATGCCAACAGCAATAAACCAGACGGCCGCAATGACGTTGATCAGCGATCCGAGAATGTTCTTCAGCGCGTTCATCTCGTGGATGTCCGTCATGCCCATGAAACCGAATGAAGCGAGCATCAGAATGCCGATGCCTGCGCCAAAAAACGCGCCGTAAATCGCCACGGGCAGCTGCAGCGCGATGGAGAACCACAGAGCTTTCGCCTTCCCCTCCGTGGCAGACTTGCGCAGAAAGCCCTGAAGGAAAAACAGCACAGTGGCAAACAGCACGAGGAAGGGAATGAGCTTCGAGAATTGATCATCGCTGGTCTGTGTCAGCAACCAACTGCCGATGGCCGCACCGATGAGACAGATGGGAACAAAGCTCCACAGCAGCGTGCGGATCGCTTTTAAACGTCCACGAAAACCCAAGATGCTGCCAGCCGTGCCAATGACCAGACCGACGGTGCTCGTCGCATTTGCCAGCACGGGCGGCGTGCCGCACATGAGCAGCACCGGAAATGTCAGCAGCGTGCCTCCACCCGCAATGGCGTTGATCGCACCGGCAGTGCAACCTGCGGCGCTGAGGGAGAGGATTTCAATCCATGTCATGCCTCTCACTACTCAGCACAGAGCACGTGGAAAGAGCGGTCTGTGAGCAAAACGAGCTATTTTGTCTGCGGATTTCGCAGGTAGTACAAATGCCCGTCTTCCGCACCGCCGACAAAATCCGGCAGGCCATCGGCATTGAAATCCACTGTGGTAGGACTCACGTCGTGGCCTTCGATGTTGGCATCAATGAGAAGACCCATGTCGGCGAAGAACCATTTTCCATCGCTGCTGGAGGTCTGACGGATGAAGTTGGCGTTGGCGGAGTTGAGCAGGATGTCGAGCCTGCCGTCCTGGTCCCAGTCCATGATGCAGATCTTGCGCCTGCCGCTTTTGCCCGCAATGCCTGCATTCAGACGCAGCGGTTCGCCGGGCTTCATGGCGACAGGTGTTTTCACTTTGACCGCCTTGTCCGCTGCCGCAGGTGCTTGCACTTCCGGCGCGGCGCAGAGAACACGCTGCGGGTGCTTGAGGATCAGTTTGCCCTTCTGTTTTGCCCGCTCAAAAAACGCGAGATAGCCTTCTTGATCGAGCATGATGAGATCGGTCAGGCCGTCCTTGTTCCAATCGACGGCGACAGGTGTGGTGCGCCACTGGGTGAGCAGCGCTTTGCCTTCAGGGCGAAGCCAGCCGTAGGCGAGTGTGGGCTGCGGACCATTCCACTCAACCTCCACAGGCTGCGCTGCGGCAAGGTGAGGCTTTTGGCGTGTGCCGATGTTTTTGTACCACACGACTTTGCCGAGGATGGAGTTCAGCAGAAGATCGGGCAGGCCATCGCCATCCCAATCGGCCACGGTCTGAGTAGTGTAGCCCCATTTGGCCTCGCAGGGGCCCTGGATGCTGCCATTGCCGCCGGCCATGGGGCGGATGACTTTGCCAGCAGCTTCGAGGCGTACAGGCGCGGCCCACTTCGGCGTCTCCACACCTTTGCCGCTGAGGTTTTCAATGAAGCCGACGTAGCCCGCCGTGTTGCCACAGATGATGTCGGTGTCGCCGTCGCCATCCCAGTCGAATCCGACGGGCGTGGCGAGCGCGCCGAACTTCACCTGATCCGCCTCCTGCTGGAAGTAGCGCGGCTCAGCATAGACAGGCGCTTTATTGTCGAGTTTGCCGGTGTTTTCGATGAAGGCTACGCGGCCATCTTCGTCGCCACAGATGAGATCGACATCGCCATCCTTGTCCCAGTCAATCGCGGTGGGCGTGATCATCTCAAGATCCATCGTGAGATAGCGGCCCGTGTCTGCCTTCAGGCGGACGCCCAGCGCATACTTTGGTTGCGTGCGCGTACCGCTGTTTTGAAAATAGGTGAAGCCGTCGAGGAACTCGCCGCAGAGCAGGTCGAGATCGCCATCGCCATCGAAGTCCGCGAAGTTCGGTGAGGGCCAGCCGAAGGTTTCTACCGGGCGGTCGGTGGCCATGATTTTCTTCGGCTTGTCATAGGCCGGTTTATCATTCGTGCCGGTGTTGCGCAGCACATACACGTAGCCGCGCAGGGGGCCGTTCATCCAGCGGCCGTTTTCGTTGTAGGCGTTGTCCCAGCCGTACTCGGTCCAGTCATCGACGCCGACAATGAGGTCGTTGTTGCCGTCACCATCGAAATCCACCACGCGCCACATGTCGCCACGGACTTTGTTGGGGTGCACCTTCGCATCAAGCGGCAGCTTCTGCTCATGCTCCAGACCGGTTTTGAGAAAGTCAGGATACACTCTTCCAGGCGAAAGCACCTGCGGCTTGCCGTTCACATAGCTTACCTCCACATTCTGCTTTCCTGCACTGATGCGCTTGGCGGGCTTGAACACCGGCATCTTGTATTTCGACGTGTCGCCGCTGGCGTTCTCGAAGAAGTAGGTGCCGTTATAGGGCTTGTCGGGACAGTTCACGACAAGATCGAGATCTCCATCTCCATCGAAATCCATCGGCAGCGGCCACGCCCACAAACCCACACCGAGATCGACCACGAGGCCGGGATTGTTGTACTTGAGCGGCATGAGGCCGTCAGCGGCAAAAGTGTGGCTGCAGAAACAGGCGAGCAGGAGGGGTTGGAGGAGCTTCATGGTTGGGAAAACAATCAACGCGACAGAGTGCCGCACACATTCACCTGCATGCCCAGGGCGCGGGCCATCGCCGCCTTGGCAAACATGCAGTCGTCCGCCGCCTTGGCATCATTCGCATAGGCGACCTGAACGTGGTTGGCCTGATGCTTGGCCATGAGTTGGTCGCGGCTCACGCCATAGGTCACGGCGCTCATGATCGGCCACTGCGGGGTGGTGAGCTGCCAGCGGCGCTCGGTTTCCTCACGCGGAAGATCGACCACACAACCGCGGCCGATGTCCATGTGCAGTGCTTCATCCTGCACGTAGATGCGTGACCAGACGATTTCACCCGGCTTGGAAATGCCACGCAGTGTGGAGCCACCGCTCGGGAAGTACATCGCCGGCTGGCGGAAGCCCTCGGCGCTCTTCCAACCTTCAACGAAATGTGCGGGAGGCGCCGCGCCGCTGATGAGGAAGACCCAGACGTAGTCCTTGCCGTATTTTTCACCCCAGCGCACGTCGTGCAGGGTCGTTTCAACCGGCTGCTGCAGCGCGCGATGCACACGTTGCGTGAGCATTCCGTCGAGGCCTGCGCATTCGTCCACTTCATTGAAGTGCAGGAGCGGCTGGCCTTCCAGCAAGGTGCGTTTGCGGTCACGCGACTTCACCGGCGGGCGGTCCGAGTTGTTCAGCATGCCTTCCACGAGGTCACTTGCCGGCAGCAGGTCCTTCAAGCCCTGCTGATATTGGATGCCGACGGCGTCGCAGCCGAAGTCATCCGCGATGCGCAGGGCAGCGGCGTACATTTTGCACTGCAGCCGCACCTGATCGCGCGTGAGCTGCGTGGCGTGATTGTCGCCGAGTTGGAATGTCATGCCGTGTTTCACCACCCAGGTGTGGATCGCCAGTGCATCGGAATCGCTCACTTGCATCGTCTCATGATAGAGCGCCGACTGGCTCAGCCGCTCCTTGAACACGCCGCAGGCATGCAGTGCATGGTCAGGAATGATGGCATTGAACATGCCCATGCAGCCTTCATCAAAAATGCCCATGATGGCCTTGTCTGCGCGCAAAGTGGCCGCCAGTTCCTTGCCCAATGCCGCCGCTTTGGCCGGCACCTTCACCTTCTCCAACTTTTGCACGTGGCTGAGGTCATGGGTGATGCTGCCGGACTTGAGCCACTGCTTCAGCTTGGTCTTGAAAAATGCATCCGTGAAATCTTCGCTCCAGAGCGTGGAGTATTTCACGCCCGCCTTTGTGAGGGAGCCGTTGAGATTGAGCATGCCGACCAGTCCAGGCCACTGGCCGCTCCAGTTTGCCACCGTCAAAATCGGGCCGCGATGCGTGGTCAAGCCTGCCAGCACATGATGCGAGTATTGCCATACTGCCTCCGCCACGATCAGCGGTGCCTCGGGGTCGATGCCACGAAAAACCTCAATGCCCATCCGCTGCGAGTCGATGAATCCGTGTTTCTTCGATGTGTCCAGGGCATGCGCACGTTTGACCTCCCAGCCCTCCGCCTTCAGTGCGGCACCCAGCGCCTCCTCCATGGCTGCCTGGGCTGGCCAGCACGTTTGATTGGCAGAAAGGCGCAGGTCACCGCTGGCCACGAGCTGAACGATTTTGGATTTGGATGGCATAAACCACATCTTAGCCAAGAGACTTGCATTTCACCAGCACAAGTCACAACTCGCACCAGATGCGCATCCTTGGCACCTGGATGACCATCCTTGATCTAGCCGCTTTATTTTGCCTCGACTCGGAAACGGGGATCATCCCAGGCGAACGGTGGGCGCTTGCCCAGCAGGAGATCATAGATGGTGTGGTTGGTCTTCATCATTTCGGCCAGCATGTCCTTCCACGGACGATCTGCCACGCTGACGAGGCCGGTGTTGTAGCTCTCTCCATTGTACTTGCTGAACCAGCGGCCAGTCGTGGCCTGATCAATGAGGGTGAACCACTCAATGCCAATGACAAATCCCAGGGAGGCGCTCTGCTCGACGTAGTTGCGATAGGCCAGTCCCCTCTCATGCTGGCTGCTGACTTCACGCCCGCCCACCAGCCCGCTGTCCTTGGGCGAGGCCCAGAAGAACTCGCTGAGCATCATTGGCTTGTTGCCGGTCCATTCGTGAAAGCGCTTCAGTGCCGCCGTATCGACACCCATGGTGTAGTAGTTGTAGGACACGATGTCTAGATGCCTGCCCATGATGCGGCAGAGATGTTCATCATTCATCGTCACCGGCTGTAAACGGCTGCCGATGAGCATGTGCTTCGTGTCGTGCTGGCGGAACAGTTTTTCGGCCTGCGCGAAGTAGTTTTCCATGAACGCGCCCACATAGTCTTTCATGTCTGCTTTGGCTGCGTCCGTGGTCACTGCGAGGCCGACATCCAGCAACTCATCAAAGGTGGCCGCTTTGAGCTGCCATGCGTTGTTGAAGACATCCACGGAGTGGTACTTGTCCTTCAGCACCGCCACCAGACGCCGCTTGCAGGCATGCTGACCAGTGAGGGAGGGAACGACGCGTGCGATTTCATCATAGCGCGGCTCATTCACGATGAAATAACCGATGAGCAGCGGATCATTGGCGCGCGCAGGCAGCTCACGGGCGAGGTTTTCGGCGATCTTTTGCCCCGTTGGTGCATCATACGGATCCCACACCTCATGCACGCCGGGGATGCGCGGCACGCCTTCCCAGGCATTGATCGGCAGGCTGGTCACATACGGGAAATCGACCTTCACATGTGCATTCTCGGGCGTGGGACTGAACGCGCCGATCGAGTTGAAGCCCCACTTGCGCACCCGCTCGATCATGCGTGAGGCATGCGTTTCATAGTCATAGGGAGCGCCGAACTTGCGGATCACGTTCGCGAGATAGAAGGAGAAATTCGCATCGCCATCACCGGGCCGGAAGGCACTGGCAAACTCGCCCTCCGCCTTTGGCAGCCACTCGTAGATGCCCTCGCGACCTGTGACGTAGGTGTAGTCATCGCTCGGGGCGAAGCCGCAGATGCCCAGGTGGAAGAAGGCGTTCCCATCGGGATCCACCAACCATGACTTGTCCTGCTTCTGCTCCACATGAAAGAAGCCGGTCTTCTTCAGGCCAAGCGCCTCACCACTGCCGGGTTGGCCGCCGAAACGATCCAGCTTCGGTGTTTCGATGTTTGAGTAGTAACTTTTGTCGGCCTCCACATCAGCCTTCAGGTCTTCCAGGCTTTTGAGCTTGTTCGGGAACGAATCTTTGAGGCTCTGACCAAAGGGATCAATCAGCTTTGCGACGGCAGCGAGATCTGAAGTGATGCGAATTTTCGCCGTTGGCTGGTCTTTATTGTACGGCACCATGAAGAACCAGTTGTAGATCGCCCAGTTCCACTCGCGATTGTCCGTGAGCTGCTGAAATGAATATTCCGGCGTGGTGAAGCTCAGGCTCTGCCCCTGCGCATTCTTCAGCAGAAAGCTTGTGCTGTTCAGGCTCGCGAAATGTGGTGGCGAAGATTTTTCCGACGGAAACTTGCCCTCCTTGTCTGCAATCTTCCACTCGCCGCCTTTCGCGAAACCGATGTCGATAAGGACGGACATTTTCCATGACTTCACATCTGCTGGCACACCTTTAAATGAGAGGTCGATCTCATCCTTGCTGATGGAAATCGCGCACTCCGCCCCGCCCTCATAGCGCACCGTCGCGTTTGTCCCGGTCGCTTTCACCTCGATCTGTTTGTGCACCGGATCAAACTCAGGATAGGTCAGCGTGAAGCTGCCGAGGCTGCCGGCGGATATTTCAATGCCTGCACCGGTGGATTGAAGTTCAGCGGCGGATGCGGTCGCGCAAACAATCGAGATCAGACTAAAAATGAGTGACTTCATAAAATGATAAGGTCGGCTGAATTCAAACCTTCTGAGTTTTCCACCTGCCACGTTTGAACAGCAAACCGCTGAAGATGGCTAGCAACGAGTAGGAAACGGGAACCGAGATGAACGCGCCGAGAGGGCCAAAGGCGAAGGTTTTCGAAAACAGCCACGCGATGGGAATCTGACCAACCCAGAGGCATAGGAAATTCAGTCGCGCGGGCGTCCAGGTGTCACCGGAGCCATTGAACGCGGCCTCGAAGCACATGCCGGCCGCGTAAAGCGGGAAAGCAAGGCTAACGACCCACAATGCCTGGGTGCCGTAGGCCACCACCTCAGGATCCTGGGTGAACAAACGAATCAGCGGATGTGCGCACAGCACGAAGAAGATCCCGATCAAGCTCAGGACGATGACGTCGAACTTCACGGCGATCTTGACCGCTGCCTCCGCACGCTCTGGTTTATGTGCGCCGAGGTTTTGCCCCACCAAAGTGGCTCCAGCATTCGCCAGCCCCCACGCTGGCATCAGCGCAAAGACCACAATGCGTATCGCAATCGTGTAACCTGCCAGCGCTGAACTGCCGAAGAGTGCGAGGATTTTGAACAGCCCCACCCAGCTCGTGGTGCTGATGAGAAGCTGCACGATGCCGCTGCCGGACTTGCTCAGCACCGCTGCGATCACCTCCCGTTCCGGTTTGAAATGCTGCCAGCGCACTTTCACACGGCTGTGATGCCCTGCGAGATGCCAGAGCTGATACAGAACGCCAATACCGCGGCCGATGTTCGTCGCCACGGCGGCTCCTGTGACACCCAATTCGGGGAAAATCCACCAGCCGAAGATGAAGCATGGCCCCAGCACGATGTTCAGCGCATTCGCCAGCCATAATGTCCGCATGGCGATCACGGCATCACCCGCACCCCGAAAAATGGCGTTGATGAGGAAGATCAAAAAGACCGTGGCATTGCCACCCAGCATCGTGCGGGCAAAACCGGTGCCGAGCGTCACTATTTCCTCACCAGCACCCATCAGTCGCAGAATGTCAGGGGCAAAATACCCGAGTACGATGCCAATGCCCGTCGCCGCAAGCACCCCCAGCAGCACGATTTGTCCCGCCGCCTGTGCTGCGAGCTCCGGCTCCTTTTCACCAATGCGGCGCGAAATGATCGCCGTGGCGGCAATCGCTATGCCAATGGCGACCGCATAGATGAGCGTCATGATCGACTCCGTCAGGCCTACGACGGCCACGGCCTCCTTTCCTAGATGCGAAACCCAAAAAACATCCGCCACGGCGAACAACGACTCCATGACCATCTCCAGCACCATCGGCACCGCGAGCAGGATGACCGCACGATTCAGCGGCAGCGCGGTGTAGTCATGCTGCTCCGCACCGCGCAGTGACTGCCGCACGCTCTGCCAGAATGAAACCGGTGGTGACGCCTCTTCACTCATTCAAGGCAGCCTTCCCTCATCCACATCAATGTATTTCGTGATGGTCTGGATGTCGTCACGATCACCGAGGCCGCCATCGGCTTTTCGTTTTGCCAATATGTCCGTGATGTGATCATTGATGCCGAGTTTCAGGATGTAGTAGTTCCACACGAGCTTGTCGGTGTCATTCAGCGGACGGCCGTGCACCTGGCACCAGTGCAAGATCTCTTCGTCTGTCCCACCTTCCAGCACACGAGTCTTGAGGTCGTCATAGTTCACATGCAGGAATCCAACGCAGCTGCCGTCACTGCCTTTGCCCAAATTTGCATGGAGATCCTCCCACAGCTTGCCAGCGGCATGCAGGCGGATCTTGCCCAGCATGCGCGGGAAGTATTTCAAACCGGCGGTTTCATCGAGTGGACTGCAAGGCAGCGTGGCGGGGTCAGGTTTGGCGGACATGACGGATGCGTCGCCGGTGCGGTGAATTTGTCAATCAGGCGCTGCTCGTCTGCAGCGACAGAAATGCCTCAAAACTTCCGCCAGCCCCAGCCGAGCGCGAAAAGGGCGGCGCTCCAGGTGACAATGCAGATGCCCCACCACACGCCCCACAGCCCCCAGCCAAGGGTGAAGGCCAGGGTGTGAAACACCACCACGGGTGCGACGAGCTGCCGGTAGATGCCCATCCACAGGCCATAGGCAGGCTGCTTGATGCCCTGCATGGCAAAGACAGTGACAAACAGAATCGGGTAGGCCGCAAGAGTGAGCGATGAGCTAAGCAAGTAGTCGCGACCATGCCCGATCACGATCGGATCCTGGCTGAACATCCTCATGGCGGGTTCACCCAAGAGCCACACAAGCAAGCCGCCGATCAGCATCAGTCCCGCACCGATTTTCACATTCGTCACCCAGGCCTCGCGCACGCGGTGCGGCAGACCGGCACCGTGATTCTGCCCCACGATGCTCAGCACCGCCACATTCAGGCCGATGGCAGGCATGAGCACAATCTGCTCCACTCGTGTAGCAATGCCCGTGGCAGCCACAGCCTCTTTGCCGAAGTGCTTCACAAACCAGGTGATGACAAACACCCCCAGCGAGATGGTGAGCATGTTCAGCGCCGCTGGAATTGCCTGTCCTGCGATCCGCCGCAGCACCTGCACATCAGGTTTGAAATCATCCCGCCGCAGATTGCGGCAATAGTCCGCCTTGCTAACATGAGACCACAGAAAGACTCCACCACCCATCTGCACAAGCACCGTGGCCAGCGCGATGCCGGCCACGCCCAGTGCGGGCAGGCCCGTCAAGCCCCACATCAGCACTGGATTAAGCACGATATTCGCCACGAAGCCGACGATGAGAAAATTCCGATATACCCAGGTGGTGCCCTGCGCAGACAGAGCTGAGTTCAGGATCATCGGCAGCAAAAAGAACACCCCTCCGGCGAGGATCACGTGCATGTAATCCAGCACCGCGCTCAAATAACTGCCCTCGGCGCCGAGCAGCCGAAACAACCCCGGGGCCACCAGCCAGCCCACGATGGAAAGCAGCACACCCGCCGTGGTGGCAAACACCAGCGACTGAGCAAACACCCTGCGTGCCTCCGCCGCATGCCCCGCGCCCAGCGCATTCGCCAGCAAGGCCGTGGTGCCCTGGCTGATGCCACTGCCGATGGCAAACACAACGAAGTACAACGGAAAGGATAGCGAAAGCGCCGCCAGCGACTCCGTGCCCAGCCAGCCCGCGCAAAGCGTGTCCACCACATTGAACATCGTGTTGAAAAACATGCCCACACTCATCGGCAGCGCGATGCGCCAGATGAGCTGCGGAATGGGATCTGTGGTGAGCGAGAGTGGCTGCTTCATTGGCGCAATCCTGCCATGATGCTTTGAATCTGCACACGGTGAATGCCCATGTGCATGCCCGCCATCGCTGCCCACCCGAAAGCATCCAGTGGGCCGAACCACGGATGTGCAAACCGCACCTTGGTATTCAATTCGGATGCTCCAGTGATCGCAGCAAGCACTCCATCACACGAACGCTCAAAATCCGCCTCGACGGTTGAAGTCACCGAGGCACTCGGTTTGACCGCTGCCGTGCTCGCCTTTCCCGGCGGCACCTTCCCATGAGTGATTGCGCTGATGACTCGAGCGAAGGCGGCGTTGGTGATGCGCAAATGATCCAGCGTCATCCACACCGACCAGTGACGGCTGCTGTCCTCAAGGCCGCGCAAACGAGCGATGAGCACCTGCTCACCACGCTGCGCTTCAGGGCATGAAGCCACCAGCGCACGGATCGCCGCCCGCTCCTGCTCAAACTTGGCCACAAAAGCCTCACGATTACCGCGAAGGCGTGTCAGCGCGAATAACAGCCTGGCGGCCCAAAGTTCGATGACTGGCAGACCGGCGCCCGGCGGGGCGAGTTGAGAATCAGTGATGGTACTCATGGGAGCAAAATTATTCATTGCTTGCATTATGCAAGTTTTTTACTTTTGAAACGCAAGTATTTGGAATCATAGTCCCCCCATGCCCAAGGCCAAAGCATCCAAACGCCCGCTCAAGACGCCTCCGACACCCTCACGCCGCTCCCCCTGCCCTGTGTCCTGTGCACTTGACCTGTTTGGCGACCGCTGGACGCTGCTCGTGATCCGCGATCTTATGCTGGGTCGCAACCGCTTTAAGGACTTTGTCAGCTCCCCCGAAGGCATTCCCACCAACATCCTCAGCGATCGTCTCGAACGTCTGCTCGAATCCGGCATGGTACGTCAGATCCCCGCCTCTGACGGCGGCAAGCGCATGGCCTACGAACTCACTGAGAAGGGCGATTCCCTCCGGCCCGTCATGAAGTCCATCCGTGACTGGGGGCTGGCCTGGGAGCCGGGAACGAAGGTCTTGTTGCAGCAAGGTTGACCAAGCCAGCGTCAAAAGACACCGGACTTGGCAGGTCTTCTCAATTCACAGCCGGGATCACGCCAGCTTCGTTTCCATCGTGATCGTCGCATTCAGCAGCTTGGAGACAGGACATCCTGCCTTGGCCTTGCCCGCGAGATCTTGAAAGGTGGCGTCGTCGATGCCAGGGATGACGGCGGTCACATCGAGATGGCTGGCCGTGATGGCAAAGCCCCCGTCTTTCGGCTCCAGCGTGATGGTGGCACTGGTGTCGATCTTGTCGGGTGTAAATCCAGCGCCTCCCAAAATCATGGAGAAAGCCATCGAGAAGCAGCCCGCATGGGCCGCACCGATGAGCTCTTCAGGATTCGTACCCTGCTCGCCTTCAAAGCGGGTCTTGAAGGAGTAGGGCTTGTCAGTGAGCGCGCCGGAGCCGGTGCTGAGAGTTCCGGTTCCTTCTTTGAGGGACCCCTGCCATTGCGCGGATGCTTTTTGTTTCATGATCGTGTGGATGAGAGTTTTTCAGGAAAACCCATTCTACGATTGGCGGTGAAATCAGGACTTCGAAATTCGTGAGACAATCACTTCAGAGGTCTTCCGATCGATGGAATACAGCACTCCGGCATCGCTACGATCCCAGGCGAAGGCTTGGCCGTGGGCGCCGATCAATATCGCAGTCTGCCAGAGCAATACGTTGCCCTTGGATGGGAGATCGAGCACATACAGCTCCTGCGCATCATGACCGGTGATGAAGAGATGCCCCGCAGGACCAAAGCTGCCGCCAGAACTGCTGTTTTTGCCAAACTTCGCCACCACTTCGCTCGGAAATTTGAGTTCCCCGAGCTTCTTCCACTGGGCATCAAACATCACGATCCGCGTCTTCGCAGGATCACCGGTCTTCGCATACTGGGCAAAGCAGGCGTACCAAAGTCCATCGCGCCGGTCCACCCAGGTCAGCGAGCCATCGGCGTCCGTCAGGTCAATGGACTCCAAATGCTGCATCGTCTGTGGATCCCAAATCTCCACGGAGCTCCTCATCGGCATCTCGGGGTAGTTCGAATGCGCGCAGTAGAGCTTCCCATCAAGCACGACTCCCGCGTTCAGATGTTTGATGCGCCCATCCTTCGCCTCCTTCCAGCCGCCGACACGTTCGCCATTGTCTTTGCGATATTTGCCAATGGCCGCGTTCGTGATTGCATAAAAACAAGCGTCATCCACTGCAACACCTTGATGCGCCTCCTCGGCCTTGAAGCGTTTCAGTTCCTGATGCCTCCATGCGGATTTCTTCGCGGGCTTGGGTTTGGGATTCAGCAGTTCCTGAATCCACAGCTGTTCCTTTTTCAGCGCAGCCTCGGACACGGGCATGGGCATGAGGTTTTCACTCACCAGCGGCTCATCAGCTGGAATCGCACGCCAGCGAAGATTCTTAAACCACACGTCGGCGCCATGATCCTGCAGCCAGAGATTGCCGCCCCGCTTTGCCAGATCCGTGCCTCGATAGCTTACCAGTTTGATCGCGTCTTTCCAACGCGGATCGGCATAGTCAAAATCGACCACTTTCTCTCCGTTCAACCAATGCTGGATGACACTGCCTTTGCAAATGACGCGCGCCTCGTTCCACTGCTCAAACGGTTGCACCACATCCTTGGTCGGGGCCATGCAGAAGAACAGTGAGCCCGCACTCTGCCGCGGATTTTCGCCGTAGGGGCTGTTGGCGTTGTCGAGCAATTGATACTCATACTGACCCGGCCGGTAATACACACCGCTGTTGCAGCCCTTCGCCACTTTCCAGTCAAAGCGCAGCTCGAAATCATCCGGCACCTTCGTCTTTTCATAGGTCAATGAGCCGCCCTTCTTCACGCGTGCGATCTCGCCGTTCACCACCGACCAGTTGCCATCATGCTTCCAGCCATCAAGGGTTTTGCCGTCGAAGAGGGAATCAAAGCCGGGCTCCAGCGCGAGCGCGGAGCTTGTGAATGCCAGAAGAAGGAGAAAGTGTTTCATGCGTGATTCAAAGTGCGGTTTACCTGCCTGCGGAAGCCATTCAAGCGCAGCGAGCCATCCGCCATGATGTCGAGCATCGAGTAGCCGTTGTTTTCCATGCCGCTGCCTTCCACCATGGCGACGAGCGTGGTGTAGTGGATGCCGGCGATCTGCTGATAGTCGTCCTTGTGCGAATGGCCCTGAAACACAGCGAGCACCTTGCCAGATTTCTCCAGCAGCGCACGCACCTCGGCGGCGTTGCGCACGGCATGCGCTTTGTCCATGTCGAACCGTTGATGGGCGAAGACCATCACCGGACCGCCGGCCTTAGCCAGCGAAGCCTCCAGCCATTCCAGCTCAGCCCTGGGCAGGTTGGCATCCTGCCAGTTGAAGTTCTTCCGCTCATACGGCGTGCCATCCACACGGAAGCAGGCGTCGAGAATCAAAAACGTCACACCATTTTCTTCGAAAGCCGCATGCCCACCCGGCGCCATGGTGTGAGCGGCAAACTCCTGCTTCGTCAAGGTGCCCACGCAGTGATTGCCCAGCACATAATGCCTCGGCATCGTGAGCTTCATAAAATGCGACTCCATCGTCTTCAGCCATTCGATCTCAAGCTCCACCGAATCCGCCTGATCAATGAAATCGCCCAGCTCGATCACCAATGCCGGCTTTTCTCGGTTCATGACCTCCACTGCCTCATCCAGCTTCGCCAGTGCCTCGCGATAGAATCGCGTTTTCGTCGGCTCCTTGTCCGCGTAATGCAGGTCCGTCATCAAACCGGCACGCAGCAGTGGTTTCGCATCCGGTTCCGCCGCTATTATTTTGCCCGCGCCGAATCCAGCGAGCACGAGTGCGTGATGATGAAAAAAAGCGCGGCGTGAGAAAAGAGGATTCATGGATCAGGGATACAAATCGGGCGTCTGCCGGGTTTCTTCGGACAATTTCCAGCTCAAATCCTCCACCCAGGCAAGGTGGTTGAAGTTGCTGATGCCTGAGCGTTCGTTGGCCCGGCGAAAAGCGATCAATTCATCCACGGCACGTTTCATCTCGTCTTTGGTGGCAGTGGGAGAGGCGAGCGTGAGCATTGCGGAGACGCGGGCGCAGAGCTGAGCATGCTGCAGACCGAGTTGGAGAAACTTCACGCGAGCCGCTGCTTCCGCATCATCTCCTGCTGCACGCGATGCATGCTCCAGCATGGCCACGGCAGGCGCAAAACATTCCGGTGGATAAAGGACATGCGCGGCCTTGGCCCAGCTCCGCCAGCGCGAAGCCTGCAGCGCTTCCATCGTCTGATTGATCTTCTCGCGACTGCGAGTCGTGTAGTCTTCCCAATACTCAAAATAGCTTTTCACCTTCGCTGATGCGGCACCAAATGCAGAATAGTATTCCACCAGCACTTCCTCCGCCGAAGCCTCTGGCCGGACATGCAGGCGTGCCGCAGTGTAGAGATTCGGACCCTGCGTTGCCCAGTGGCCGGTGAGCGAGTCATAATCGGTGGCGACCATGCCCTTCTCCACAGCGTGATGGAACTCATCGGAAAACTGATGCGCAAAAATGAAGGGCATGCAGTAACCGTCCAGCAGATGATTCGTGCGCATGAACAGCCGAGCCCCCGTGCTGCGCCAGTCCGCCCACTGCTGCTTCATCCATGCGTGTTCTTCAACAGAGCGCGGAAACCAGCCAGCAGAGGGGCAGTAACCGATGAGGATGTTCGGATTGAGTTTGATGCCACTCGTCGGTGCCTGGAAATAATTGAAGTAGGCGTAACCCACAACTGTGGCACCCGCAGGAGCCTGCTGCTGAATGCCGAGCCAGAAGCGGGCATAGCGGTCCGAGACAAAACGCGAACCGGCCATCTTCGAAGTGGGCGGATAAAACTTCAGGTAATCGACCGGCTCAGCGCCATCCAGCACTCGGCATTTGTCGCAGGTGCAAAGGCCGAGAATGTCATTCTCACATGCATTGATGAATCCGGGTGTTGTGGCATTGGGAGGACGCTTCGCGCTCCAGCGAGCAACGATTTCATGCTGCAGTTCGGGATTGGAGACACACATGGAAAAGCGCCCGTTTTTCTTGTTCGGCCCGCGTTTGCCACTCTCCAGCAGCTGAAACCACTCAGGATGTGCTTTGCCATCCTTCTCCCACCAATCGGTAAAAGCGTGCCCATAGCTGACCAGATAGCTCCTTCCCATTCGGTGCCGCCTCAAATACACGCTTTGCTCATCGCTGAACTGTTTGAAAGCCGCTTTTGTAAATCCCAGCCCCGGATGCTCGCTCTCAAAGCCCAGTCCGGCACGCAGCCGCCGCTGGAACAGGCGCGGCGCGATGGTTTCATCGCACGTTTTGGCAATCACCGTTTTCGTTCTCGGCACTTGCGTGCCCAATTCGCCCGGCCACAGCCAGCGCACGCCCAGATCGCGGTCCAGCCATTCATACACACCCCAGAGCGTGCCTGCGCGTGTGTCTGCGTCCAGCGGATCGCCACCGCCATCGTTACCAGCAATGAACACAGCATCATTCTTCACACGCAGCACAAACGACTCCGCAGCAAGCCTCTCCACATCGATCCCCACCTCACGCACTGCTCGGCTGTCGCCTAGGTAGATGTGCGGTAGCACGCTCGTTTTAGCTTCGCTCTCTGTGCGCACTTCCAGAATCACTCCGGTCGCTTTTTCCACATGCTGCACCAGCTCCTCGGCCGAATACCTCACCACTCGCGTGGGATGATCCGCTGTGACGATGATCGCCATTGCCCCGCCCTCGCTCACCAAAGCAATGTCGGCCCGGGCACAAAGCGAAAAGGCAGCAAAAAGGAGGGCATGGCAGCGCAGAATCATCGCGCTGATAACGCACAGATGCGGCGAATGCTTCAAGCTGCCGACAAAATGCCCTTCACGTGCTGCATGGATTTGCCGAAGCATTCATGCACATAGGCCATGGCCTTTTTTACTTTGGCCTGGGCCGCAGGGTAGTCGGCATCAATGGCGAACAACGTTTCCGCCATTTTGTCCGCCGGTGTTTCGTCCATTTCCAGCAGCCACTCTCCACGACCGATGTCCTTGAACATCCAGCACTTCGGCGAATGAAACTCGGAGTAGGTGTGGATGATCGGCGTGCCATTGGCCAAGGCGATGATCGGTGAATGCGGCTCGTGACAGACAATGGTGTGGGCGCGAGCAAAGATAGAGGCCGCTTCATCAGCGTTCCAAAAATAGTCGAGGTTCACCACGTGCATCTGAATCTCCGGCGGCAGCGGATCGTGAATGAGGCGCTTGTTGTGCTCCATCTCCTTCTTGACCTCGGGGGCGATGAGCACTTTGTGCCCGGTCTTCTTGACCCACATCGTGACGAGCTCCCGATACTTTGCCGCACGACGCTCATCATCGGCAATCTGCTCTGGGGTGGGATGCAGCGGATTGAGCTTCGGGGTGCGGGTGTCATCCACGCCGGGCAGTTTGGCCGTGTTGGTGCGCAGTTGCAGGGTGATGAACTTCCTGTCTTCCAACCCGAGCTTCTTCATGGTCGCCAATCCGCGCACATCGTCGCGCACATCGACACCGAGGCAACCATCAGGACCAAATTCGAGCACAGGCGTTTTGATGCCAGCGCTCTTGAGGATGATCAGGGTTTTGGTTTCACGTGTGTAGATGAACGAAGCCGCATTCAGCAAGGCGATGCGTTCCTCCGCTCCTTTACCCTCAACCATGCTGGCGAAATACGACTGCCCAAACAATCCGTAGGGCTTGCCTGCCTTCTGACAAAACTGCATGAAGCTGATGTCCTGACCCATGCCAGAGTTGCGAATGAAAAGGTCACATCCGGCAATCGCCTGTCGCAGCGCCTCGTCTTTTTCACGTTTGCCTGTCAGGCTGCCCTGCAGGATCTCCACCTTGGGAAAGCGCGTCTTGAGCATCTTGGTCACGCGCTCGTCCAGCTTCATCGCCCATAGCACCACCTTCACCTCCGGCAGGTGCTCTTCGATGACGCGCAGCGTTCCTGGCGTGTGGCCGATGTCGCCAATGTTCACCGTGTCCCAGGCAGATTGCAGCAGAATGGTCTTCGGCTTGCCATTGGCGGCAAAAACAGAACCACCAAGCGCGGCGGTGACGGAGGCGATGAAGTGACGACGGGTAGGCATGGTTGGAAGGCAGTGAAACTGAATTGAACGTTAAAATTCCGGCGGGCCATTGAGATGCTCGCACTTCTCCGGCAGGCCGGGAATGAAATCGACCACCTGCTTCTGGGCGCGCAGCTTGTCCTGCAATGGTGCCAACGGCACGTTCTGAACGGTGGCACCATCCTTCACTGCCAGCGCAGCAGCGATGCCTGCGGCGTGACCGGTGATCATCCACACGCTCTCCAACCGCAGCGTGCAAAAAGCCACGTGGGTGTAGCTGGCAGCACCAGGCACTAGCAGGTTGGTGCATTCGGCGGCTTTCGGCGTCAGCGCCCGATAGGGAATCTGATAAGCGTAGCCCATGCGCCAGATGCGGCCTTCATTCACGAACTCGTTTTCATTCAAAGCCACGCGCTGAACGTGATGGCAGTCGATGAAATGGCTGCTCATGCCGATGCTGTCCGGCTTGCGGCGCTCTTCCTGCACATCCTGCTGCGTCACGACATATTCACCGCGCATCCGCCGCGCCTCGCGTACGTACAGCTGATAGGGCAGGTGGCCGTTGTCAAAGAACTCATCCTTGTGGAGACCCAACGCATTCATCTCCTCCTGCACGTTCGCAGGTACTGCGGCATCCGTGGCGAGGAAATGCAGCAGACCAAGTGTGTAATCCATGTGGTCCTGGTAAATGCGGGCGCGCTCCTCGTACGTGGCATTGGGCCAGTCAAACTGACCGCCAAAATGTCCCAGGGAGTAGATGGCGGACTGCTTGTTGTTCATCTCGAACTTGCCGTTTCTACGTCCGTATAGGTCGATGATGTCCGCAAGCTTCACCGGCTTTTTTTGCTGGGTCTGATCGCGGAACCAGCTGGCCAGCAATGCGTAACGCTTTTCGTCGAAATGCTTCGGCGCAGGGATGGGCACCTGCATCTTGGGATCCTTTGCCACCGTCAGGCGGAAATTGTAGTTCATCGGTGCACGATGAGCATCGCCTTCATGCAAATCTTTGGCCCACGCACTGATGCCAGGCAGCAACGCTCCAATCTCATCCACCGTCCGGGCATGGCGCGCTGTCTTGTCAAAACGGACGCCCGCAGCCTCTTCACTATACTCCGCCTTCGCCTCGCGACCGACGGCGTATTTGACACCCGCACGCGCCATGAGATCGCCTTCGTAACATGCATCGATGAAGACTTTCGCCTCTAGCTTGGAACCATCCGTGAGAGTGATGGCAGTGATGCGCGCGCCATTTTTTTCCACCGTATTCACCGACGCACCAAAACGCACCTCCACCACCGCCTCGCGCAGCATTTCGAGATAGGTTTTCTCAGCGACACTGGACTCAAAGAAATACTCCGGTCCACCTGTCTGGTAGTGGGCACCGAGACGGCGGTAAAATTCATCCGCAAAGCCGCCGATGGTCCATTTCAGCATGTGTTCGCTCTCGGCAGTGTTGATGCCGCTCGTGCTCAAACCGCCGACGTGCTTCGTCGGCTCAATGAGCACCACCTTGGCCCCTTCACGAGCCGCCACGATGGATGCCGCGATGCCACAGGGCACTCCTCCATACACCACGATGTCCGCAGCGTTGAGGTGGGTGATGCAGATCAGGCAAGCAAAGAAAAATGTCTTCATGGTGGGTTTAGTTGTTAGCCTCGATGAGTTGCAGAGCATCCAGAATCACAAAGCCATGGGTGCCGTCATTACTGACTGTAATGACTGTCTCAACACCACCATCAAGCTGCACACTGCCTATGGTGCGAAACGCCTCTCCCGCGGCCAGCGGAAGCGTTTGATCAACGATAATATCAGTCTTGCGCCCATTGCTTTGAATCGTCACCGGCACTTTTGTGGCACGCGTCTCATGGGGTGAATAGGCCATGCGCAGCTCGTAGCGTCCTGTCTTTGGTGCTTTGCAGCGAAAGATGGCGATGGACTGGCCGTCGGCGCGTTTGTCATCATGAAGATAGCCAGTGCCGATATGCGGCTTGAAGCCGGAAGAACGGCTCCACTGGCCCTTGAGTTCGGCCTGCGAATCATCAAGCACGATGCCCGGCAGCGTTTTTGGATCGACGTTCATCACCCCCTTGGCTTCGGGTGGAACATCCGGCAGCACGGGCAAATCGAGCACCTGTTTCTGCGCCAACAGTCTCTCACGCAGCGCGGGATACGGCAGCTTCTGAACGGCAATGTTTTGCTTCGCACTCATAGCGGCCGCGATGCCTGCGCTTTGGCCGAGAATCATCCATGTAGGCTCCACGCGGATCGAGGAGATGCCCACATGCGTGCAAGACAGCGCAACGGGCACCAGCAGATTGTCACATTCGGCAACCTTTGGCGTAATGGCGCGATAGGGAATGTGATACGGATAGCCATGCCGCCGGCCCGCCATGCGCACCGGCATGATGGTCCCTTCATCCACGACCATGTCCTTCGTCCCCACTCGCTGGCAATCGTGCGAATCGATTGGAAAGGATGAGACGATGATGGGATCGTCTTTCTTCGGCTCGTCCATAATGTCTTTCTGCGACACGACATATTCGCCGATCATGCGTCGTCCTTCGCGCACATAAAGCTGCGGTGACCAGTGGTCATAAGCAGAGAATTCATCACGACAGAGACCAATCTCCGCCATCTGCTGCCGCAGTTCCTCAGGCACGGCAGGGTCTGTGCTTAGAAAGTGATGCATCTCCAGTGTGTACTGCTTGTGCGCTTCCCAGATTTTCGCACGCATGCCTTCATCTGCCTCGCTCCAGCCATTGCAGGCACCCACGAGGCCCATGGAGAATTGCTTCCCAATGCCGTTGTTTGCATCAAACTTGTTGCCCGGCAGTGGATACAGATCCCACAGCAGATGCGGCCTCTTTTCCTGCGCAAAGTAGCGCCGCACGACCTCAAAACGTACGGGGTCATATTGTGCAGGCTGTGGAAACGGCACGCGGTTTTCCGGATCTTTGGTGACGCACAGACGGAAGCTGTAGACCATCACGTTCTTGTCGCCGGCCTCATCGGCACCAGCGTCAGTCGTCGTGATCAGAGGCAGCGGTTTGCCAGCGGTATCGAGACCGGAGATGGGGAGCTTTGCCTTCGAATACTGCTTTCCAGCCAGAGGTTCGCCGAATTCCTGCCGTCCTTCGCGGCCAATGGTCCAGCTTACTCCGGCGGCAGCCATCAAATCTCCTTCATAGGTGCAATCCACGAACACCTTGGCGGCGAAATCGCCGTCAGTCGTGACCAGTTTTGTGATGTGTTTGCCATCCTTTGCCACTGATTGCAAAACCCGCTTCGTCAGCACCTTCACCCCGGCTTCATCCAGCATCTGCTGCGTGATCTTGGCCGCTATATGGGGTTCGTAGGTCCAAGGTTTGTGATCTTTGTCACTTACGGTGTAAGTCAGTGCAACACCGCGCATCTGGTAGTCTTTTTCGATGCGCGCATGCCATTCCTCGAAAAGGCCAAGAACCGTGCTGCGAACGGTTTGATTGGAGTCACTGAAGCACAGGCCGCCGGTGTTTACGCCGCCGACATGGGCGGTGGGCTCAAGCAAGATGACAGAGGCGCCCTCACGTGCCGCTGCGATGGCTGCGCAGAATCCGCCTGGGGTGGCTCCATAGACAATGACATCCGCCTCCATGGCGGCATGGGCTGAGAAACTGAGCGCAAATAGAAGCAAGACGAGGCGAGTCATGGTTCACATAAGAACACGCCGCTCTCATTTTGGACATCATTTTGTCCGCTCGATCACGGCGCGATGCGCAGTCTCCTGTAAAAAACGAGCGTCCGTCGAACCCAGCCCCTTGGGCATGAAGGTGTTGCCCACGGCGCTCTCGCCAAACAGCACCTCGTACCAGACGCAGGCACCGAGGTATTCGCCAGCCATGCTGGCATGATGGCCGTCCATACCGAGTGCGATTTTACCACCGTTTTTGGGCTTGGCCCAGCGCCAGCCAACGTGCAGGGAGTGTGTCTGATTCGGCAATTCCGGCTGTTTGGCGGCTTTGGGATTGAAGGTGGTATCGGTTTGATAAGCCCATGTCGGATCGGTGTCCGCGAGATGGAAAGCGTCGCCGGTCGGGATGATGCGGGCGTCGAATTCTGCGGCGATTTTGTCATAGGCGGCGCGCAGGCCGGTGTACATCTCCTCTTGTGACTTGAGATCACCTGGCTTGGAGAAACGTGGATCGTCTTTGCGGTACTCCCAGGTTTCATGCACCAGCAGCTTTGCCTGGGGCGCGTGCTTGGCGATGTAATCGCGCAACCAGCCTGCGTAGGGCTGATAGGTGGAGAAGTCGTGGCTCTTGATGCTGGCCTGCTGGATGGTGACGTAGTCCCACTTTTGCAGTTCGAGGTTTTCCTTCAAACCGCGGCCACTGGTGTAGAAGCCCGCCTTGTCCTTCGGGTCTGCTTCATGCTTCTGCGCTTTCTCGGCGTGCACCTGAAATGAGGCACCGCCTATGACGAGGGGTTGATGAACCAGTGTTTGCCCACCAGCCTTCGCCAGATCGCCGAGGTAATGCGTGGCATTGGCGGAGAAGCTGTTGCCAATGGTGAGCAGTTTCACCGTTTTGGCCTCGCCCGCGAAGGACGAGGCGCAAAACAGCAGAGCAGCGATCAAAACGAACGCTTTCATGCAGCCAGACAACTAGTGGCAGCCGCAGCCTTCGCCACAACCTTTGGAGAACACTTCGGCTTCGGCAGGCACGGCACCGCGCTCAAGGCTTTTGCCGACGAAGCTTGTCACCACTTCTGCGATGCCACGCAGCACGTCCTGGGCTTCGATGAAGCTGAGGATGGCGGTGTTCGCATCGCACTGATCCTGCAGATCGGTGAAACGGGAAATTTCTTCTCCGCTGGGCTCTTCGCCGTTGTGCTGCTTCTGGTGAAGGGCGCGGCCGAGAGTGGCCATCTCACGGTAGAGCGACACGGCTTCCTCATTGGCGAGGAAGGCTTCCGCTTTTTCGCGGGCATTTTTCACGTCGCTGTCGGCCACGAGGGTTTCGCACAGTTCGACGATTTTGGATTTGATTTGGGGGGATGCGTTCATGGGGGAGGCGAGATTATAGGGGAAACGCCTTTGAACAGGAAAAAGTCAGACTTTTTCACCATGCCCGCGCCGTGGCGAGGTTCCGTTTGAAGCCCTCGCGCACCAGCGAGAGGTCGGAATCCATGGCAATCCAGGTGAAGCCCAAGGCTTTGAGCTTTTCCTTGTCATCCGCATGTCGCACGAGGATGCCACAGCCTTTGCCTTGGTCTTTAGCGGCGTTGACGATGCTGCTGACGCAGTCGTCGTAGCTGCGGGGTGACTGCTGAGCCTTGAGGTCGAAGGACAAATCCGCAGGACCGATGAAGAGCGCATCGATGCCTTCCACGGCGGCGATTTGACCGGCATTGGCCACGGCATCGGCGGTTTCGATCTGGGCGAGGATGATGGGTTTGGGCATGGCGCCGTCTGGAAGACGCATGCCATAGCCATAGGCACGCACGGTGCGTGAGACGCCACGATGGCCCTGCGGGGGATAATAGGCTGCGTCAACACAATGCCGCGCCTCCGCGACGGTGTTTACGTGCGGCACCATGATGCCTTGCGCGCCCCAGTCGAGCACACGAGCTATCAGATCTGGATGCGGAGCACTCACACGCACGATGGCAAGGGTGTCGCTGCCACGCAGAGCGCGCAGTTGATCTGGGAGCGCGGCTTCGGATTCGCAGCCGTGCTCCAGATCGATCAAAACCCAGTCGAAACCGCACTCGGCGGCGAGTTCAGTAACCGCAGATGAACCGATGGAAAGAAAGGTGCCGATGTGAGTTTTCATGGTCGAAGAATGTCGATGCTGCTGGAGTTGCGCAAGCCCTGCAGTGCGAGGTCGAGACGTGAATGGGTGAATTCGCGCAGCGACTGGCCGGAGGTGCCAGACGAGATGAGGAAAAAGCCATCGTCACGGTCAAAGTAGCCCGCACCCACGCGGATCACGGATTTGACGATCATGTTGCGGAGAAGATGCAGCCAGAAACGGCGCATATGTTCTGCAGGCAGGACACGGGTACTTTGATAACCCTCAAAGGCCCTGCGCAGAAACGCATCATCATGAAAGCAGGCGAGGAGCGAGAGATCGTCCATGGGATCGCCGCTGATGGCGTCGTCAAAGTCGATGAAGGCCGAGATTACGCTTTCGCTGCCGAGGATGTTCCAGAGGGCGAGGTCTTTGTGGACGAAGCAGCCGGTGTCGAGTTGGAGAAGCGACTGATGATTTTCGATCTCGGCGAGGATTTCATCGCTCTGTGATTGCGTGAGGAAGCCGTGGGTGACGAGGAAGGCCAGGTGTTGATCAAGGCGAAGATGGAAGTAGTCGGAGTAAGTGGCGTGATAGCCACACATCGACTCATCCAGGATTCCAAAGCCCGGCAGCTTGATCGTCTGCCACTTCGCCACTGCCTCGCCGATACCTAAGGCGATGCGTGGCACATCAAGGCGGCCCTGCTTGAACCAGTGATTGAGATCCGGCGCAGAGATGCGCTCTAGCGCCTGCCATGCGAAGGGGACACGAAAACGTGTGGCGTCGCAGGCATAAACTTGCGGCGTGTTGACTCCTGCCTCACTCACGCGCCCCAGCAACGCCGACTCCACGGCCAGCTGGCCATCCTTTTCAGGGCCGTTTTCGACACGTATAAACATCGACTGTCCTGCCACCCTGGCAGTCCAGGTGAGGTGATTGCCCTGACCGATTCCTGGGTGCAGTTCAACGACCTGCGTAACAAAGTGCCGTCGCAAAGCTTCGCCAAGCTGCTGCTCTAGCTCAGCGTCCGCCGCGCCGCGCGTCTGCGTGCCATGAAACGCCGCAGGGCGATCGCATTTCCAGTAATAGATGTCGCGTCGGCTCATGGTCAGGCATCCGGTGTGCGGCGCTTCCACCAGGCGGCCATGAGGCCGCCGACGATGTTTTGCATCACACCGCTGAAGACGGCGGCGGCGGCGGCGAGCGGCATCATGGGAAAATGCTCACGTGCGAGCGCGGCCGCCATGCCGCCGTTTTGCATGCCCACCTCGATGCTCACCGTGCGAGCGACTGATTCAGGATACCGCAGCACTTTGGGAATGATGTAGCCGACCACAAAGCCAATGACATGCAGCAGGAATGCAGCGAGAGCCAGACGGCCAAAGTGAGAGGCAACGGCGTCGGCACTGGCGGCCACGATGCCACCGCTCACCAATGTAAAAGCCAAAACGGCGACGGTCGGACCGCAGGCCCCGATTTGATCGGCAGTGCGTGGCAGCTTCCAGCGGATGAGCACGCCCAGCACGACTGGAGCGACCGTGAGCTGCAACGCCGACAGGCACAGGCCCCAGGCATCCACCGGCACGTATTTTCCCGCCAGCGCGCTGGTCCACATGGGGGTGAAAAAGAAGGCCAGCAGGGTGGATGCGAGCGTGAGCACGACTGAGAGCGCCACATTCGCCCGGGCAAGATAGCTGATCATGTTGGATGCCATGCCGCCGGGACAGCTCGCCACAAGGATGATGCCCACCGCTAGTCCGGGCTCAAGTTTCAGCAGCGTAGCAACCAGCCAGCCGGTGAGCGGCATGATGGTGTACTGAGCGACAAAGCCCAGTGCCACGCTGCCGGGCATGCGTGCGATGGCCTTGAAGTCATCAATGCTCAACGTGAGTCCCATGCCGAGCATAGAGGCCGCGAGCGACCAGAAGATCCACGGCTTGTCGAACCACAGCATGGTCTGCGGAAAGAAAAAGGCGAGAGTCGCGAGGCTCACGAGCCACACGGGATAGAGGTTGTTAAACCAGTTGAGAAAGCGGGTCATGTTCGGTGATACCAAGAGGATGTGGTGTTGATCAAGGATGGATTTCGCGCAGTGCTGCCCCCGTGCCGCTGATGAGCAGCACCAGCTTTTTGAAGCGCAGTTGTTCACCCGCCTTTACCTCTTTGCGAAAAAGGCTCACGCGATTGATCTCTCCGGGGAAAAGCTGCACCTCGGGTGCATCCACCTTTGTGAACCCGGCGCTGGCAAGTGCTGCTTCCTGGCTCGCAGCATGCGGCCGAGGAGATGGTGTGAGCGCGTAAAGCGTGCCCGGCTTGGTGATCTCCGCGTCAATCTTCTCGATGCCTGTGCGCAGAAATGGCAGGCCGCTGAGCTGATCAAACAAGGCTTCAATCACGTAGTCACGATCCGTGAAGATTTTTACCCCTACCTTCATAACCGCGGCTTCCTCTGGCGGTGGCGCAGGCCAGACGATGCGCTTTTGCCCAGCCTGCGGCTCGAACTGTCCCAAGTCTTCGAGTTTGCCGAACATGATGCGCTCCTTG
The DNA here is from genome assembly GCA_026397715.1 of Verrucomicrobiota bacterium. Taxonomy (GTDB): domain Bacteria; phylum Verrucomicrobiota; class Verrucomicrobiia; order Verrucomicrobiales; family Verrucomicrobiaceae; genus Prosthecobacter. Next base: position 40,685 of record JAPLUN010000315.1, read on the forward strand.
CGGCTCGCGTCTTTGTCACCCTGAGTCACGACGAGCCAGATCATACCGTCGTGTTCGTGAAAAGTTGGATATTGAAAGGATTGCGGCGTCTCGAAACGGTATTTGCGCTCCCATGCTTTGCCATCGCGCGAGACGTCCACATTGAAGACGCTGCGTCCCACACCCTGGATGCGGGTGGACTCCTGCCAGCCGAGGTAGTAGACGCCACCGAACTTGTCGAAGGTGGGTTTCGAGTTCGCGCCATTCGGCACGATGGGCAGCGGCTTGCCCACGCTCCATGTTTTGCCATCGGCGCTGGTGGTGAAATGGTAGTTTCCCTTGTCGTTGCGGCAGATGGCCATCCAGGTGCCGTCGGGCAGTTGATTCACTGCTGACTCGCTCAGGGCCTCTGACTGCGGCTCATTGAAGTGGCCGAGCACTTCGAACGTTTCCAGATCATCATGCACCAGAGCCAGCGCGTTTTGTTTGCCGCTGAAGTTGTTCAGGGCGACGTAGGTCTTGCCGTCGAACTGCTTGAACGAATCAAAGATGAAGAGCGAAGAGTCCAAAGCCGTCTTGGCAAACCCATGGGCCGCTGCGTCTGCATGAAAATGCTGTGGCTGGAAGTCAAAAGTGCCCGCCGCCGTCTTCAGCTTTGCCTTGTGGATCGTGGGCATGAAGTCGCCGGACCGAAGATCAAAGTCACGATACCACATCTGCGACTGGCGCTTGCCCGGATCTTCGCTGGTGAAGTAGCAGCGCAGGATGTTTGCATCCTTCTGCAGGATGCGCGGCACAAAGCAGGCACCCACCGGCAGGGTCTCGTTTTCAAAGCGTTGCTCGCCCTTGGCAAAGTCGATCACTTTTTCCAGTGCGAGCGTCTTGAGGTTCACGATGGAGATCGTCGCGTAAATTTCCGGCCAGCCTGCGCTCTCTCCTGCCCTCACATCATTGGCTTCGGTCACGATGTAGGCGCGTTCAGCGACGCACACGAACTCGGCATCATGCGCACCCTTTACGCGTGGCGAGGAGGTGTTCACAAGACGCTGCATGACGATGTCTCCGGCCAGCGCAGGATCCCACTTGGCGGGCACAACCTGGGGCTTCTCCAGCTTGCTGATCGTTTGTTTCAGACTCACCGCGCCGGAGGCATTTTTACCGGCGAGGACATCTTCCTCACGAAACTTCGCGAGGAGGATCTCGCCTTCGCCCTGGCGGTCGCGGTCATACGTGATCCAGATCAGACCATCGTGATCCTGAACGCCATCGGGATAGGAGACGCCTTTGCGCTCATCCAGCAGCAGGCCTTCATTCCAAGTCTGCCCGTCGTCGGTGGATATCTGAGCGGTGAGATGGCTGCGTGTCTTGCCAGTGAAGCCGTGATGAT
>JAPLUN010000088.1 GCA_026397715.1 Verrucomicrobiota bacterium
CGCCGTGCTGAGCAAGCACCTGTTCATTGAGAATGGGCAGCCAGTAGGCGCTGTCCCGCGCGGTTTTGGGGTCACCCCAGTGGAGCTGATCATTCAGGGCGATGGCGGGCTTTCCATCCGCAGGGTAGATCAGCCCGCTGATGGATGACGTGCGGATGCGCGAGAGCATTTCATTCCATTCGATCTGCTCAGCTTTGGCAGGCCATGAAGTGACAAGCAGCAGCAGGGAGATGAGTAGCGCCGTGGGTGCGTGCATGGGGATGAGAAGGAGCAGAAGGTTTAAGACTCACTTTTTTCGAATGTACTCGGCCTCGTAACCTTCGAGGACGTCGATCGGGTAAACAAGCACGAGTTGATCGCCGCGTTTGCGGATGGAGAGGAAGACGTCTTTCAGCTCGATGGAGCATGAGCCGCTGGGAGTGATGTTGGGAGCACGCAGCACCCAGGGCCCGCCGGTTGCCTCCAGTCGCAGGGGTTCGGTCATGGGAAAACGCTCGGCATAGAAGCTGCCGCCGCGATTTAACCTGAGCGAACTGGGCGCCCTGCCTAGCGCCTGCAGAGTTCGTTTGGGCAGTGGCTGGCATTCCCATGTGCCGATCAAGTCTTCCTTGTCTGGCAGGGTCATGAGGGGCTCGTCTCCGCAGGAGGCCAGCAGGAAGGCGGGAAACGCGCCGGCAAGCCATGCTCTGCGGGTGTGGAGGGGATGCGCCATGGGTTTTAAGCCTGTGCCGCTTAAAAGCCGGCGCTCCCGGCAGGGACGGCGCTCTTCGTCATAAACCGTGCTTTTAAGTCATACTTTTCACCCAGGTAGATTCGTGTCTCCGGTGCTTTGTCCATCGTCAAAGAGTAGCCTTCAAGCTCTGACTCGTGTGCTTGGTAGTTCATTTCCGCGAAAGGCAGATACACGCTTTTGTTGAGCCACTTTAATCTCAACGCGATGCCGCCTTCATTGACTGAAACCAGCACCATTTCTTTGTATGAGATGGTATCCAGCCTGACCAGCTCAAGGGAGCGCCAGTCGATCAACTCCTGTGAGCCCAGAGGATAGACTTTGGAGAGGCGGAAGAATTTTTTGAGAAACACCCAGTAAAACAGACAGCCTAAAATACAGAGCAGCAAAAGGGCGGTCATGTCAGTGATGTTTCAGGAAGTGTGGTTCAGCGCAGGGGATCATCCAGCAAGCGCCGCTGCACCTATGGCAGGCTGATTCACCTGAGTAAAGGAGCGATCCCAGCCGTGGTGGCGGCTGAAGGGTGGCGCGCTATAGGGATCAATCGCGTGGCCTTGGGGATGGATGCAGCGTGATTACTTCTCCACCTCCAGCAATCCCACGCATGGGGTGGGTTTGGCCTTGGCATCCGTGTTGCTGCTGCTGCTGCTGCGATAAGCACCATGGAAGATGAAGCCGGGGGGCTGGGGTTCGAGGAGCATGCGCTCATCGTGGCCGAGGCGGAGGGGCTCGCCGTGGGAGATGTCGCCGGTCCAGCGGGGATCGGTGAGGCGGATGTTGGCGGTGCCGGCGTAGGGCTGCGCGGGCGTGGCGGCGGCGGGCGCGGGCAGCCAGGGGCCTTCGAGGCGCTCGGCGGTGTAGCTTTGCTGATAGTGGCGCGGCTGCTGCGGGGTGGCGGGATCTGCCCCGCGTGCGGTGATCGTGGTGAGGTAGCGCGCGGTCCCCTGCCCTGCCGCCATGCGGTAGGTGTGGCTGGCGTAGATGAAGGGGCCCTCCAGCGCGAGCACGGGCGCAGTCCAGCCGTGCGGGTATTTGTCGAGTGCGGTCTCGGAGCGCCAGAGCCGGCCGTCTGCGGAGGTGGCAAAGAGGTGCGCTTTGGCTTCGTCGCAAATGACCCAGAAGTCGATCCAGAGCTTCACGGGTTTGGCGGCGTCCTGCGGCGGCGGCGGCACATCGAGGATCTCGGGCGCGGACCAGCTTTGCGGATCGCCCAGAGTGGCGGTAGTGCACAGGCAGGGCGCCATCTTGGGAAAGCGGCCGGTGCTGTCCGGCACCATGCCGATCATGTGCCAGCGCTGCTGCGCGCGATGGTAAAACACCTGCGGCACGAAGCACGCGCCCACGGGCAGCCGATTGACCTCACGCACGGCCGGGCGCGTGGCGAGGTCCTTCATGGCAAACCACACCGTACCACCACTGGCGGAAGCAAACACATGCCACAGCCCGGTGGCCGGATCTCGCACGATGGCAGGATCTACCAGCTTCACCGGCTTGCCATCGAGCGTGGCATCCGCATCAATCAGCGGCGCACCCAGCACCCAGCGGGGCTCCGCGGCGGCGAGGGCGGAGAGCGAGAGGAGCGCGGTGGCGAGGAGGGTGAGGAAGGGGCGCATGGGGGCGATTGGGAGCGGCGTGTGCGGCAGACTGGCTTGTGTGGGCGGGACGTCAACTTTTCTGCGCGGGTGCTGCAGCGGGTGAGTGAATGGCTTGCTGCGGCACCGTGAATGAGGGGTGGCCAATGAGAGTGCAAGGGCGGGTGGTAATTTTTGTCAAGTATTTGCATACTGACCCCATTTTTCACTGACCCCATTTTTCAAGCTGCGGGTGAGATCGGGGCTCAGGGCTTGGTACCTGCTTGCGGCGGTGACGGGCTGGCTTGACCGGCAGCAGGGGCAGCCACTGGAGTTTGGCTGAGCAGCTGATCGAGAGCGTCGTTGTAGGCCTGGACATAGTTTCCGGCAATCATACTGACCTGCTTATGGGCAAAGCTGCGGATGTAGTCGCCGCCAAAAGGCAGGATCTTAAAAGACTCCGGGGATAGCTGAGATTCGGGCGTCGCCCAAGTGGTCCGGGCTCTTCTCAAATCTTTCGCCCATACCGCCATTTGGGCATCCTGCCAGGGATCGGCTAAAATGAGCGCAAGCACCTGCTGCTCGGGCGGAGTGGTGGGCAATGCGGCATCGCCCATGTAAAGCACCTGCAGGGGCGGGTGCTTGTCTTTGTCATTGAGCATGTAACCTGCCGCAAAGGCGAGCACGAGGCCCAGCAGGTGGAGGAATGGTCTGAATCTCTTCATGTTTCCTAGCTGAGTTTGCTGCATGGCATGCTGGATTTATAGAGCCACCGCGGGGCACGTGCCAATGCTTTGCCGAAGCGCCAAAAACGCCGCGAGGATGACCCTCATGGCGTCAACGGGGCCTGCGCGGAACTGCCTCGCTTCTCTCACCCTTCGGGCAGCCTGCGGCTGGCTACCTCCGCAGCACTCCGCAAACACACGCGATTCCGAAGCCCGACAGCGGCCATCGCTCTCTCGTTCCCGAAGTCCTCGCGATTCCGATGTTCAGCATGCAGCCACTCCCGCTGCGTGGAAGCGACCTGCTGCGGACTCGGAGGTCCGCGCTCCTGGAGCGTTGTCTTCAGTGGAGCCCCGTGGCTTTACGGGAGGCGTGAAAAAGATCGAAAGTGGGTCTCAAGCAAGTGCCACCGGGTCAGCGCGCACATTGCCAAATTCAACCTCGGGAATTTGACCTGAAAGCAGGCGCCACGATGCGCAAGCCCTTCAGAGGCCGGCTGAGCCTGAGCCTGAGCCTGAGCCCGCTCAAGGATGAGCACAGGAAGCAGGAGGTGCCACCGTCGGCGACGGCTGGCAGATGGCATACCGCCAGCTCTGCAGTCAGAAGTAGCACGGGCAATCCTGCCCGTGTCGTAAGCGTCCAGCTGCGGGCAGCATAGCCCGCGCCAACTCTGCACAGCGGCCGCGCCATGGGAGACTGAAAGCCCTCGGCTGCTTTCTCGGGGGAATCGCACCCTGGAAGAATGAAAGCAGCCGGGGACTCCGACAGGCTCAAGCGGCGGATCTCAGGACGAAGGATTCGACCAGCTGCCAGTCTTTCGGACCGGCATAGACGACGGTTCCTTCGATGTCCGCGCTGTCCATGAGGCGCACCTGGACCGCACGCCACAGGGGCGCCAGGGGGTGGGGTTCCCCTACGTGAGGGTGGGACTTCAAGACGAGGGGTTCGGAGGAGGGTTTCATGCGTGCTTCTTTTTGCATGCTACATCTAATCCGTGATACCCGGTTCATCCATGAGGCATTCCCTTATTGCATCCTAAGCCTTGTCAGAGGGGCAGCGGCTGTGATGGGGTGGTTCCAAAAACGGATTGAGGGAAAGCGGTGCGTGGCTGTGGCATTGGAAGCCTGAATGAAGGACACCGTCGCACAGCCATGAGGCACCTTTGAATGAGCCGCGTTTGATCGCGGCTTTCTGCCTAGGCTGCGGGCGCGGCGGGCTTCAGTTGAAGTTGAGCCGGAGGCCTTGGAGGATGGCTTGAATGCGGGGCTGGTGGGTTTTCACGTGCGCGGTGGGGGCGCATCCAATGGTGGTGCAGGTGGCGTCTTTCCCGAGGTGAAGCGCATAGAGGTAGGTGAGATCCAGTCCTCCGACCCGAGCGCGGAGCTGAAACTGCACCCAGCTGCGTCCGTCCATCTGCACGGTCTTGACTTCGCTGGCCTGCACGTCCTGGCCGCCGTTACCTTCCAACTGGACTTTGAAGAGTTCGGCCCAGTTTTTGGGCTTGAAGCCTGCGGGCAGCGAGGGCTCGATCACGACGCCGAAGGTGGCGTCTCCAAACTCGCCGTACTGATACATGCGGCCTTGAGGGAAGAGGCGCTGGTTTTCAGCGGTGGCGGGACGCCAGCCTTCGGAAAGCTGGACGGTGTAGCTTGAGTCTTCTGCGGCGGGTGTGCCAGCGGCGGCGGGCGGAGGGGTTGGGGAAGCGGCGGGCAGCGGTGGGGGCGGCAGCTGGAATCCTTCGGCGAGCTGCCGGAGGATGTCCACCCGGCCGGGGAAGAGGGCGACGTTAATATAGGCGGTGGCGATGCTGAGGATGAATTTCCCTTCGGGACCGGAGTAAAATTCAAACACCTGATGCTGGCTGAAAGTCGAGCCCGGAACCTCTCGGTAGACTTCGACTTCGAGCCATTCTTTGCCCTGGCGGGTGACGGTGCGGCGGCTGAGCTCGGTGGCGGGCTCTACGGACAGCTGGTCCATGGCGTGGAGCGCCATGCGCGCGAGCTGCTGGGTGTCTCCGCTGAGCTGGCTGACGGGTTGGATGGTCAGGACGGCTAATTTTCCAGGGGAGGACCACTGGACGTCACAGCCAGCGGGCGGCGGCCACACTTCATCCCAATCTGTGGGGAGGGTCATGAGGTAGTTTGCAGCATGTCCGGGGTGATGGGTGGTGGGTGCGTTCTGGAAACGGGCAAACTGGCGCCCGACGTCATGCTGATTGCTCACCACAAGTGGGCCGCCAATAATAAGCAGGGACCAGGCGATGACGGCGGCGACTTTGGCGGTGGCGAAGAGGAAGGGCCGCTCCGGCGGGGGGGCGGTGGGGTGGGCCTCCGGGTAGACGTGGTGGAGGAAGGGCCAGAGGGTGGCTTTGAGATCCAGCCCGAGGCCGAGCAGGGGCCAGAGGAGCGGGGTGCGGTAGCGGCTGGGGAGCACCATGGCATGGCCTCCGGGGACGAGCCAGATGAAGTGGGCGCCGCCGAGGGTGCGCGGGAGCGTTACCTGGGAGAGGTCTTCAAAGCGGAGGCGAAATTCCTCATAGGCCTGCGGGGATTTGTCAAAGGCGGCAAAGCTGAGGAGGAGGCGGCCGGGCTGCACCTGGCGGATGCAGGTCTCGATCTCCCACCAGACGCCTTCGGTGCGGGCGGGCTGCAGCACCACGGTGGCGCAGCGGCCCAGCAGGCCGAGGACGGTGTCTTTCCAGGTCTCGTGGGAGACGTACATGCGCTCCGCCCCGCCGGTGGCGAGCCATTCACCGGGCTTGCCGATGGCGACGAAGGGGCCCTGCCTGCGGAAGTAGGTGGCGAGCTGCTCCTCGGCGGTGTCTGCGGCGGAGCCGAGGACGAGCTTGAGCAGGCGTGGCGGATACAGATTGGCGATGGGGCCGAGGATTTCCAGCAGCCCCCACACGCGCAGGCCGAGGATCTTGGCGGTGAGGGTGTCGGGATTGAGGCTGTTTTTGCCGTCGTCGCCAAAGGACCGGAGATAGACGGCGGGAGGGCGGGTGTCTCCCTGCGCGGTGGAGGAGGCGCCGCGCAGGCCAAAGCGGTAGCCGAGGTAGAGAACGATGGCACCGCCCAGGCTGAGGATGAAAGCGACCGCGCTGCCGCGCATGCTGCGGTCCATCGCATCGGTGCGGGAGGTGAACGAGGTGCCGAAGAGCCAGTCGCTGAGATCGATGGCATAGAAATGGGCGCTGAGAAAAAGGGCGATGCCGAGGATCTTCAGCGCGAGGCCAAACCGTGGCAGACGCACGGGCTCATGCGCCACGGGGCGCCGCATGCCGCTGGATGCGAGGATCACCTGCCCGAGGTACACCAAGCTGTACAGGGCCATGAGGCTGCCATACATGATGAACATGGAGCCAAGCTGGGGCTCGTCGCTGGCACGGCGTGGGTCCGGCCAGCCGAGGGTGATCCAGGCCAGCCCCAGGAGCAGGAGGAGGCAGGCGCCGAGGATGGCCCAGCGACTTCTGGCTGTGGGCGGCG
>JAPLUN010000695.1 GCA_026397715.1 Verrucomicrobiota bacterium
TGGCCATCGGCACGGTGCAGGCGACGTGTTTGCCCGCCTTGAGCGCCTCGATGCTCATCCAGCCGTGATCGGGAATCGGCGAGTTGATGTGGACGGCGTCGATGTTCGGATCCTTGAGCATCGTCTTAAAGTCCGTGTAGCGCACGTCAACGCCGAAGGCGTCGCCGATGGTCTTGAGTTTCTTCTCATCGCGCTGGCAGATGGCGTAGCAGGTGGTCAGCGGGTGGCGCTGCCAGATGGGGATGAATTCCGCCCCGAAACCGAGGCCAACGACGGCGATGTTGAGCTTTTTGTCTGACATGATGATTGGAAGGATGACGCGGCTTTTATAGGCGGGAACGGCGGGACATGGGAAGGACAAAGTTTGGGGGAAATCGGACGGAGAAGGCGAAGTTTCAGGTTTCAGGTTCAAAGTTTCAAGTTAGGGAAGAGCACCGCATGCTGACCTCCGACTTCGACTACCACCTGCCGCCTGAACTCATCGCCAGTGAACCGCTGGCGGATCGTTCGGCGTCGCGGATGATGGTCCTCCATCGCAAAGAAGGCAGGATTGAGCACCGGATGTTCCGGGAGATCGGCGAGTTCATCTCTCGTGAAGCCGGAGACATGCTCGTCTTGAACGACACGCGCGTGGTTCCCGCACGCTACTTCACCAATCATGGCCACGAGGTGCTGCGTCTGAACCCGCTGACGCCTACACGGTGGCGTTGCATGGTGAAGCCGGGGAAGAAATTTCGGATTGGGCACACAGTGCCGATTGGCGAGGCCACGGGCACGGTCGTCGAGATCATGGAGGACAATGGCGACCGCATCATCGAGTTCGACCGCGTGGTGGATGAGTCCAAGCATGGCCATCTGGCCCTGCCCCACTACATGGGCCGCGATGACCAGCCTGCCGACCGCGAGCGCTATCAGACCGTATTCGCCCGCAGCGAAGGCTCCATCGCCGCACCCACTGCAGGACTGCACTTCACCCCCGATGTCCTGAATCCCCTGCCCCACACGTTTGTGACGCTGCACGTTGGCGTCGGCACGTTTCAGCCAGTGAAGGTGGAGAACATCGCCGATCACAAGATGCACTCGGAGGTGTATGAAGTCTCAGCGGCCACAGCCGAAGCGGTGCAAAATGCCAAGCGCGTCATCCCCGTTGGCACCACCGCCATGCGCACGCTGGAGACGGTGGCGCGAGACCACGGAAAAGTCATCGCCACCCAGGGCAGCACGGACATCTTCATTCATCCCGGCTTTGAGTTCCGCGTGGCGGGTGGATTGCTGACGAACTTCCACCTGCCGAAGTCCACGCTCATCATGCTGGTGAGCGCCTTTGCGGGCAAGGAACTGGTGATGCAGGCATATGAGGAGGCGATTCGCGAACGCTATCGCTTCTTCAGCTATGGGGACTGCATGCTGATCGTGTAGAAAGAGCCTTGCTGCCTGAATTAAAACTGCTGCCCGACAGCTTTGCATTCGAGGCACTGTGAGCAGGTGAAGACGTAGAAACTCGCGCCATCATGCCACCACAGCTTGGCACCTTCAGGTGCTTCAGCACAGAGGCGATCATCATCGATCTGGCCAACAAAGAACATCGGTGATCCGCAGCATTCAGGAATATCATCGCCCTGAATCCAAAGAGGCACCCGATAAAGCTTACGCTCAGCTTCCGTGGCTTTACGGATGACTTTGATTGTATCGGGGGTGTGCTGCACCTGACAGAACATCAATTCAAACGAATCGAACCAACTGACACCAACAGGCCTGGCATGGAACTCGACCAAAACAACACTTTCACGATGGGCCAAAACTTCAAAAAAACCGGCATCCATTTCAACAGATGCACCGCCCAAATCATCAGGTGAAATTGGAACAATTGCAGTTTTTGGCACCAACATAAAGAATGAGCATTTTCTGAGCTTGCCCGCAAGGCGAGCGTCCAAGGACATTCGTTGCAGGCAGGAGTGCGTGCATCACTTCAATCACATCCCGGCCTTCGCAATCTTCTCGCAGTTCTGCACGTCGAGCTTCCCTGAAGCCAGCACCGGAATGTCGCTGACGCGGATCATCTTTTTCGGAATCCACAGAGGCGGCATGCCTTTGTCGAGGAGGCGGTAGCGGAGGTCGAGGATCTCTTGGTGCTCGGGGCCGCCGGGCATGCTGGTGAGGAGGATGAGGGCCTCGCCTTTGTCGATGTCGGGGACGCCGACGACGGCGATCTTGCGCACGGTTTCGTTTTCGAGGCCCATGGCTTTCACCAGCGCTTCTTCCACGGTTTCATGCGGCACCATCTCACCCGCGATCTTGGAGAAGCGGCTGAGGCGGCCTTCGATGTAAAGGAAGCCGTCGAGATCGACGCGACCGATGTCACCGGTGCGGAACCAGCCGTCCTTCAGCACTTCGGCGGTGCGTTTCGGATCGTTGAGGTAGCCTTCAAAGACGTTCGGTCCCTTGAACCAGATCATGCCGCTCTGATGCAGAGGGATGGGCTCGTCGGTGTCAGGATTGGTGATGCGGACCGCCATGCCGGGCACGACGTGACCGACGGACCCTTGACGATGGCTGGGCAGCCAGCAGTAGCCGCTCTCCTCATCGCCGAGTGATTCGGGGTCGGGCAGGTTCAAGTTCGAAGCCGGGGAGGTTTCGGTGAGGCCGTAGCCTTCGAGCACTGTTTTGCCAAAGCGGGTTTCAAAGGCTTCCGCCACGGTGCTGGGGAGTTTTTCTGCACCAGTGACGCAATACTTGAGGGAGGCCAGCGACTCACGATTCACGCCACGCAGGTAGCTGCGCAGGAAGGTCGGCGTGGAGATCATCAGCGTGATGCGATACTTCTCAATGAGTTGCGCGAGCTTCTTCACCTCCAGCGGAGACGGATAGGTGACAAGGTGCAGCCCGTAGATGATGGGGAACCACAGGGTGACGGTGCAGCCGAAGCTGTGAAAGAGCGGCAGGCAGCCGAGGATGCTGTCGTTGCTCTGCATGCCGAGACGGCTGCCGAACTGCATGACGTTGGCGACCAGATTGCGGTGCGTGAGCGCGACGCCCTTGGGCTCGCCGGAGCTGCCGCTGGTGAAGAGCAGCAGCGCCTCTTTGCGTCCGCCCTTCTTCGAGATGCCCAGCATGGCAGCCAGAATGGCAGCGGGCAGGATCTTGCTAAGCACCAGCCATTTGGCGATGGCGAGCTTCATCTTCGGCAGGATGCGCTCGATGAGGATGAGCTGCTTGCTCGGCGGCCAGGGGAAGCTCTGCATCTTGCGCACAAAGATGTCAGCGGTGAGGAAGCGGTCGATCTCGCCACGGCGGATGGAGCTTTCAATGGCGGCGCGTCCGGCGGTGAAGTTCAGGTTCACCGGAATCTTCCCAGCCATGACGACGGCCACATTGCAGATGAGCCCACCCAAACCCGGCGGCAGGATGATGCCCACGCGATCCTTTTTCGTCTCCTTCTTCACGACCTCTGACAGCGCGAGTGCTGTGGCAAAAACTTTGTCAAACCGCAGGATCTTGTCGTCCTTGCCATCCACCACGCTGTTACGCGTGCCATGTTTTTTAAAGCCCAGGATCAAGGCGTAGCCGAGGCTGAGATCGAGCGCAGCGCATTCGTTGATGCACTGCTCAGAGAGCAGCAGCAGGCTTTCCTGATAGTTGGGGAGATTCGTGTCTTCACCCTGCAGCACTTTGCCAAAATTGAAGATGACCTCGGCATCGCTGTAGCGGCGCTCGATCGGCAGGGCGGTGTCCTGACGGCGATGCACATGCAGCGGCAGCACGGGGATTCCGGCCTTGAGCAAAAATTCCAGCTTCGTGCCCGGCACGGTGGTCATGGGGGAGACCATCGTCGCCGCTTCAGCAGGCAGATAGATGATGACGGCCCCGCTTTTGGCAGCGTCAGCCATGGCGCTGCGGTAGGCGGAGGTCTCGGTCTCACCCGGGGTGAACTCCATGGCGTGCACGCTTTCGCGCTCCAGATGCACGCGCAGCAGAGGGTGCAGGGCGGCGCCCTTTTTCAACACATAAACGATCTCGCGGCCTGCCAGCACGAGTTCGAGTCGCAGCAGATCAAAGTAACCCAGCTGGCTGGGCAGGATCAAGAATCCCCCCCCTGAGGGAATGTTCTCTTTGCCGAGGATGGTGAGGTCTTTGAGAGTGACGGGCTTTTCAGAGGCCATGGTAAGTGTGCGGAATGCTGGCTTACCTAAGCGGGGAGCAACGTGCATGCCAGCGGGAAAAGGGGCGGAGGGGAAGATGACGGTTGTTTGCTGTGGTTTGCGGTTGTTTGCAGTTGTTGGCTGTGGAACAGAGTTCTTCAAACCACTGTCAGCGCTTGCGCAGCGAGCCTTCAGCCATCGTCAACCACCGTCAACTTCCGCCAATGCCCCCTCCCCCGCGTTATCCCCGCCGTGAATCTCCCGCTCCGCCCCCTGCTGGCAGCGAGTCCTGGCTGCGACCTTGGGCGCAGATGAAGTACTTTTCGTTTCATCCGGCGGTGTATCCAAACATGCTCCGCGCCGTGTCCCCGGACGCCAAAGCGGGCGAACTGGTGAATGTGTATGACAAGGAGGGTCAGCTGTTTGGCAGCGGCTTTTTCAATCCCAACGCCAAGGTGCCGCTGCGGGTGCTTCAGCATGGCGATGATGTGCTCACCGAAGAAGCGCTGGATGCCCGGGTGGACGCCGCGCTGGACCTGCGCCTGAAGACCCTCCGGCTCAATGAAACCACCGACGCCTGGCGCGTGATCTCTTCCGACGGGGACGGCCTCAGCGGCCTGACGGTCGATCGCTATGCCGATGTTCTTTCCATCGAAGTCACCACACTCGGCGTGTGGCGTCGGCTGAGCCGCTGGCTGCCCAAACTGCACGCCGCCCTGGGCACCAAGCAGCATCTCATCGAGGTCGATCCGGACATCGCCCGCATCGAAGGCATGCGCTACTCGGAAGTGCCGGAAGCGGACGCTCCCGCCCCACGCGGCGTGCGCATTCGCGAGAATGGCGTGCGCTATCAGGTCGGATTTGAAGACGGGCACAAGACCGGCTTCTTCTGCGATCAGCGTGACAACCGCCTGAAGTTCGGCCATCTGGCCCGTGGCCGGCGCGTGCTGGACCTGTGCAGCTACACCGGGGGCTTTGCGCTCAGCGCACGCATCCACGGGGGCTGCGAGGACGTGACCGCTGTGGATCTGGATGAAAAAGCCATCGCCCAGGCGAAAAAGAACGCCGATTTGAACCAGGTCCGCATCGACTGGGTGCATGCCGACACCTTCACCTGGGGCCGCCAGATGCAGCAAAACGGCGCCCTCTGGGACGCCGTGGTTCTCGATCCGCCGAAGCTCGTCTTCGCCCGCGATCCCGAGGAAGGCCAGCTCGGCCGCAACAAGTACTACGACATGAACGCCGTGGCCCTGGGCCTGCTGAAGCGCGGCGGCCTCTTCGTCACCTGCTCATGCTCCGGCCTGCTGGATGTCGCTGAATTTGAGGAGATCGTGATGCGCGCCGCGCACCGGAACAAGCGCCGCCTGCAGATCATTGATCGCACCGGAGCCGGTGCCGACCACCCGGTCATGTCCAACTGTCCCGAAAGCCGTTACCTGAAGGTGCTGTGGTGCATCGCGTGGTAAACCCGGGAAAAGGGTGCATGAATCGTTACAGGTTTCCTTTGCTACCTTATTCTGACTGTTTACTCTTAGCGTCCCATGAATCCAGAGGTGCAAAACATTGTGGCCGCAGGCAAGCTCCCTGCTGCTGACGGCGAGAAACTTTCCAAACTTGAACCGGGAACTTTCGTTCTCCACAAAAGCTGGGGCGTCGGCAGGATCGCTGAATGGGATTTGCTTGGCGACCGCCTGCTGCTCGAT
>JAPLUN010000691.1 GCA_026397715.1 Verrucomicrobiota bacterium
CGACGCCGAGGAGGAGGAGGCCGGCGCCGAAGGCGATGGCGGCGCTGGTGAGATCGTCGAGCCAGCCGCAGAGGGCGGTGCCGAGGATGATGGGGATGATGAGGCGGGGGAGCCAGCGGGCGGTGACGCGGGCGCTTTCGAGACCGGGCTCGATGTCTTCATCGAGCTTGAGGCCGATGACGAAGCGGCGGAGGGAGGAGTCCACATGGGTGCCGAAGCGGCGGCGGAGCTCGCTTTCTTCTTCGCCGTAATCATGGGAGGGGAGGACGACATCCGGGGGGAAGAGGATGCCGCGACCCTGGGCGTAGAGGAAGCGCTCGAACTGATGGACGTCTTCCTCGAGGACGAGGCTGACCTGACGCCAGCGGTCGCCGGTGCGGTGCTGGAGCTCCTGAAAGAGGCGGTGGTCGAGGCTCTGGGGGCGGGCGCCGTGTTCGGCCTCGTCTTCCTCGGCGTCTTTGCGCTGAAAGGCTTTGCGGGTGGTGAGGGCATCGCTGGCGAGGCCGGCGACGCGCATGACGGACTCGTGGTAGTCGCGCTCGGTGGCATCGAGGGCGGGGAGGATTTTTTTCAGGGTGCGGTCGACCTGGAGTTCGCGCTCGGTTTGGAGTTCCTGAAGGACGACGGTCTTGCGCTTGGCCTGATGCATGGAGGCGACGTGGCGCTCGCGCATGTCATCGAGGATCTGCCGTGCCAGGCGCATGGTGCTGGCGAGTTTGTTGAGGCGTGCGGCATTGTGGCGGACGATGGAGGAGATGTGGGCCTCCAGGGCGTGAAAGCCGCTGTCCTGGAGGAGGCGCTCGCGCTCGATGCCGGCATTGCGGGCGAGGAAGGCTTTCTTGGCGGAGACGGCGTAGAGGGGGAAATCACGGCCGAAGCGCTGGCGTGTGAGCTGGCCCATGTAGTCGGTGATGACCTGGATCTCCTCGGGGCTGCGGAGATCGCTTTGCTGGAGAACGAAGATGACGTGGCGCATCCACTCGCGGTGGACTTTTTCCAGGAACTGCCAGGCGGAGGCGCCCCAGGGGTTCATGGCGGAGAAGACGAAGATGACGAGATCTGCGATGGGGACGAAGCGCTCGGTGATGAGCTGGTGCTCGTTTTCGACGGAGTTGGTGCCGGGGGTGTCCACGATGTGGAAGTCGCGCAGGAAATCGACGGGGGCGTAGACTTCATCCAGCGTGGGGGTGACGGGGACGACGCTGTGCTCCTCGCCATGGCGGAAGAAGAGGATCTTGCCGGTGGTGGGGACGACGCCGGTGCTGGAGAAATCCTGGCCGAAGAGGGCGTTGAGGAAGGTGGATTTGCCGACGTTGACCTCGCCGACGACGACGAAGACGAAGGGCTCCTTGAGGCTGGCGATGAGATTGTCCAGGATGGCGGCGGATTCGCTGTCGCCGCCGGATTCACGCAGGGCTGCGGCCAGAGCCAGCAGGTCTGTGCCAATGCGTGAACGCAGTTCGAAATAGTCGTCACCAATCATGAGGGGGGTGTTGCAAAGTGTCGCGTGGTCTCCGCACCGCAACCTTGCAGCACAGGTTTCCACTTATCGCAGCGTG
The DNA here is from genome assembly GCA_026397715.1 of Verrucomicrobiota bacterium. Classification (GTDB taxonomy): domain Bacteria; phylum Verrucomicrobiota; class Verrucomicrobiia; order Verrucomicrobiales; family Verrucomicrobiaceae; genus Prosthecobacter. The sequence continues at coordinate 1,560 of JAPLUN010000691.1, forward strand.
GTGTGGGTGCAGATGTAAACGGAGTTTGTGAGGTGGAGTGAGGTGGAGTCCAGACCGCACACGCCGCGATGGGTAACGTGGGGGCTTGGGGAGGTGGCGGGGGCGCTGATCGACAGGCAGGAGTGCCTATCGTACTTTCCAGAGGCGGCAGAGCGCTTTGCACGTTTCTCTTTTCACTTCGTGCTCCCGGCACTACAGAGCGGGTCTTGACTGATCCGACTCCAGCCAGTGAATCTGCACACGTCCGGCACAAGCCGTGGTGGCTGTGGCCGCATGTGATGAGCCTGGAGGCGCCGGTGGTGGCGGTGCTGTGGCAGGCGGCGCTGGCGCATGCGCATGGCATCCGGCTGACGCCGCTGCTGAATGTGGGACTCGGGCTGGCCTGCTGGGTGGTGTATCTGCTGGACCGCACGCTGGACACGCTGGCGGTGAAGAATGTGGCGGAGCTGGATGTGCGACATGCGTTTTACCACCGTCACCGCCGCGTGCTGCTGCTGGGTGTGCTGCCGCCGGCGCTGCTGCTGCTGGGGTGGATGGCGCTGTATGTGATTCCTGAAGGCGTGCTGTGGCAGGCGGTGAGTCTGGCGCTGCTGGTGGCGCTGTATCTGGCCTCGTTGTCCGCGCAGGGCAGCCGTTTGTCGCGGGATGTGTTTGTGTCGTGCGCGGGGCTGGGGGGCATCATGCTGATTTCACATATGCCGATCGCGAGCGGGTCGAAGTTTGCGCTGAGTCTGTTTGTGCTGGGGGTGATGGCGCTGTCGTTTCTGCGGCAGCTGGACATCCGCATGGGGAATGTGCTGCCGAAGGAGATGACCGCGGCGCTGTTGTTTGCCATGGGCTGCAGCACGAGCACGCGGTTTTTTGCCATGCCGGAAACGATTGCGGAGCCGGTGCTGGAGTGTGTGCTGCTGACGCTGCTGTTTGCGTGCAATCTGCACGGCATCACCTGCCGCGAGGCCGGTTTGAAGGATGATCGCAAGCACACGCGGCTGGTGCTGGGCACGCTGTTTTTTACGCTGGCGGTGCTGTGGGGCATTGAGCTCGGCAGGCTTGAGCACACGTTGCTGGGCCCTGCCCGCGCCGCGCTGGGTGCGGTGGTGCTGCACGCCGTGGTGCAGGGGCTGCGGCGGCGGTTTTCGGCGGACGCTTACCGCGTGCTGGCGGACCTGGCGCTGATCGTGCCGCTGCCGCTAGCGTGGTTGCGATGATTTGCGCAAAGGCTGCCGCCATGCACGTTTGAAGCTGCCATGAAACAACTTCTCCCACTGCTGCTCCTGCTCGGTCTGCTTTCCCATGTCACCGCGCAGGAGGCGAAGCCTTCAGCCAATGCGCTCTTTCAGGAGGGCGTGGATCAGTTCTTTGCGGCGAAGCCGAAGGAATCGGTGGCGGCTTTTGACAAGCTCATTGCTCTGGTGCCGGAGTCCAAGCCACAGCTTTGGCAGCGCGGGCTTTCGCTTTATTATGCGGGTGATTTCAAAGGAGGGCGCGAGCAGTTTGAGGTGCATCAAACGGTGAATGGCAATGATGTGGAAAATGCTGCGTGGCATTTTCTTTGCATCGCCAAAGGCGAAGGCGTGGAGGCCGCGAGAAAGGTTTTCATTCCCATCGAGGGCGACAGCCGCATCCCGATGAAGCAGGTGCATGAACTTTTCGCGGGCAAGGGCAGCGAGGAGGCCGTGCTCAAAGCGGCCGAAGAGGGGGACGATGAACGCCTGCGCAATCACCGCTGCTACGCGCATTTGTATCTGGGTCTCTTCTTTGAAGCGACGGGCGATGATGTGAAGGCCAAGGCGCACATGCTCAAAGCGGCGAAGGATTTTTCCATGGACCACTACATGGGCCGTGTGGCGCAGGTGCACGTGAAGATCCGTGGGTGGGACAAGTGAGCAAGCTCAGCGAAAGGGATTGAACGACAGGCGCACGTAGCGGATGCGGGCGTCTCTGGCTCCGGGCTTGGAGGGGCCGAGGATTTCCATGAGGCCTAGGTCCCCGCGGGTGGCGAAGGCCAGGATGGTGGGAGAGTGCTCGCGCACGAGGGTGGAGCCGCCCTCCGCAGGGATGGAGGCGTAGGCTTTGACCAGGGCTTTGGCGAGTTCCCGGTCGTCGAGATTGAGCCAGTCGGAGTCCGCAGGCAGGCCACTGGACACGGGCACGGCGGAGCCGCCAAAGATGCGCAAGGCCACGCTGCCGTCTGCGTCCGCCTGCACCATGAGATCGGCACGGTGCTCGCGCAGCCAGAGTGCGTCTTCGGCGCTCAAGGCGTCAGGGCGGGTCTGGAGGCGCGCTTGAAGGGCTGAGGACGGCTCGATGAAGAAGCCTCCGCGCAGGTTGCACAGGCAATGGGTGCCTGCCTGAGGCGCGGGTATCACCACTTCTCTGGCCTGGGCTTCCGGCGTGCGCTGCGAGACGGTGAAACG
>JAPLUN010000629.1 GCA_026397715.1 Verrucomicrobiota bacterium
TGCAGCTCAAGGTGGCATCAGTGGCTGGACCGCACTCAACGTGGGCATTGATTTCCCAATCAAGCTCAACAGCCGTGCGACCCTCATCCCTTACGTGGCTGCCAACCTGCCAATGGGCCCGATGAAGAATCTGGCTCGCTCCTCCACGAACTGGCCTGGCACCTTCCCGCCCGTCGGTGGCCCAGCCACCCCGTTCCACAGCATCGTGTATTACGGCGTGACCCTCAGCGTCCGCTTCTAATTCCGATCGTTCTCTGAACGATTCAACCCTTCAAGGTTAACCTCCCGGCGCAAGCCGGGAGGTTTTTTTATGCCTCAACACAAGGCCGCTTCACACGCATTTCAAGAAATGCCCCCCACCGATCATCACCTCTCTGCTTGTGCAGCGGTTTCAGAGCAAGCCGCCCCACCCTTAGGTTGGGTGTGGCAACAGCCCGCCCGACCATCCGCGTGCGAACACATCTGAGACCTCGAAGTAGACACATCGCGTTTGATGGCATCCCGAAAGCGCCCTGAGCACCCTCCTAAAAGATGTCCGGCTCCGGCACCGCAGGGCCATGCTGTAGGAAGTCAAAGTCCGCACCCTGATCCGCCTGCGTCACATGCTCCACATAAAGCTTCGCATAGCCACGGTGGTATCGCGCAGGCGCAGGCTTCCACGCCGCACGACGCTGCTCCAGCTCCGCGTCACTGACATGCAGGTGCAGTTTCCGATTCGGCACATCCAGCTCGATCAAATCTCCCGTCTTCACCAGCGCCAGCGGTCCACCCACAGCGCTTTCCGGCGCGATGTGCAGCACACACGCCCCGTAGCTCGTACCACTCATGCGGCTGTCGCTCAGGCGTACCATGTCACGAATGCCCTGCATGATCAGCTTCTTCGGAATCGGCAGTTGCCCCCACTCCGGCATTCCCGGCGCGCCCACCGGCCCCGCATTGCGCAGAATCAAGACCGTGTCCTTCGTCACATCCAGATCCATGTCGTCGATGTTCTTTTTGAGATCGGCATAGCTGTCAAACACCAGCGCAGGCCCCGTGTGCGTGCACAGTTCCTTCGTGGCAGCAGCATGCTTGATCACAGCACCATCGGGACACAGATTACCGCGCAAAATCGCCGTGCCGCCATCCGGCTGCAGCGCATTCGCCGGAGTGCGAATGACATCCTCATTGTGAATGATCGCGTCCTCGATGTCTTCACCCAGCGTCTTGCCCGTGATCGTCGGCACATCCGTGTGCAGCAGCTCACGCATGCCATTGAGCAACGCACGCAGACCACCCGCCAGGAAGAACTCCTCCATCAAATACTTGCCCGCAGGCCGCATGTTCGCCAGCAGCGGGATTTTGCGGCTGATCTCGTCAAATTTTTCCAGCGGCAGCTTGATGCCCAGCCGCCCCGCCATCGCCACCAGATGCACAATCGCATTCGTGCTGCCACCCAGCGCCATGTCCACCGCGATGGCATTCTCAAACGAACGCTCGCTCACAATGCCGGATGGCTTGCGGTCCAGCCACACGTTCTCCACGATCTGCCTTCCAGCCGCCGCCGCGATCCGCGTATGCGCGCTGTCCACCGCAGGAATCGAAGACGCACCGGGAATGCAAAGGCCCAGGGTCTCAGCCAGCGCAGTCAGAGTGCTCGCCGTCCCCATCGTCATGCAATGCCCAGGACTACGCGCGATGCCATCCTCAATCTCGCACCACTGCTCCCAGCTCAGGTTGCCTGCACGCTTTTCATCCCAGTACTTCCAAACATCGCTGCCGCTGCCCAGCGTATCGCCACGCCAGTTGCCTTTGATCATCGGCCCGCAGGGCATGTAAATCACCGGAATGTCCATGCTAAACGCCCCCATGAGCAGCCCCGGCGTGGATTTGTCACAGCCACCCAGCAGCACCGCTCCATCAATCGGATTCGCCCGCAGCATTTCCTCCGTCTCCATCGCCAGGAAATTGCGATGAAACATCGCCGTCGGCTTCGTCAGCATCTCGCCCGCCGACATCACCGGAATCTCCATCGGATGCCCGCCCGCCTGCAGAATGCCACGCTTCACCGCGTCCGCCGTCAGTCGCAGGTGCATGTGGCAGGAGTTCAGATCACTCCACGTGTTCAGAATCCCGATCACCGGTTTGCCCACAATGTCCTCACTCCCCCACCCCGCCTGCTTTGCCCGCGAGCGATGCCCAAACGAGCGCAGTTCATCACGGCCATACCAGCGCCAGGAGCGGAGTTGTTCAGGAGTTTTGCGAGTAGGGGTGTTTTCAGAGGCCATCGGTAAATAGGAATAACAAGATTCACCTGCATTAACAGGCTGTATTTCACCCGGTCAAATCGTCCTCGCAGTTTCCCGCAGCCCTCGTCATGGCACCTGCATTCTGGTTTCCGTGTACTCAGTGTATTCCGTGGTTAAACACTCTGCCTCTCCGCTCCTCTGCGGCTAAAACGAATATCCTGTCGCCCCACCTACAAAATCATTCCCCCGTCCGATTCCACTCAAATCACGTCCGACATCCTTCTTGCCGCCGGGAGGTTCTTGCTGGTAGAACCAATCCCCACCATGCGACCGCTGCTTTCCCTCTCTCTCTGCCTTCTCATTCTCAACCTCCTTGCCGCAGGCAAAGAGCTCGAAGGCGAACGTGCCGCTGCGACCTCCGTCTGCCCCCCGCCCGATGACGCCCGCGCCAAAATGTCCGTGCCCGAGGGCTACGAGGTTCGCTGCTTCGCCCATGAACCCATGGTGCAGAATCCCGTCGCCATGACCTGGGACCATCGCGGCCGCCTCTGGATCGTGGAGGCCTACGAATACCCCGAAGGCACGCCCCTTCCCGAAAACCAGCGCCCCTTCGGCGGCGAAGCCAAGGACGACAAATATCACTCCATGCCCAAGCTGGGCGAAAAAATCCCCCGCGACCGCGTCATCATCCTCGAAGACACCGACAACGACGGCGAAGCCGACAAACGCACCGTCTTCGTCGAAGGCCTGAACCTCGCCAGCGCCATCATCTGCGGAGACAACGGCATCTACGTCGGCCAGCAGCCCCATCTCCTCCACTTCCGCGATGACGATGGCGACGACAAACCCGACGCCTGGCGCGTCATCCTCACCGGCTTCGGCCGCGAGGACACCCACGAACTCGTCAACAGCTTCACCTGGGGCCCCGACGGCTGGCTCTACATGACCCACGGCGTCTTCACCAACAGCAAAGTCCGCCGCTCGGGCCAGCCCGAAAAAGAAGGCTTCAAATTCGACGCCGGCATCGGCCGCGCCCGGCCCATCATAAGTGATGCGGGCACTCCTGCCCGCAAAGAAAACTCCGCAGCACCTTCCGCCCCAAGCTGGGAATTCGAAGTCTTCGCCGACGGAACCAGCAATCCCTGGGGCTGCGACTACGACGCAGCCGGCAACTTCTTCGTCAGCGCCTGCGTCATCGACCACTTCTTCCACATGGCCCCCGGCGGCATCTACACACGTCAGGGAGGCGCACCCGAAAACCCCTACGCCTACGAGCTCCTCCCCAGCATCGTAAAACACAAACACTTCCGCGCCGCCTACGCCGGCATCCAGATTTATCAAGGCGGCCGCTATCCCGCCGACACCCACGGCCACGCCTTCATCGGCAACATCCACGACAACGCCATCCACGAAGAAGTCCTCACCCCCGTCGGCGCCACCTTCAAATGCGAGCCCCGCCGCGACTTCCTCCGCGCCAACAACGGCTGGTTTCGCCCCGTCAGCACCCAGACCGGCCCCGACGGCTTCCTCTGGATCATGGACTGGTGCGACAAATACCCCTGCTACCAAAACTCCAAAGCCAACCCCGAAGGCGTCGACCGCGAACGCGGCCGCATCTGGCGCGTCGTCACCACCCAAGACGACAAATCCAAAACCACCCGCGACCGTACCGACCTCGACCTCAAAAAACTCGCCACCCCCGATCTCGTCAAAACCTTGGACCATCCCAACAACTGGATGCGCCGCATGGCGAGGCGTATGCTGGCGGAACACAAGGCCGAAAACGCACAGCCACTTCTCGAAAAGCTCACGCAATCCGCCACAACGGCGGCTCACTACTTGGACTCACTCTGGACACTGCACCAGGCAAACCTGCTTGACGGCAAACTCCTCGATCAAAGCGCTCTCCATGCTGACGCAGCAGTCCGCGCATGGACCGCTCGCATCAGTGGCGAGCGCTTCCGCGTTACCGACCAGCACCTCGCCGACGTGGCCGACGACGACATGTTCAAAACCTCCGAAGCAGAGTCACAAGCAGCCGCGCTCATGTGGCCCGAAGTGGAGCGCATCGAAAAACTTGAGTCCGACAAAGACATCACCGTCCGCCACGCCACCGCAGTCGGCATGCGCATGGCCTCTTCCAAAGCACTGACCGCAAACCGCCCGTTGCCGCATGAAGGCAAATGTTTCCGCCCTCTCGTCCGCACCTTTTACATGATGAACGATCTCATGAAGACCAGCGCCAAAGACTACGATCCGCTGCTACAGTTTGAGATCTGGATGTGCATCGAACGCGGACTCGATTTTGATCCTGTGGAGACAATTACGGGCGGACAGTTGAGCGTCGCCGCAGAGTGCCAGCCCCTAAGCCACACTCTTGTTTACAAAGCCATGCGCCGCCTCTGCGATACCCGCAAGGCCGAGAACCTCAACCTCGCCGTCGAGTTCTGCGACAAGATCTCCACCCACGAGATCCTCCTCGCCCACGCCCTCGACGGCCTCGTCAAAGGCCAGGAAAGCGGCGTGATCAAGCCCACCAAAGACGTCTCCGCCAGCCTCGCTAAATGGCGCGCGCATACGAATGCAGACATCCGCAAGCACGGCCAGACCCTCGCCGTCCTCTGGGGCGATGAGGCTGCTTTGCAGGAAACCATCACCTCTTTGCGCGACGTCAAAAAGCCCGAAAAAGAGCGCGTCGCCTTGCTGCAGTCGATCTGCAAAGTGAAGTCGGAAACCGTCAAGAAAGCGCTGCTGCTCATGCTGACCCCGCAAAGCTCCCCGGCGCTTGGTGTCGCCGCCATCCGCGCCGCCGCAGACTTTGGCAGCGATGACTTCATCGCCCCGCTTCTGAACGTAGCGCAAGCCTCCGGCTTGCATTCTGACCCGCAAGCCAGAGGCTTGCTCTACAATGCCGCCGTCGAGGCACTCTGTAGCCGCACCCCGTGGATGCATGCCCTGCTCAATGCCATCGCCGAAGGCAAAGTCAGCCCCACCGGCTTCCCCGTTCCCGTCCGCCGCGCCCTAGCCACCAGCAAAGACAAAGCCATCCGCGATCTCGCCTTCAAAGTCCTCGGTGCATGGAAAGATTCTTCCGACGACGTGAAGTCCCTCATCGCAAAAAAGAAACAAGCCTGCCTCACCGGCGAGCCCGATCTCGCCAACGGCAAACTCATCTTCACCTCCACCTGCATGGTCTGCCACGAGTTCCACGGCGGTGGCCAAAAGGTGGGCCCAGACCTCATCGGAAGCGGCCGCAGCAATCTCGATGCCATCCTCGCCAACGTCATCGATCCCAACCAGATCATCGGCAACGGCTACGAAAACTTCACCGTCAGCACCAAGGACGGCCGCACCCTCGCCGGACGCGTCGTCGAAGACACCCCCAGCCACGTGAAACTCCTCGGGGCCGGCGGCGCCGCGCAGATCGTCCCCCGCGATCAAGTCGCCACCCTCACCAACACCAAGCAGAGCCTCATGCCCATGGGCTTTGGAAATTTCCCCGACACCGCCTTCCGCGATCTGATCTGGTACATCCTCGCCCCACCGGAAGAAGGCCCGCTGACCAAGGAGAAAAAGGACCTCCTCATCAAAGGCGTCGAAGACACCACCTCCACCAAACCCAAAGGCCCCAGCTCACGCGCCATCGACTGGGAAAGCGTCAGCCTCTGGAATCCCGAGTGGAAAGTCAGCGCCCCCGACTTCGAACGCACCCCCGTCAAACTCGGTGAGTACTACGGTCAGAAAAACGTCCTCCTCGTGCACCCCTTCCCTGACAAAAAAACGCCCGCCAGTTTCGAGCGCAAATTCAAGGTCGAACCCGGCAAGACCCATCTCACCGCCACCGTCGCCGCCGATGATCGTGGCGACTGGACCCTCATGGCCGTCGTCAACGGCACAGTG
>JAPLUN010000412.1 GCA_026397715.1 Verrucomicrobiota bacterium
CTCGCCACGCCAGTCATTGACAGGATAGAGAGAGTCGCCTGCGATTTCATCCATGCGCCAGTACGACGTGGGATTGGACGCAAAGACTGCCTGCGGATAAGCGCCCAGCGTGTGGGTGATGATCTGACGGTTTTTGCCCGTGATCTCCTCCAGAGCATCGAGCAATGTCTCCACCATCTTCGGCTCCGCCTGAACTTCGAGTCCCGCCGTGCGCGCAGGCCATGTGGTGTAACCTCCCAGCGCATGCTGCTCAGGCGGCGGGATGTAGCCTTCACCACCGTTGGCTAGCTCGATGTTGATCGTAGTCGGTAGTGGACTCTGCGCCTTCAGCTTGAGGCCGGTGATGGCATACACCTCGTTCGGCAGGGTGGCGATGGCCAGATCGCCGATGCGGATGGCCTGCAGCTTGATCTCCGTCTTCTGCCGCTCGTGCAGAATGATTGCCTCGCGTGCATACACCTCCTGCTTGTCCTTCGGCACATCGTTCACGATCTTCGCTGCGATGGGCCGCGCCCAAGCGAGGCGCTTTTCGTTCGGCACGCGGTAGTTCAGCGTGAGCAGTTTTTCCACCATCGCGATGGGGGCCAGTTTCTGATGCTGAATCTTCGCGTAAGCCTCCATGGCTTTCTTTGCCACTTCTTCGGCATACGCATCCATCGTGATCTGCGGGCGGGGCTTACTGTAGTCCATCCATTGCTGGTCGCCGCTGGTGCCTTGAGTCATCGCTGCTACAAACTCCGGTCCTTCGCTGCTGCTCTGTTTCATCAGCTTCGCGATGTGCTGTGCAAAGGCGCCATAGTAGTCCGACGAGATCGCCTTGGCTCCGAAGTAATGCATCGAGTAGTTGGCAAAGAACGCCATTGGCTTGCCGCTCGTTGTTTGCACCGAGATCACCGACAAAGCAGGATCTGATGGCCCGGAAGGACCGGTGACATCCGGGCTCTCATGCCCAGGATGCATGTTGGCACGTGCAGTGGGATCGCCGAAGGGATCGGTGATCACTTTGTCCGGCTTGCGGATCCAGCGCCGCGTGTGTGTGTGCTCCCAGTCATCCACCACGCCCCAGCCGATCTTGGCAGGTTGCAAACGTTTGTGGGCTGCCACGATGCCTTCGGCGAGCTTGGGCACGAGGAACTTGGCGTAGTCCACATCGAGACGCGTGCCGAGGCAACCCATGGCCGCAGGGGCTGAATGCGTATGCGTGGCTGAAACCAGCATGCGATCGGTTGGAATACCCGTCTGCTGGCTCGCCAGCGCCTTGGCCTCATCAATCAGCGTGCGAGTCATCATGCACGTGTCCACGATGACGATCGCGATCTCTGTCTTCCCGTCATCCAGCACCAGGCTGCGCGTATAAAGCTTGTCGGTGATCGTGGAAGACTGCGCCTCGATGAAGCCGCCCGCGATGATCCTTGGGAACGTCGTGGGCGTGATGTCGATGGCGGAGACGCCTGCGCGGAAGGCCGGTTGTGCCTGCGCGGTGATGGCAGCGAGGCCGAGAAATAACAGGAGGGACTTCATGAGATTGGCTCAAACCAACGCTCACGAAGGTCACTTGCTTGCCTTCGATCAGGCGATCAACGGGCCAATCGCGGGTTCGGCGAGCAACTTCTGCACTTCTTCGACCAGACCCGCCACAGGCACCGCGCTCTGCGAACGGGCCAGCAGGTTCTTGATCACAACCTCGGGGTATTCAGCACCAAAGACGATGGCAAAGCGGGCCTTGCGATCCTCGGCGGCCTGAAACTGTTTGCCGACTTTTTGCGCGCCAAAACTGTAGTCGATGCGGATGCCTGCGGCACGCAGAGCCTGCACTGCGGCGAGCGCGTGCGGGCGCTGAGCCTCATCCACCACCACAACGTAGGCATCGATGCTGCTTGCAGCCAGCAGGGCGCTGGTCAGCTTTATCTGCGCTCCGGCCGTTTTCTCGAGAAGCAGTTTGAGCACCACGTCGCCCATCGCAAAACCTGCGGCAGGCATGTCCACCTTGCCATCGCTCATCAGAGAGCAGAGCTTGTCATAGCGTCCGCCGCCGGCCACGGCACGGAGACCGTGTTTGCGGTCGAACACTTCAAACACCGTGCCCGTGTAATAAGCCAGGCCACGCACGATGGTCGCATCAATGCGGACGTGCTGCCAGATGCCGCGTGCGCTGAGGTTTTCGCGCAATGCCGCGAAGGCCGGGTGATTTTCATCTGCGGAGGCCATGAAAGCGCGCACATCCGCAAGCGTGAGGCCGATGCCATTGAGCTTCTTCTCCGTCTCTTCGGACCGGGCCCGCTCGATCTTGTCGATGATCTGCAGGAAAGTGGCAGTGTGTTCGGTGGTGATGTTGAACTGGGCCAGGAAACCGTTCCAGATTTCGCGGTTGCTCAGGCGGATCTCGAAGTCCTCCGAGCTCACGCCAAACTCGCGCATCACGTCAATGGCCATCGCGATCAGTTCTGCATCCGTTGCAGGCGAGGCATCGCCAAGGATGTCGGCATTGAACTGTACAAACTCGCGCGTGCGTCCTGCCTGCGGCGCCTCATAGCGGAAGCAGGAGCCGATTTGAAACCACTTGATGGGCTTCTTGAAGTCACGCTGACGTGCGGTGGCCATGCGTGCCAGGGAAGGGGTCACCTCCGGGCGCAGGGAGACATCATCCTTCCCCTGGGTGGTGAAACAAAAAAGCTGGCTGGTGATCTCGTCACCGCTCTTCTTGCGAAACAGATCAGTGTTCTCAAGCACCGGTCCCTCATACTCCATGAAGCCATACCGGCGTGCGACAGAGCGCCAGGTGTCGAAAATGTAATTACGCACGGCGCATTCTTCAGGGAAGAAGTCACGAAAGCCTTTGACTGTTTGGATCGGTTCCATAGAGGGGCGGGATTCATCTTCATGCCACTCAGGTACGCAACCGGAAATGCGGCGGGTGACGTAACCTCTTGATTGCATGCTCTCCGACCTGTTTGTGCGTGATTTCCGCTGCTTCGCCGAGGCGAGGCTGGAATTGCATCCCGATGTGACGCTGCTGGTGGGCAGGAATGCCCAGGGAAAAACATCCCTCATTGAAGCCGCGTGCGTCCTGCTGCGCTTGCAGTCGCCCAGAACATCAAATCGTGCCGAGATGGTGCGCTTTGGTGCCGCCACGTGTCTGGTGGAAGCACCCTGGCGCGGCAAACGGCTGCGCTATGCGCAGTCAGCCACGACGCGGCGGCTGGCGGTCGATGGTGCCACCTGCAGCAGATCTGCGGATTTTCTTGCCGCCTCGGGTGTGGTGGTGTGGATGGATCATCGCGACATGAATTTGCTGCGTGGTGGTGCGGAGCATCGGCGCAGGTTTCTCGACTTCGCTGCGAGCCAGATGTTTCCTGACTATCTGCATGCGCTGCGTGGTTATGAGCGTGCCCTGCGTGGGCGCAATCATGTTTTGAAACGGGATGCCAGCATCGCGTGGAAGCAGGCGGATGCCTTTGCACGCGTCATGGACGGCTTTGCCCAAACACTCTGGCAACGGCGCGCAGAACTGTGCGCGGCCCTGGGCCCGGAGGTGTCACTGGCACATGCAAAGCTGAGTGATGGTGTGGAGAATGTGTGCATCACCTATGAGCGCACGAGTGATGCCGCGCTGGGCTTGTTTGAGGCACTGCTTACGATGCGGGATGAAGAAGTTCGCACGCGTTCGACCGCATTCGGGCCGCACCGTGATGACGTTGGGATGCGCTTGAATGATCTGGACGCGACCACCTTTGCCTCGGAAGGCCAGCAGCGGTCGTTTGCGCTGGCCATGAAGCTCGCCCAGGCGCAGGTGCTGGAGCACGCCTGCGGTTCGCCCCCCCTGATGCTTATGGATGACGTTTTCGGCGAACTGGATGCCCACCGCCGCCGGGCCCTGCTGTCCTGCCTGCCACCGGGAACGCAGAAGATCATCACGACGACGAATTTAGATTGGGCGGACGCCGACCACCTGGCGGGACGGGTTTTTGGAGTCGAACAGGCCAAATTCAGCCGAATCCGGGGCTGAAAAGCGTGGCTTTTGGCCGGAAATGGCCCGAATTTGCCAATCCCAAGCTTCTTATAAACATCCCTTGACGCATTTTCAGGCGGTTTTAGCTTTAAAGTGGGTTAGATTGCCTTGCGCGCGTGGCTTTTCGTGATTCTCAAAACAGTTGGAATTCTCCGTCGCGCATCTGGATTCTGACGCCTGCACGCATCAACACTTTTCCCATTTATTCTCAATGTTCGGCAAACTTTTCGGCTTCGTCGCCCAAGACATCGGCATCGATCTCGGCACGGCAAACACCCTCGTCTATGTAAAAGATCACGGCATCGTCCTCAGAGAACCTTCAGTGGTTGCGGTTAAAACCGGCACCAACGAAGTCGTCGCTGTGGGTGACGATGCCAAACGCATGCTCGGACGAACTCCGGGCGGCATCACGGCCATCCGTCCGTTGAAGGACGGCGTGATCGCGGACTTTCGTGTGACTGAGGCCATGCTGCGCCATTTCATC
>JAPLUN010000175.1 GCA_026397715.1 Verrucomicrobiota bacterium
GGTCATTCATCGCCATTCGCGTCGGAAATTCCGGATTCCGTTTTCCATGCTCACCGCGCCGTCCACAGCCTCAGCCTCCGCTCAACCCAGCGCCGTTCTGAAGGACCGGCTTCAGCGCGTCCGGCTCACAACTCCCACATCACCCCACCCAGCCACGAACCAGTGGCAAACGCCCTCCGAACTGCTACTTGATTTTCGCCCCCCCTCAACCAATGTCTCCCCATGAGCTTAGCCGATCAACTGCGGGAATCCCGCTCCAAGCACACGTTGAAGAGCTACGCCGCCGCTGTGAAACAGTTGCACGTCTTCAAGGCAGCCCAACCCATTACCTCGAAGAAATTCGTCTCTTCCGAGAGTACGCGCGTGAAAGAGGACTCTACCTCACGCGACCCCTCGAAGTACTAAGTCGCCCGCCCGATGATGAGGGCAACGAGCACGAAGTGTGGTTTCAGGAGGACAGCAATACCTACCTCAAGATCACTTGGCCGGACTTCTTCGGCATGCTCGTCATGCATCGGATGGATGAAGAAGATCGTGCCTCACCCATTGCCTACTTGGAACGCTGGCACCTGCACAATGAACTCTTTGGCGACAGCGTGGAATTCCTTGGAGTGATTGAGGACCACGGAGTACTACGGATGGTGATCCAGCAAAAAGCCATTGAGGGAGTTCCTGCATCTCTCAATCAAATCAATGACTTCTTTACCCAGAGCGGCTGGAAGCGCTTCTTCGCCAACGACGAAGTGGCCTACTTCGACCCAGTGCGGAAGGTCGTCATCTCCGACACACACCGAGGAAATATCATCCTGATGAACGACGGCCTCCTGGCCCCCATCGATCTACGTGTTCAGCCTCTCAGCGGGGCTTTGCTCGACTATGTTGTGAAAGCCTGCCGCGACTGACAAACCCCGCGTTTCTCAAACAATCAGGATTATGACCATTGAAACCATCTCACAAGCCATGAGCGCGGTTCCATGGGACTCTCTGACTTGGTCATACAAGTCTTGCAGCTTTGAAAAACTCCGCACCATGTTCACGAACATGTTTCAAGCTGATGCAGATCAAAGATACACGGCAGCACAAATCTTGGAAAATTACTGCGCCGTTCAGTGCTCACTCTCTGAAGCGGCTTTTTACCTCATTCCATTCGTTCACCAAGGAATGCTTTGCCGCTTGGATCAGGCAGAGTCGCCACTGAACCTCTTCACCAGCCTCGCCAATTCGTTGTCACCATCCAATTCGACTCGCGTCCGTTACAAAGTCCGCCACGAACCATTTCTCCATTTCATTCCTGACGCTCAAGGCATCGAACTTTTTTTGGATCATGCGTGCCAGACGGCTCTGGCAGGTATCTTACCAACGATTGTTGATCAGTTTGCCCGCTTGAATGAAAAGGCGCAGATCGAGGCCATTGAATTTTTAACGAGTACGACTCACCATGCCTTCACCGCACAATGCATGTTGGAGCTAAGATGCTTGCCTCATTTGTCTTCGAAGGTGCTCAACCATTTTCAGAACTGGCTCAGAGATCCCCTGTATGAGAAAATTGTGGCTGAATTGTTATAGGCGGCAGGTGAGCCCGCATGTCAGCAATACTCCCACCCTCACGGCGCAAACACCGCCACCACGAGCCCGAGAAACATCATGACGGCGAGGATGAAATAGGCGCAAATGGTGATCCAGAACCTCACAACGCTTTCTTCCTCGGTGTAGCCAGATCTGCGGGTGCCGACTCTGACGGTGCGAATGCCGTGGATAGCCAGGTACAATAAAACCGAGGTGATGAGAAGCAGCACCAAGATACCCCCCGTTCGGGACATGGCGAGCAGGAGGGACAGGTGGAGCTCTGGCATGAGGCACTCAAACATGGCTTCGACTCTCTGCCAAGGTTCAACGTGACCGCCCATGCGCCCCATGCCGGGCACAAAAGTCTCCTCCATCTCCAAGCGCCGTGCTGCGGGGCAGGAGCAGCGCCTATTCAGAAACGGCCCGAGAGCCGATACCAGATCTGCGCGGCTGAGGCATCATACGCTTGTTCCTTGAGTCAGCTCACATTCAAACCCCCGTTACGAACATGAGATCAAGCCGCAGCTACTACCTCGAAGCCCTCATCGCTAAAATGTCCAGGGACGATGCCAGAACAAACCGGGAAATGGGCACACCCACCGCACCCAAAGGAGCGCTCGCCGGCAAGGAGGTCTCCAACCCCAGCAAGACCTCCGCCGGACGCGAGCCCTCCGCCCGCTAGAAACGAAAAGAGAAAGAAGACCAGGCATGCCGGGCGCCCCGCGCAGGACAGGCCGCGTGGTTTTGGGCAGTTGGTGTCACCAAAGCCACGCGGCAACCGCACTGGGAGCGCCGTTTTTGAAAAACAGCTCTGGCGCAGCCCCCTGAAGCACAAAGCTCCAACCCGCTTCATTCCGCACCCGAAGCGTCAGGGACCTTCGCCTAGAGCCGCTAAAAAAATCAGCGCTCCCAGCCGTGTAGCGGTCCCAGCAAACAAGCGACATCCCAGCTTAGCCGAGTGCCATCCACACCGCCCCATCACCTAAACAAACTCAGTCCCATCACAGTAGCAAAAACAAGCGTCATGCCAATGATCATGGCAGGCAATATCTTCCCATTCGCCTCCTTCAAGATCAGCCGCTTCTCCTCGACCAAGTCCGGCGGATCTCTGGGTTGCGGATGAAACGCAGTCCATGCGCCGTAAGGCATGCCAGGCGGAGGCACAGGCAGACCATGCTTAGCATAGGCAGCTTCCACCCGCCGGAGACCACGATGGTGGATGACGCACACAAACACCATCATCACGAAAAAGGGCAAAAACGGCAGATAATCCATAAGAAAGCTCGACGCTTCAAAGTGACGTACCAGCTAAGCTTTTCAACTCGCGCATTTCTCCTCCCCCCTCACTTCCCCACCCGCCTCTTAATCCCCGCCAATAGCTCCCGCTTCGCCACGCGCTTGTCCGTCCGCGCCACCAGCGCATCCAGCGCCGCATTCGCCGCCGCCACCTCCTCCGGCTGCAGCAGCACATCCTCAATGCCGGTGATGTAGCCCGTCAAACTCGTGTCGATCACATACTCCGGCAGTTCCGTCTTGAAGGCGCTGCCGCCCATGAAAAAGATCACCGATCGGAACTTCGACTCCGGCAGCTTCAGAAACTGCGCCAGCGCTCGCACATGCAGCTTGTTCTGCCAGATCGGATTCTGAAAGAAAAACTTTCCCCCGGAGCCAAACGTCTGCGTCCACTTCGCCTGATGTTCAGCGCCGTAGATCCAGCCCGTGTAGTTCTTCGTCTCGATCACAAAGATCCCAAACGGCGACACCACCACGTGGTCCACCTGCGTCAGCCCATCCCCGTCCGGGCGCGGCACATACAGATCGCTTAAGCCCCGGTACAGCGCCGCATCCAGCAGCCGAAACGTCCCCTGCGTCACCAGCGTCTCCCCCAGCGACCCTTTGAAGGACGACTTGAACCGCCGGTAAACAAACCGCACCCCATAAAGCCCGCCCACCAGCAGGAAAATCGGCAGCGCCGGTTTAACGAGCGTGGTGAATAAAACGTTGGGGTCAGTCATCAGCACCACTCTCCGCAGCAAACACCCTGCCACAAGCCCTGCCCCCCCTTTCCCACTCTGCGGCGTCCCTGAATGTTCGGCGAAGATACAGTACCATCTTCGCATCGCACCCGCAGGAACGCCGCAGAGGCCGGAGTTCGGACCGCATCGGCTGCACAGCGCAGCTCCCATGAGTCCGGCACCGCTCAGGCCGGTGCTTAGAAACCCGGATCCCGGACCGCTCTCACGCTGCAGACTTCAGCACAAAGGCCTCCGTCACCTGCAGGTTTTGCGGGCCCTTGTACACCACTTTCCCTTCGATGTCGGCGTTCTCCATCAGGCGCACAGTCACCGCGCGCCATTGGGGGGCCTTCGGATGGGTGTCGCCGACGTAGGGAGGGGACTTCAGGACAAGAGGATCGGATGAGGGTTTCATACGCAGAGGTCATCGCACCTCCCGCCCAAACGTGTGTCCGGTTCAGTCCCGAACCACGCATCGGGCTATCCCTCAGTCCTCCCGCCGCCCTCCCATCAATGCCTACTCCCCCGCAAAGCGATAGAACAGCAGCTTGCGCGACAGCGGCAGAAACACCTCCTGCGCCGCCTTCAGGTGCACCGGGTTCTCATTGTAGCGCAGGCGCGCGGCTTCATCCTCAAAGCTCAGGATGAAACACACGTCATAGCTCGTGTCAGAGAAAGCACCGCCCACTCCGTCTGTGCGGCCCACTGAGGCATGCTTCACC
The DNA here is from genome assembly GCA_026397715.1 of Verrucomicrobiota bacterium. Lineage (GTDB taxonomy): Bacteria > Verrucomicrobiota > Verrucomicrobiia > Verrucomicrobiales > Verrucomicrobiaceae > Prosthecobacter. The sequence continues at coordinate 4,304 of JAPLUN010000175.1, forward strand.
TCCGGGATGTTTTTCCCAAACGCATGCACAGCCTCGATCACCTTCCGCTGGTCCTCCGCGCTGCCGGCGTGCTTCAGCCAGACCAGCCCCACCTGATGCAGCCGCCCTCCGGCCTTCTCGGCCCTCTGCGAAGCCGCGCAACCAGCCAGCAGCAGGCTCAACGAAATCAGTATGACCGCTCGAAAATTCACATTCTTAGATTTCATGCTATTTTATATCTTTAACTATTACTTTGTGGTTATTTCATTCTAAAAAATATTTCCTGCATCACAGCGTCGGAATCGTCCCGCCATCGATCACGTATTCGGCACCATGGATCGCCGCCGCGCGGTCTGAGGCCAGAAAGGCCACCAGCTCCGCCACCTCCCACGGCCAAGCAGGCCGCCCGATGGGGATGCCCCCCAGCGCAGAGAGAATGCCCTGCCGCGCCGTCTCCTCATCCGTGCCGCCGTTCTCCGCCAGCCGCTGCACCATCGCCTCCGCAGCCGTCGTGTAGATCCAGCCCGGAGACACAGACGTAACCCGCACACCCTTCGGCCCCAGCTCCTTGGAGAGCGCCTTGCTGTACGTCGTCAGCGCCGCCTTCGCAGCCGCATACGCCGTGGTTGATTCCGGCAGCGGCAGCTGCCGCTGGATGGATGAAATGTGAATCACCACGCCGCTGCCGCGCGCCACCATGTCCGGCACCAGCGCGCGGTCCAGCCTCACCGCCGCCAGCAGATTCAGATTCAGCTCCTCCAGCCACAGGTCATCCGTCAGCGCCGCAAAGCCCCCGCCCGGCGCGTGGGAGCCGCCCAGGTTGTGGATCAAAACATCCACCCCGCCGCACTCCTCCCGCAGCACACGCGCCACCACCCCCGTGCCCTCCGCCGTCGTCAGATCCGCAGCGATGAACCTCGCTGGCAGCGCCGCATCCGCAGGCGCCGTGCGCGCCGCCGTGATCACCTCCGCCCCTGCCTCAGCCAGCCGGCGCACCATGGCTTCTCCCGCGCCCTTCGTGCCGCCGCTGACAAACACACGCTTGCCCGCAAACTCCGTCGCATCTCCCTTGAATGTCGGTGCTTTCATTGGATCGCAAGGTGGGAGATTTTTCCGCCGTTCAGCGTGAACGAATACTCGAGCTCCACCGGGCTGCCCGGAAACGTCCCGGACACACGGCCCGTGGCCACAAACGCCCCGTCCGCCTCCCGGCTGCCGATGACTTCCACCTGCGGCTGATACTTCTGCGTCGTCTCGGCAATCCACGCACGGATCGCCTCCCGCCCCTCGCGGTCCTGGCTTTCATCATGCACCAAAGCATCAGCCGCAAAGCACGCGGCAGCATCATCAGTGCGACCGTCATTCACAGCCGCGTAGTAGTCGGAAAGGACTTGGGGAAGGATCGTTTTCATGGTCTATGTCGTCGTTGTTTAGGCGGTCAAAATCTTGACCTCACTCCATCGAACCACGAACTTACAAAATGGCAAAAACCCACAAAATAGTAAGTAGCTTACCTGAGAAGCCCCCCATTCCCTGGACCCGCCTCACCGCTGCTCAGGGTTTGGAGGAAGCCCTCCGCATGCTCGAAGGACGCTGGAAGTTTCTCATCCTCTTCCAGCTCTTCGGCGGCAACGTCATGCGCTTTTCAGATCTCGAACGCGCCATCCCCGCCGTCACGCAAAAGATGCTGGCCCAGCAGCTCCGCCAGCTTGAGAAAGACGGCATCGTCCAGCGCACTGTCTATCCCGTCATCCCGCCCAAGGTCGAATACTCCCTCACGCCCTGGGGCCAGTCCCTCTGCCCCGTGCTCGATGCCATCCTCAAATGGGCCGCCGCACGCGAAGAGTTGCTGTAGAAAAAGAGAAACGAACCGAGGCGAAGAAACTCCTCGAAGGCTTCCAGACCTTCAGCCCCTTCGCATCCCGCTTCTACACCGGCCCCATCTTCTGAATGTCCGCCGCCTCGCGCAGCCGGACCAGCCGGTTCTCGATCCGCTCCCTCGCCAGCTCCTCCATCAGCGACATTTTCACGACCTCCTTCACGCTTTCAAACGGCTTCGCATCAGCATGCCGGATGTCATCCACACGCAGGATCATGACAGTGCCCGGCTCCTCCAGCACCGGGCTGAGCTCTCCCTTTTTCATCTTCGCGATGACACCAGCCACCTGGTCGTTGATGTCTGAAAGGCGCGTCCACGGCCAGGCGCCGCCCTCATCCGCGCGGCTGTCAGCACTGTTCTCACGCGCCATCTCCGCAAAGTCTCCCCCGTTCACCATCCGCGTGCGCAGGATCTCCGCCAGACTGCGCGCATTGGCCGTCGTGCTCGGGATCGTCAGCGTATGAATCTTTACCGACTCCGGGTCACGCCAGCGCTGCAGGTTCTTGTCATAATGCTCCCGCACCATCGCATCCGTCACCTCCAGGTTGTTCGCGATCCTCGCCCGCACCGCGCTCACGATGATCATCCGCTCCCGCAGCTCACGATACTTCTCAAAGGACATGCCCACCGCGTCGATCTCTGCCATCAATGCCGCGTGATCCCCGTTGAATGAGAGCTGCGTCACCTGCTTCTCATCATTTTCGATGTCCTCCTTGTTGATGACGCCGCCCAGCCTGAAAAACTCGTCCTCCAGCAGTTGGAAGTCGATGAGCCCGTTCAGCGCATTGCTTCGGACGTCCGCCAGTTCCTCCTTCAATCGCACCG
>JAPLUN010000179.1 GCA_026397715.1 Verrucomicrobiota bacterium
CACGTCACATCCGCCGCCGGGGTGATGGAAAGCTTCAGGCTCTCCACACGCAAGTCATGCCCCTCACGCGGACGGATCACCAGACGATGCATGTCGAAGGACACCGGCTGCACGTATTGGTAGTGCGTACGGTGAATGATCCTCAGCAGATGGCTGTCGCTCATGGCGCTATCAGTACGGCCCGGCCCGCCAGATCGGCGGCACTGAGCGGTTGAAATTGATCCGACACACAGGAAACCGACATGCCGGTCATCTGCATCTGTCCAAAAATCGTGGCGACGGCAGCGTCAGCGGCATCACGGCCGGTGGCGATGCGGACCAACCCATTGAGCGCAGCCCGTTGCGTGGGATCAAAAATGAACCACCGGTTGCCGATGCAGGCCTCAAAACAGGCGTGAAAGTCTGGCGGCTGCATGTCGCAGGCATAGCCGGCATAATAACGTGCCGGAATCGAAAGCGCCCTGCAGAAAGCGATCCCGAGGTGCGCAAAATCACGGCACACACCCGCACGCTGCGTCACCGTGTCATAGGCGGATGTCTCCTCATTCGTCGTGCCGCTCAGGTAGTCGATGTTGTTAAAGATCCAGTCCGCGATGGCCACCGTCTGATGGTAGGGATGATTGATGCTGCCAAACATCTTCATCGCCATCCGCCCCAGCCTGTCGGACTGGCAGTAGCGGCTCGGGAACAGATACGAAATGGCCGAACGATGGATCTCAGAGATCGGGATGCCCTGAATTTCTTCATGATCCACGATCTTGTGCCTCGTCTCAGCCACCACCGCATAGCTCACCTCCAGCCTTGTCGCATCTCCCGTGTCCAATCGGATGTAGCGGTTCCCGCCCGACCCCACCGGCAGCTCTTCCCACACCACGCCGGGTGTCACCTTGAAGGATTCCAGTCGCAGCTTTTGATTCCGGGTGGCAAGCGCATGCACACTCAACAGCATCGTACTTCTCATCAGCACGTCGTATTGAAGTTCAGCGTTGAGTTGAAAAGCCATGGCTTGGAGCATCGCCCTGAAGGAGAAACAAGCAACGGACCAATCGTGCAGTCATCCGATGTGATGATAAGTGGCAACGCTTGGAATGCCGGCCTGACCCCATGCAGATTCTTCAGAAGGACTCCTTGTCTACCGCACCACCAGTTCCTTCAGCAGCGTCCCAAAAACTTGTTCGATCTTGCCATCGGCCAGAATGCACAGCTTCTCCTCCGGCGGCAGTTCATCAGGCGGCTCGTATCCAGCACTCAGCCGCATCCAGTCTTCCAGCCTTGCATCGGATACCACTTCACAGTCCCCATCACGTTGGAGCAGCCTAGCGCACACCACCGCTTCGGTCGCATGGGCTTCAACCCATCGCACATCACAGCCCTCCACAGCCATGAGTCCCTTGAGCGCATCCCTGTGCACTTTTTTGGAAAACGTGGCATCAATGATGACGCAGCGCCCTTCTCGCAGGGTGGCAAGCGCCTGCTCAAACAGCCGCTCATACGTCTTCCTCGTCATGTCGGGCGCATACAGCGCGGCACGCTCCGCCTCGCTGCCGCGATGGTTCAGTGGCGTGCCCGCCAGGCTCTTGCGCACACGGTCGGATGACAGCACAGGCCAGCCCGTCTCCTGCCCCAGGGCTTCCGCCAGCGCTGACTTGCCGGAGGCCACCTTGCCCATGAAGACGAAGAGTCGCGGCTTGGAACCCGCCAGCGCATATTGCAGTGCGAGTTGAAAGTAAAGCTTCGCCAGCTGCAGGCTCGCTTGCTTCTCGCCTTCCGCCACAGTCTCTGCATCAGCATGCAGGCTCTCCACCTTGCCACGCACACAGGCACGATAGCACTTGTAAAAGTCCATCAACGACCTCATTCCATGGTCATCGAGCAAGAGCGCGAATCGTTCAACGATGTAACGCGCAAGATCAGGTCGGCCATTGAAATCAAGATCCATGGCGAGAAACGCGATGTCACAGGCCAAATCGATGCAGCGGAAGTCAGTGTTGAACTCAATGCAGTCATAGATGCTCACAGCCTCAGGAGAAAGGTGGATGTGCTCAAGGTGCAGGTCGCCATGGCAGTCGCGGATCCAGCCGTCGTGCTGGCGTGAGTCGAGCAGGGCTCCATGCCGCGCAAAGAACTCGCGGGTATAATGCGCGATGGCATCCAGCGCGCACTGCGAGAGGCTTTGCCCGACGAACTGCGCGGAGGTCTTGAAGTTGTCCTCGGTGCCTTGTCGCAGGTGCTCAGTGGCCGTCCTCACGTCGCCCGGTGGCAGCGGTGGCTGGCTTACGTAGAAACGCTGCAGCTTTTCCACGATGCGATCCATTTCACGAGTGCCCACGCTCTGAGTCTTCATGAGATCCGGCAAGAAGTAGCGCGGGTCCATCTGCCGCATCTTCACCGCCCACTCGACGATGACTCCATATCCGCCGAAATGCAGGTTGCCCTCGTGATCGCATATCGGCTCGATTCCCAAATAGACATCCTCAGCGAGGCGGCGGTTGAGCACCACTTCGCGCTTGCAGTCTTCATGGCGAAGTTCGAGCGTGGAAAAGTCCAGAAAGCCCAGGTTCACCGGCTTCTTGATTTTGTAAACGAAGGGCGGCGCGATGAAGACCCATGATGCATGCGTCTGCACCAGCGTGACCTGCGGCGGGCGGTGCGGGTAGGACTCAGCTTTGGACAAGAAATCCAGCAGACGTTGAGTGGCGGCGGAGATCATGGGAATTCAAGGTTGCCAGAGATCGGCATGCGGGAAGGCGGGGATGTCGCTCATGTGATTCTCACCGCAGAACACCGTGCTTCCTTCAAGGCACATCGCTTTCATGCAAAGCCCTTCAAGGTGACCCCGCCAGTGGCTGAGTCGTGGGTGAACAATGATAGATGACCCTTAGCGCCCGCCGCGTGCGGACTGGGATTTCGGACTCGCTTTCACCTGACGAACCCCTCGGTCCTCGCGCAGGTCTTTGGACTGCTTGAAGTTGTTGTCATGCTTGCGAGGCCGGCTGGCGGTCTCGCTGTGATTGGCCCCCAGCTTGCGTGGAAGTGGCTTCGCCGGGGTTTCAGGGGTGGCGGTCGTGGCTGTGGTTTTCGTTTTCATGGCAGTAATGTGCTCCTACAATGAGTACGCGTGTGCGACTGCTCGTGGTTTGGCCATTGCCGGGCGGATCATGCGCTGGTGGGAGGCTGCGTTTCGGCGGCGTCACTTTTCTCAATGTCCTCAAACGAACGCCGGACCGTTTCAATTTGCTGCCGGTAATGCTCGGCATCGCCGTAGTCGAAGAAGTGCTGGTAGCGGCTGTGCATGGACTTCATGCGCAACGCGTGCTTGATGGGGCACCAGTACTGCTCCGTGCGCGCGGCGACCTCCGTGGCGCAGGCCAGCACGCCATTGGCATAGCCGCAGTACTCGCAGTTGAACTTCTCCGCCCAGTTCAGGTAGTCCAGGTGCCGCCGATCCAGCCGGATGTAGTCGCTGCGCTTCACCTTCGGAATGCCATAGACCGGAAAGCAGATGGCCTGGTACACGACCATGAAAACGTCCAGCAGTGCGATGGGGATGAAGCACGCCCAGATCACCGGCGTGGTGAGCAGGATCATGAAACGCGAGTCACGGATGTAGCTGGCAAATCGCTTCACCAGCAGCTTGTGCCGTGCGCGTGCTTCTTCGGTGAAGCGGATTTTGCCCTGCCTCACCTCGTAGAAGAACTCCAGCTCCTTCTTCTGCAGCTCGCGCAGGATCTCTTTCTCCAGCATGCGCATCTTTTCCAACAGGCTGTCGATTTTTTCGTTCATAAGCTGAAGATGTAAATCATCGACTGAACCTGATGCCCGCAGTGGCTCATGGCGATGCTTATCACTCAGCGCGGGTTGTCATCCATGCCTCCATGGGTGTTCCTAAGAACGCCAGCGTAAGATCAATATCCGCACAGCAATCGCAATCGGATGGGGTGAAGAGCCCATTTATCAGCCTGCTGCGTTGCGTTTACATGAGTGACGAATTCTTCCCACCAACACCATGAACACGCTCAAAACCATCCTCGTTGTCGTGGACTTCTCCACCGGATCTCGCGCCGCACTTGAACAAGCCTCTCGTATTGCACGCCTGCAGGACGCCAAACTGCACGTGCTTCATGTCGTTGACTCCTCGGCTGTGGCCACACTGGCCTCCAGCCGTGAATCCACTTATGAAAGCCAGGCCACCGCGGCGACTGAAGGCGCACGCACCGCGCTCAATGCCTGGCTGGCACAGTCTGAGGTGCCCGCCGATGCTGAAGTGACCATTGCCATTGGCACCCCGCTGCATGAAATCCTTGAGCACGTCCGCAGCTTGAAGGCAGATCTGCTTGTCGCCGGGATCGAAGGCACCGGCCAGACCGTTGCAGGAGCGGGTTCCGTATCCGGCAAACTCGCCCGCAAGTCCCCTTCCCGTGTGCTCTTGGTACGCTCCACTCACCCACATGCTTTTCAGAGAGTCCTTGCCTGCATCGACTTCTCAGACACCGCTAAAGAGGTGGCGGCAGCAGCGCGCCGTATCGCCATCAAAGACTGCGCCAGCGTTGATTTCCTGCACGTATGGCAGGAGCCCCTGATCGCTTCACCTTACGGCGGGTCAGGAGATACGTTGATCGGCATAGGTCACCCAACCGTTGTATTCACACCAGCGGAGAGGCAGACACTCATCGATGGTCTGCGCCGGGAGCTGCACGAGTTCGTCAAGGATGCCGCCGAAGGCATCCAGGCCAGAGAAGTGCTGCTGGAATTATTGAACTATGGCAACGGCATCGTGGCTCATGCCGAGGAGGCAAAGGCCGACTTGATCATCGTCGGTGGCAAAGGCCGCACCAACCTGCGCTACGTCCTCCTGGGATCCACGGCGGAACGCTTGCTGACCCGGCTGCCATGCTCAGTGCTCGTGGTCAAACCATCCGTCGCATAGCCGCACAAGAACGGACCCAAACACGCCACCTCACGCTGAGCAGGCCGGCGTGCAGCGAGTCATCATACAACTGTAAATCATTTCAACCATCCACTCACCCACTCCACCACCATGATTGCCAAATTTGAACTCGAATACGTCATCCACCCGCAGCACAATCATCGTGTGGACACTCACCGCACAGACGATCCCGTCGAGGCTGAGGACTTCCTCATGAACCTCCTCGTCGTCGGCGCACGCATCCATGCGATCAAGCATGAAGGCGCCGAACTCGAAGCTGGGCAGACAGATCGCATGCTGCGCGTGGCCGCAGAGCGTCTCGCCTCGCGCCTGCTGGGCAGATCACTCGATCTGGACTCGGTGCAGGTGAAGCATCGCTTCGGCTTCGCCGCCTGATTCATTGCCACCCTCATCCTTCCACCCCTATGAAACTCAAGCTGTTCTCCGCCATGACGGCCTTGCTTGGATTGTCGTCCTGCATGCAGATGGAGCCCCCGCAGCAGGTGGACTTTGTGACCGAAGTAAAACCTCTCCTCGAAACACGCTGCCTGGAATGCCACCAGCACCAGTACGTCTGCGCAGGATTGAATCTCGAAACACGGAAGCTCGCCATGAAAGGCGGCCGCAGCGGCGCGGTGATCATCCCGGGATCGCCGCACCAGAGCCTTCTCTACAAGGTGCTGCTGCTGGGTCACGAAAGCCCCGTGGCCATGCCACCCACACCGGAAGGCATGGAGCAGGAAGGCGCACAACTGCTGCACGACTGGATTCAACAAGGCGCCACCTGGCCGGAGAACACACGTCTGGTGCCGCCGCAGGAATGGAAGAAAAAGCACAGCTGATCCCGATGCCCGCACGCAGATCCTACCCTCTGTCCAAGGTTTACCGCCTGCTGGAGCCAGGCCCCGTCGTCCTCGTGACCACAGCTCACAAAGACCGCCGCGACATCATGACGCTTTCATGGCACATGATGCTTGAGTTTGAGCCCCCGCTGGTGGCCGTCGTCATGAGTGACCGCAACCATTCCTTCCGCCTGCTCAAAGCCAGCAAGGAATGCGTCATCAACATACCCACCTTGGAGCTTGCCGAAAAAGTGGTGGGCTGCGGCAATACCACGGGTGCGAAAATCGACAAATTCAAACGTTTCAGCCTCACGCCGTTGCCTGCCGAAAAGGTCGGCGCACCGCTCATCGCCGAGTGCCATGCCAGCCTCGAGTGCCGGGTCGTAGACACCCGGATGGTGTCCAAATACTCGTTGTTCGTCCTCGAAGTCGTCAAGGCATGGATTGATCCCACCGTGAAGAATCCACGCACCCTTCACCATCGCGGCTACGGAAGCTTCATGGTCGCCGGAGAAACGATCAAACTGAAATCGAAGATGAAATAGCATGCACAATCTTCGCAATTCCATTGGGCATTCCACTGACTTCAGCCACACTGAATCACGAATGACTGACTACTCCGGCATGACCAAAGCTGAGCTCATTGAACGGCTCAAACTCCTTGATGCAGACCACCTGCCTGAAGCCAATCCCGCAGACGGGCAGCACATTCTGGTCAAGGAGTTGATCGACCTCAAGGCCGCTCTGGACGCCCATTCCATCGTCGCCACCACAGACGCACGCGGCATCATCACCTATGTGAACGACAAGTTCTGCGAGATCTCCAAATACAGCCGCAGCGAACTCCTCGGCCAGGACCACCGCATCATCAATTCCGGCCATCATTCCAAAGAGTTCTTTCACGACCTCTGGTCCACCATCGGTCACGGCAAAACATGGAAAGGCGAAATCCGCAACCGCGCCAAGGACGGCAGCATCTACTGGGTGAACACCACGATTTTCCCCTTCGTGGACGCCGCCGGCAAACCCCAGCAGTACATCGCCATCCGCACCGACATCACCCAGCGCAAGCGCGACGAAGAAAAGCTCGCCGAACTCGCGCAAACCCTCGCCGAAAAGAACAAGGAGCTGGAGGCGATCGTCTACGTGGCATCGCACGATTTGCGCTCCCCTTTGGTGAACATCCAGGGGTTCAGCCGCGAGCTGGCGCGCACCTGCGAAACTCTGCACAAGACGCTCGCTGCCACACCAGACACCACGGTGCCAAAGGCCGACCTGCGTCTCGCCATCGAGGAAGACATCCCAGAATCACTGGGCTTCATCCAGGCCGGCGTCTCCAAAATCGACTCCCTGCTCAAAGGCCTGCTGCGCTTCTCACGCCTCGGCCGTGCGGCCCTCACAGTCGAGCCCTTGGCCATGCACGAGATGATCCGGCACATCGCCCACGCCATGGAGTACCAGCTCCAGCAGGCCGGCGCCCGCCTCGACATCAGCGTGCTTCCCGACTGTCTCGGCGACGCCACGCAGATCAATCAGGTCTTCTCCAATCTCCTCGACAACGCCATCAAGTACCTCGATCCCGCGCGTGCCGGACTCATCAGCATCAGCGGCCGGGTTGAGGGAACCCACGTGACCTACGTGGTCAAAGACAACGGCATCGGCATCGCCCCCGCTCACCAGCAGAAAGCATTCGAAATTTTCCACCGGCTGAACCCCGCCCACAGCTCCGGGGAGGGGCTCGGCCTCACCATCGCCCAGCGCATCCTCGAGCGCTTGGATGGCAAGATCTGGGTGGAGTCCAGCCCGGATCATGGCAGCACCTTTTTTGTCAGCTTGCCAGCCTTGCCCGGCAAGTTTAATCGTTGATCATGACAGAAGAGGTAGTGATAATCATCGCCGAAGATGACGCCGGGCACGCACGGCTGATCCAAAAAAACCTGGGCCGCGTAGGCCTGCACAATCCCATTCAATTCTTCGAGAACGGCCAGGATGTCCTCGATTTCCTCTTTCGCCGTGGCCCAGGTCTGCATCGCAAGACTGACACCGCCTATCTCCTGATGCTGGACATCCGCATGCCCAAGGTGGACGGCGTGGAGGCCCTGCGCCAGATCAAGGAAGACACCTTCCTGCGCAAGCTCCCCGTCATCATGCTCACCACCACCGATGACCCCCGCGAGATCGAGCGCTGCCACCTGCTCGGCTGCAACAGTTACATCGTCAAACCCGTGGACTACGACAAATTTGCCGAGGCCATCAAGCAGCTCGGCATGTTCGTCTCCCTCGTGCAGGTGCCTGAGATCAACGGAAAGCCCTGATCCCCGTCATGTCCGCCCCCCATCCCCAAGTCACCGTTCTCGTGGTGGATGATGATCCGGGGCTGACTCGTTTGATCGAGCGCGAACTCCGTCGTGAAGGTTTTCAAACGGCCGGCGTCGGTTCAGGTTTGGATGCCACTGAATGGCTGAAGCACCATCGCGCAGACCTCCTGCTGCTTGATCTGAAGCTCCCGGACATGGAAGGCCCCGCTCTCATCGAATCCATGGTCGCCATGGGCCGCTCTGTCCCCTTCATCATCATCACCGGTCAGGGCGATGAACGTGTGGCCGTGGACATGATGAAGCGCGGTGCACTCGACTACCTCGTCAAAGATGTGAACTTCATCGAGTTCGCACCCACGGTCGTTCGCCGTGCGCTCTCCCAGCTCGACAAAGAGCACCGCCTCGCCGCTGCCGAAGCGGATCGTCAGCGTCTGGAGCAGGAAATTCTCCACATCTCCGAGCTTGAGCAGGAGCGCATCGGCCGGGATCTCCATGATGATCTCGGACAGCAGCTCGCCGGCCTCAGCATCATGGCC
>JAPLUN010000647.1 GCA_026397715.1 Verrucomicrobiota bacterium
GTGGATCACCCGCGCTGGTCGCAGGCGCATGAGCGGCGCATTGGCGAGATGGGATCGCGGCCCACGCTCATGTTCAACGGCTATGCGGAGCAGGTAGCGCACCTCTACAAGGGAATGGACCTCAGCGTGGATTTTTGACCTGTATGACCTTCAGCGCAGACACACGATTTCATCGGCAGCTTTTTGTCTTCAATGGCCTGCTCCCCGCCGTGCTCATCCTGATTGACGGCTGGCGCGGAAAGCTGGGTGCGAATCCGGTGGAGTTCGTCACGCGGGCTACAGGAGTGCTGACGCTGGTCTTCCTCATGCTCACGCTGCTGGTGACACCGCTGCGCAAGATGTATGGCTGGAACTGGCTGCTCAAGCAGCGCCGCCTGCTGGGACTGTATGCGTTCTTTTATGGCTTCGCGCACCTGCTCACCTACCTGGCCTATGATCGTGACTGGCAGCTTGGAACCGTGGTGGGAGATGTGTACAAGCGGCCTTTCATTGCCATCGGCATGTTCAGCTTTCTGCTGATGGTGCCGCTGGCGGTCACCTCCACCAATGCGATGATCAAGAAGCTCGGTGGTCCGCGCTGGGCGCAGCTTCATCGCCTCACCTATTACATCACCATCGGTGGCGTGTTGCATTACTGGATCATCGTGAAGTCGGATGTGACGTATCCGTTCTTCTTCGCGGTGGTGCTGGCTGTGCTGCTGGGCTGGCGTGTGGTGGCGAGCATCAAAAAAGCGCGAGGTGCTGCACCTCGCGCTTCGTGAGATTTCCAAAGAGAGATTACTTCTTGGCAGGGGCGGCGTTCCAGACCTTGATGTCGTCAAACCAGCCGCTCTGACCGGCGACGCCGAGTTCGATCTTGGACTTCGTTTCGTGACCGATGCCGGCGGACTTGAGGAAGGCGACTGCTTTGCCATCAATGCTCACGCGCATTTCATCGCCCACGGTTTCCACCACAACGGTGTATTCCTTGTTCTGTTCCAGCTTCACGGGGAAGGTGGCGCTCTTGCCGGCCATGAGCTTGTTCACTTCGTCCTTTTTGGCAGGATCCTTGCGGAGCTCCTTGATGATCAGATTCTGGCTGCCTTCGCGCTCATCCATGATGGTCACCTTGTCCAGGCGGATCTGGGCGCGGCAGAGGTGTCCGTAGTGGGCGGCGGTGTATTTGCGGTCGTCGAATTCCACATCCATCATCGTGCAGCCGTCGAAGCGCATCTTCACCTCGATCACGGTGTCCTTGGTGGGGACTTCCAGGCCGTAGACGGCGGCATGTGCGGTGATGACGGACTTGCCATCCTTGGAGGGCTCGTCCTTCACGCGGGTCTGCGTGCCTTTGAGCGCGTTGTTTTCAAAGACAAAGGTGTCCACCACGCGGTGCCAGCGCTTGTCGTGGTCGCTGCCGTTCATCTCATCGGAGAAGAGCAGTTCCTTCTTTTCGGCGATGGGCTTGGAAGGGATCTTGGGCGCATCTGCGGCAAATGCGGCGGCGCTGATGAGAAGAAGGGGGGAAAGGAGAAGACGGATGTTCATGGGCGCAAGGTAACGAGTCTATATGGCGAGTTCATGCGCGGAAATTGGCGAAGTTCAGTCAGTGCTTGAGTTTCATGCCCGTGAAGTGTCTGGTCATTTCCTATGAGCCAACCTGCCTGCCCGATGTGCGAGATGAATGATGTTCTGGACCACGCCGACCGCTTTGAATGCATGACCTGCGGTCACGAGTGGCCGAAGCAGGAGCTGGCAGATGAGCCGGATGCGGAGCGCGTGGTGAAGGATGCCTACGGTGCGGTGCTGGCAGACGGTGACATCGTGGCGATGATCAAGGATCTGAAGCTCAAGGGCTCCAATGATGTGCTAAAAGTGGGAACCAAATCCAAGCCCATCCGGCTGGTGGACGGCGACCACGAGATCTCCTGCAAGATGGACGGGATCGCGATCGGCCTGAAGGCCTGCTTTGTGAAGAAGGTGGTCAGCTAGGCGGCCGGCGCAGCCGTCACATTCAGCTTGGGATTGATCACATGGCGCCACCATGGGGGAAGAAGCACCATGGCGATGGCCCAGAAGTAACCTACCGGAAGCTTGGGGGCCTCGGGCTCGGGGTCCAGGAGGTAGTAGGGCTTCACCGCTATGTGGTGGTAGGAGTGGTGACCGACGCGGAAGGTGATGTAGCTGGAGAAAAAGTGGTAGGTGTCCCAGGAGTGCTCCGCGCCGGTCTTCTCATATTCACCGTCCGTCTTTTGGCGCATGAGGCCGTAGTGCTGGATGTAATTGACCGACTCCAGAACGATGTGAGCGCCAAGAATGTGAGCCAGATAAAACAGCGTTCCGTTCGGGCCTGAAACCAGATACAGGCCAATCAGGAGCGCCACCTGGCCCAGGGCGTAGATGAGCATTTTGTTCTTCAGCAGGCCCTCGCCATTGGAGCGGCGTGCCTCCATTTTCCAGCAGCGGATCATGCTGCCGGGAATCGTGCGGAAGATGTAGGAGTAGATGCTTTCGTTCAGCCAGGCGGTGTTCTCATCCTGATCTGTTCCGGCGTGGACGTGATGACTGCGGATGTGAATGAGCTTGTAGTGAGGGTAGAACAGGAAGGTGGTTAGCAGTCGCTGCGTGATTTGATCGAGCGCGTCCTTGCCATGCAGCAGTTCATGCGCCGCGCCAAAACCGATGCCACCCAGAAGGCTTGCGGAGGCGATCAGGATGCCAATTTCCATGGCATTGAAACGATCCAGTGACATGGCCATCCAAACGACCGAGGCCATGTAGAACAAGGCATAGAGGCGGGTGTTCCAGTGCAGCAGAGCCAGATGTCTTGCGGAGAACTCGGACTTGTCAAAATGAGCGTCATCCTGCCAGCCGGTGACCCAGTCCAGCAGCGGCAGTGCGACCTGCAAAAAGACAATCGGCAGCAACAGCCACCAGCCGCCGCCCCAAACACCCAAGGCCAGCATGACAAAAAGAGAATGGGGCAAAAGGCAGAAAAGGACGTGGCGGCTCAATGATGGCTTGCTCTGGCTTTCAGGGGCGGGGGATTCCATGATGGCGGGATATATAGGGATGCGACTGAGCCTGAATAAAACTCGATTCCGATCAGATGGAATCATGTGAGCGTGTGTCTCCCACGGCCACTAAATCTTTATTTAGCCTCGCGTTTTCGGGTGAAGATGGCGTTAGGGTGGCAGCCACGTACTCTCTCGTTTATTGTCTTTTATTATGTCTGACATAGCCTCAGCCCCCTCTCCCCAGCTCTTCTTCGAAACGATCAATGCTTTTCAGAAATCAGCGGCATTGAAGGCCGCGATTGATCTGGGTTTGTTCACCGCCATCGGCAGCACTCCGGCGACTGCCGCTGAGATCGCGACGCTCTGCCAGTGCCCGGAGCGCGGCATCCGCATCCTGGCGGAC
>JAPLUN010000125.1 GCA_026397715.1 Verrucomicrobiota bacterium
CATTCCATCTTCCGCAACGATGCAGGACCCCCAGCAGGAACAGCCATCAGCCGCACGTTGCGAGTCGCCCAAGAGCGCGTGCAGCGCGTCAAGGATCTGATGCTCACCCAAATCGATGCGCCGCCTTCTTTGGATGAACTGGCAGCCGCGGTCGGCTGCAATCCGAGCTATCTCAGCCGCACCTTCACTCAGATCGAAGGCACCACGCTCTCACAATGGCTGCGGCGAGTGCGCATCGAACACGCAGCATCCCTCATCGCGACCGGGAAATACAATGTCTCCGAAGCGGCACTCGAAGTGGGCTATCAAAGCTTCTCGCACTTCAGCCGCGCTTTTGCGGAGGAGAAAGGCGTGCCACCTTCGCAATGGGTGCGCCGTTTGAGCGGTGACAAATAGTGAGCCTTATTTCTTCTCTTCTTTGACGGTCCAATACAGCGAGGCTCTGTGGCTGGTGATGCCAAAGGGGACACCATTAAAGAAACCCGGCAGCTCTTCAGAATAACGGGCAACGGCAAGCAGATACTGTCCGGGCTTGGAGATGTATGGAGCGCGCACGTAGCCCTCTGCATCAGCCTGGAGCTTCTGATCGCTGACTTTGGGGGAGAAGAACAGCAGTTCGACACCGCCGAGCGGCTTGCCACGGAAATAAACCCGCGCTTCGCCGGGCTTGCCGGTGGGAACGACGTCCATGGTCATCGCGGCCGTGCCAGCACCTGCGCCTTCTGGCTGCCAGCGGCAGTAAAAGATGGGCGCACCAGCGGGCTTGTCCTCATGCAGCTTGCGCACCGTGAACTGCGCCTGGGCAAAAGCAGGCCGGTTGCCCTCGACTTTGCCGAGAAAGAAATGATCCTTCTTTTTGGCGACTTCAAAGAGCTGTGGCTAGCCTTTGTCATCAAGCGTCCAGCCGGAGACTTGGACGAAGGCATCGAGGTTGCCAGGCGAGACTTCGTATTCGTCCCCCCCCACTGGGCAAACCGTACTCCGAGACCGGCGTTGTCCGGCAGTTCTTCAATCCAAAGAGAGTGGGCGATGGCGGCGAGAGTCAGAAGGCTAAAAACCGTGAGGGCGATGAGTGAGCGAATCATGATAAAATCAGGGATGTTCGCCAACCCCATACATGCGATGAACGCGAGGTTCTTGCGGGCATTTGTCAGGAACTGTCGTTGTCTTGCGGTGCAATCCCTTGGACGATCACGCCCACATCTTCCGATCCAGCGTGCGGTAACCGATGGCTTCCAACACATTGTCCGCGCTGATCTTGTCTTGTCCGCTCAGATCAGCCAGAGTTCGCGCCACTTTGAGAATGCGATCGTGGGCACGGGCGCTGAAATTCATCTTGCTCATGGCTTGCTCGAGGCAGCCTGCGGCCTCGGCATCGAGTTCGCAGTGCTTTTTGATGAGTCGCGGCGTCATGCTGCTGTTGGCATGAACACCCGCATGCTTGGCAAAGCGCTCATGCTGGATGCCACGTGCGGTTTCGACTCGTTTGCGGATGGGGTCAGAGGCTTCACCACCTTCACTCGAAGCCAGCGCCTTGTAATCAACAAGCGGCACTTCGACGTGAAGATCGATACGATCCAACAACGGACCGCTGATGCGCTGACGATAACGCTGAATCACCACCGAACCACAGCGGCACTCGCGCTTGAGATCGCCATAGTAGCCGCATGGGCAGGGATTCATGGCCGCGACGAGCATGAATTTAGCCGGAAAAGTGACGGAGCCTGCGGCACGCGAGATGGTGACTTTGCCGTCTTCGAGAGGCTGGCGCAGGACTTCCAGCGTGCTGCGCCTGAATTCGGGCAGTTCATCAAGGAAGAGAACCCCGTTGTGCGCCAAGGAGACTTCACCCGGACCTGGATTTGAGCCGCCTCCGAGTAGACCGGCATCGCTGATGGTATGATGCGGGGAACGAAAAGGACGTGTGGCCACGAAGGCGCTGGCTTCACCGAGCAATCCTGCAGCGCTGTGGATCTTGGTGGTTTCGATGGCCTCCTCTTCGCTCATGCCGGGCATGATGGTAGGGATGCGTTTGGCGATCATCGATTTGCCGGTGCCCGGAGGGCCGATCATCAGCAGCCCGTGGCCGCCACTGACGGCGATTTCAATGGCACGAATCGCATCAGCCTGACCTTTCACGTCATTGAAATCAATGTCGTAATGGGAGACAGCGGCGAAGAGCTCAGTCGCACGGCAGGGCTCAGGCGCGATTTCCACATCTCCTTTGAGGTAATCCACGACTTCACGCAGATTTTGCAGGCCTACGATGTCAATCCCGGCCACGACACTGGCCTCAATGGCAGCGCGCTTCGGCACCAGCAAGCGTTTGCGCCCTTTGCGCCGCGCTTCGAGCGCCACTGCGAGCAGGCCACGCACCGGCCGCAGTTCACCATTGAGGGCCAGTTCCCCGATCATGGCGGTCTCCGCCAGAATGCCCATGGGGATGCGTGCCCTGTGCGCGATCAAGGAAATGGCGATGGGCAGGTCAAAGCCGGGGCCTTCCTTTTTCAAATCAGCGGGAGCCAGGTTCACGGTGGTCACACCATCGTTCATGATGAAACCAGACGAGGAAATCGCCGCTGTAACGCGCTCGCGGCTCTCCTTCACCGACGCATCCGGCAGCCCCACGATGAACATCTTGGGCGTTCCGCCGCCGTCATGCGATTCGATCTCCACTTCCAGAGCATCGACGCCGACAAGGGTGGCTGAGTAGGTTCTGGCGATCATTCGGTGCGACAATTCAGTGGGGCAAGATGAGCGTAAGAGCGTGTCACGCTTCGTTCCTGATGCTATGATCATATTATGCGATTCGAGAGCAAC
>JAPLUN010000378.1 GCA_026397715.1 Verrucomicrobiota bacterium
ATGCGGACGGCTGCAGCGCGCACCTGGACGTCTTTGTCGGCCAAGGTGGCGCGCAGCAGATCGGGGGTGAGGGCTGCTAAACCATCAAGAGTCCAAAGCGCGTGGAGACGGGCGAGCGCTGATTTGTGGGTGAGCATCTCCTTCAGCGCAGGTACGGCGGAGGCATCACCAGATTCGACGATGAGGCGCTGTGCGGTGTCACGCACCCAGCCGTTGGCATGGGTGAGCAGGCTCACGTCTTTGCTCACTTTAACCGGCTTCGCGAGCTCTTTTGCGTCCGGCACGATGCGCCAGATGCGGCCTTGATTGAACGGTGTCTCCAGTTTGCGATCCTTGATGTTCGCGATGAGGTAGTGCGTTAGGAAGCTCTGGTGCTGGATGATGCCGCGATACATGTCCACGAGGTAAAGCGCGCCATCGGGGCCATTGGCGGCTTGCACGGGGCGGAAACGCTCGTCGGTGGAAGTGAGGAATTCGGTGGTCTTGGCCGTGTTGGTGGCCTTCACGATGCCGTCCGTTTCACTCATGGTGAATCGCTTCACCAGATTCGCGCAGGGCTCAGGCACGAAGGCGTTGCCGCGGTAGGCGGGGGGGAAAGCATCGCCGCGGTAGATCAAAGCGCCGCAGGTGCCTGTGGGCTTTGACATCGTGCCGTCGGCGCGGAGGGATTTCGGATCGTAACCACGATTCACTCCAGGGGTGGGATGGGAAGGGTAGAGCGTCTGATCCGCAGCCAACTTGGCATTGATGCTCGTCGCGTTGCGCAGCAGCGGGTTGCGGGTGAAGGCCTCCGTGGGCAGGAGGTCGGCACGGAGCATGTCGGAGTTGTAGTTGAAGTAGAGCCTGCCGAAGTCGTCCTGGCACAGGCCCCACTGGCCGCCACCGAGGCCGGTGTCCTTTTGCCATACGCCACCGCGTAGTTTGAAACGTGTGGTATAGCCCGCGCTCCAGATGGCATTGTCCATGGCCCAGATTGGAGTATTGGCCATGTGCTCCGGCTGGCCGCCTTGCGTGCCGAAGTCGGTTGCAACGACATCTTTTACATCGGCTTTGCCATCGCCGTCCGTGTCTTTGCAGAAGTACAGATTTGGCGGCACGGCGATCAGGGCTCCGCCATTCACGGCCAGCACGGCGCGTGGCATGACGAGGTTGTCGAGAAAGGGCGTCGCTTTGTCCATGCGGCCATCGCCGTCGGTGTCTTCGAGCAGGGAAACACGACCGGTGGCTTCCTTTTCGCCTCCTCCCTCAAGGTCGTGCATGTAGCCGCGCATCTCGACGACGTAGAGCCGCCCCTGGTCATCAAAGCTCACGGCCACCGGCGATTCAATCATCGGCTCGCTGGCGACGAGTTCGATATGGAAACCTTTTTCGACTTTGAAGGTCTTCATCGCCTCCTCCGGAGACAATGGCGCGGGCGGTGGCAGCTTGAACTTCAGTTCGACCTTTTCAGGTCCGGCGTTTTTTTGATGAACGGCCTGTGCAGAAGGCAGGAACGACGACGCAAGAATAAATAGCGACGAACGCAGTATGAATGAAGAGAACCTTTGGGGAGGCATTGAGGTGCGGTTTTTTGGTTTTGAGAGGGCGCAATCACCAAACCATATGCCGGGCGAAATCCTAGTCGCTCGATGACCAAAGTTGGTATTTCTGACGTCGCGTTTTTTGCCTCATTTCTCCTTTTTCGGCTTCGGCTGCTCAGAGCCTTTGATAGTGAGCACTGGCACGGGCTCATTCTTTCCTGAGAAGGAATTCCATGCCTGCTGAAACACGGAGGCATCGCGCACATCGCCTTCGGCGACGAGCCATTGGTAGTGCAGCTTGAAGGGAGCTTCGGCGGTGGCTTTGCCTTTCTGGAACATGCCGAAGCGACCGTAATCACGATAAGCGGATGTGGCGGTGTCTTTCGGATTGTCTGGATGATTGAGAATCACGACTGTGAAGGTCTTGCCTTCCACGGTGAAGACCTCGGCGGCCCATGGCAGGTCCTTGATCTTGTGCGCATCTATGTTCTCACCGGGGAAGATGTAGGTTGTCGTTTTGGTGTCCACCAATTCAGAGGGGCGGAACTGCGCGCCGGCGTGTTCAGGATCGCCACTCATCTCGGCTTCGCCGCTGACGGGCTTGATGGAGCTGGTCATGTCGATGCCGAGATAGAAGGGCTTCGCGGGGTTGGAGAAGGTGAAGCGGCGTTCTTCCGTTAAAAACGCATCTTTGGTTTCTCCCTGCCAGTCGATGGCGGCGGTGAAGCTGGAATCGCCGGGTTCGACCTTGGTCACGACCTGATCGCCGCCTTTCATGTGCCAGCGGTCGTAGGATTTGCCACCATAGCTGATCTTGCTGAAGCCGAGGAAGATGCCGCGATGATGGGTGAAGTTGAAGCCCGGCCCCTTGGTGATGCGGGTGGCTCCGCTGGCATCAAAGACGTGCACATAGGGCTTGTAGGTTTCGTGATGTTTCTCGGGTGTGCTCAGATCATTTGCCATCATGAGCCGGGCGACGACTTTGCCGCCGGTGGAGACATCGACGTGATCTTTTTCCGCGACTCTGATGTCAAAGGCGGCGGTGTTGAGTGCTAGAGCGAAAAGGATGAGAGCGGTGGATTTCATGCGAGAATTTTTTGAATGACTTTGGCACCTTCGACGCCGGAGAGTCTGGCATCGAGACCTTGGAATTTGAAACTGAAGGCGTCGTGCTGGATGCCGAGCTGGTGGAGCATTGTGGCGTGGAGGTCGTGCACGGTGGTGATGTTTTCCTGCGCGGAATAGCCGAGGTCATCGGTGCTGCCGTAGGTGATGCCGCGCTGGACGCCTGCTCCCGCTAGCCACATGGACATGGCCTTGTTGTGATGATCGCGGCCAATGGGGCCTTTGTTGCCCTGCGCCATGGGCGTGCGGCCGAATTCACCGCTGAAGACGATAAGCGTGTCATCAAACATGCCGCGCTGCTTGAGATCTTTGATCAGTGCCGCGCAGGCCTGATCCACTTCCTTGGCACGCAATGGCAGTTCCTCCCTGAGCAGGCTGTGGTGGTCCCAGTCGCGATGGTAGAGCTGGACAAAACGCGTGCCACGTTCGGCGAGACGGCGGGCAAGAAGGCAGTTCGAAGCGAAGGAGCCATCGCCGGGCTGACAGCCGTACAGTTCTAGTGTTTTGGAACCTTCACCGCGGATGTCCATCAGCTCAGGCACGCTGGCCTGCATTTGGAAGGCCATTTCATACTGCGCGATGCGGGTGGCGATTTCGGGGTCATCGCAGAGCGCGGCATGCTGTTTGTTGAGTGCGTTGATGGCGGCGAAATCGCGGCCCTGGCGCTCACGGGTAACGCCGCTGGGACTGGTGAGATAGAGCACTGGATCGCCGAGCGATCGCAGCTGCACGCCCTGATACTTGGAAGGCAGGAAGCCGCTGTTCCACTGCCGTGCGGCGATGGGTTGCGGATTGCGGCCTTTGCCGGTGGACATCATCACGACAAAGCCTGGAAGATCATCCGCCTCGCATCCGAGACCGTAGGTCACCCACGACCCCATGCTAGGACGTCCGGCAATCTGAGCTCCGGTGTTCATGAACATGTGAGCAGGATCATGATTGATCGCGTCCGTGGTCATGGAACGCACGAGGCAGATGTCATCTGCGACTCCGCCGATGTGAGGCAGCAGTTCTGACAGCTCCGTCTGGCATTTGCCATACTTCTGAAAGCGGAACATCGGTCCTTTGCACACGAGCTTCTGCCCTTGGAGCTGCGCAAGCTGCTGCCCTTTTGTGAACGACTCTGGCATGGGCTTGCCGTCCATCTCCGCCAGCTTCGGTTTGTGGTCGAAGAGCTCCAGCTGCGATGGGCCACCGGCCATGGTGAGCCAGATGACGCGCTTTGCTTTTTGTGGCAACGGCAGGGTGCCGAGGACACCGCGAGATGCGGCATGCAAAAGCTGCGGCTGCAAAAGCGATGCCAGAGCCACGCTGCCGAGACCTTGCGTGGTGCGGCCGAGAAAGGCGCGGCGGGTTTGGGCGGAGATCGAGTGCATGGTTCAGCTCCTCGTAATGGTTTCGTGCAGGTTCAAAATCACGCGCGCGACGTGAGCCCAAGCCGCGAGTTCACTTGAATTCAAATTGGGTGAGACTGGCGCAGCACCGGTTTTGAGCAGTTCCGTCGCGGCAGCGGGATCTTTTTGGTAATCGGCGAGCTGCTGGGCAAACAATGCCGAGAGCGTCTTGAGTTCATCCTCACTTGGCTTGCGCTGCAAGGCCTGCTGAACGGCCCAGGTGATTCGCTGGCTGGCATCGCCGCTTGATTCGGTCAGGATGCGGGCGGCAAAGACGCGGGCGGCTTCGACATAGGTCGGGTCGTTCAGCAGAACGAGTGCCTGTTGCGGGATGTTGGAGCGGTTGCGCTCGGCCACACATTCCTCACGACTTGGTGCGTCGAAGGCGAGCATGGACGGATGCGTGAAAGAACGCTGCCACCAGGTGTAAAGGCCGCGCCGATAGAGGCTCTCGCCGCTGTCGTTCTGCCACTCGCGTGTGGGGAAGTTCAGGTTCTCCCAGTATTTGGCGGGCTGGTAGGGCTTCACGCTTGGGCCGCCGATTTTAGGGACGAGCAGGCCGGAGATGGTGAGCGCATTGTCGCGCACGAGTTCGGCATCCAGGCGGAAGGGGCTCTGGCGGGCGCACTCGCGGTTGTATGGATCTGCGGCGGTGAGTTCCTTGGTGGAGGTGGAGACCTGCTGGTAGGCCGCGCTGTTCGCAATGATGCGGATCATGTGCTGCATGTCCCAGCCGCTGTCCATGAATTCACAAGCCAGCCAGTCGAGGAGAGCGGGATTTACTGGTGGTTCGCCTTGCGCGCCGAGATCGTCGAGCACCTTGCTCAATCCGGTGCCGAAGAACTGCTTCCACAGGCGGTTCATCACCGTACGGGCGGTGAGTGGATTATCCTTGGAAACGAGCCACTGGGCGAGGTCGAGGCGGGTGAGATCACGGTCTTCGATTTTGGGTTTTGGCAGGTAGCCGGGCAAGGCGGCCTTCACAACTTCACCACTTTCATCCATCCAGTTGCCACGCGGCAGGATGCGAACGGTACGCTTGGTGGTGTCGCTGATGGAGACGATGCACTTGGGCGCGCTGCTCTCGAAATCCGCCTTTTCCTTTTCGACGGTCGCGATCTTGGCGCGGAGGTCGTTGAGTTCCGGGGCGATCTGCTTGTAGGCGGCGGTGAGTTTCTGCTTTTGCTCAGTGGTGCGCTTTTCCGGCGCTGTCTTGAGGATGCCGGCGATCTCGGCAGCCGGGAGGGAGGTGCCGGGCGCACGGATGGGCTTGGGTGAGTTGGTGGAGCTGAAACGCAGATTGGCGATCTCGTGATTTTCTCCCCAGCCAAAGGTGAGTGTCAATGTGACTGCGGTGTTGGCTTCCGTGACAGGTGCAGCGAGTTCGAGGTAGAGGGACTGATCGGCTCCCGTGGCACCCAGAACGCCCCAGCCATTTTCTTTCTTGTTCGCGATGCCATCAATGGCGCTGGCGGCGGGAAAGGTTTTTTGCTCAAACGTAGCGCTGGCAAAAGCGACGGGGAGCTTATTCTTTCCGCCTGCGGTGAGAGCGATTTCACTGAGGACGAAGTTTCCATTCGAGGCGAGACCGATACCGGGCAGCTTTTCTTTGAGCGCTTCAATGCGGATGCCTGTGGTGCCCAGCGGCAGCTTGGTGGTGAGAGTGTAGGTGTCGGTGCCGTCGTTCTGCTTCCGCTCGTTGCGTTTGGCGTCGATGGTGGCGCGCACCACGCCTTCTTTGTCGGCCTTGAGGGCCACGTTTTTCTTGGTTGATGACGCCGTGACTTGCTTCAATGGCTGCCACATTCCGCTGGCGGTCACGGCCTCCAGTGCCTGCTTCTCCCACTCCGCCTGTGCGGGGGCGAGTTCGGGGCGCGGTTTGGCAAATTCGGCCTGCAGTGTGGTCAATCGCTCTGCGATGTCGGCTTGGCGTTTCTGACCTGCTTCATCGAGCACCATTATACCGGGTTCACGGCGGCCGAGAATCGGCTCCTTGATGTCGGCAAAGAACGCGCCCAGCGAGTAGAAATCACGCTGGGTCCAGGGATCGAACTTGTGATCGTGACACTGGCAGCAGCCGGTGGTTTGGCCCATCCAGGCATTGCCGACGGCGCGGACGCGATCAGTGAGCATGCGCTGTTCGTAGTCCTTGGCCTGTGCTCCGCCTTCTTCTGTGGAAAGCAGCAGCCGATTGAAGGCGGACCCGACTCGTGTCTCCTGAGTGGCGTCCGGCAGCAGGTCGCCGGCGATTTGTTCGAGGGTGAATCGATCGAAGTGTTTGTTGCTGTTGAAGGATTGGATGACGTAATCGCGGTAAGGCCAGACGTTGTGTGGATTGTCACTGTGATAGCCGATGGTGTCGGCGAAGCGCACGACATCGAGCCAGCCGATGGCCATGCGCTCTCCGTAGTGCGGATTTTTGAGCAGGCTTTCGACCAGCTTTGCATAGGCGGCTGGAGATGCGTCCTTTTCAAAAGCGGCCACTTCCTCCGGCTTGGGCGGCAAGCCGATCAGATCCAGGTAAAGCCTGCGGATCAAAGTCCGAGCATCGGCCTGCGGCGAAGGCTTGAGGCCGATCTGTGCGAGGCGCTGCTGCACCAGCACGTCCACGCCGTTCTTGCCAGCCGGGATCGCTGCCTTCACCGGTTTCTCATAAGACCAGTGCTGCTGATAGGCCGCGCCCTGATCGATCCATTTTTTCAAAATGTCTTTCTGCCGCTGCGTGAGCTTCTTGTGCGAGTCCGGCGGAGGCATGAGATCATCCGCGTCAGCGGTGAAGATGCGCGAGACGAGTTCGCTCTTCGCAGCCTTGCCAGGAATGAACGCCTCTGCTTTCACGGCTTCGTCGCGGATGTCCAGCCGCAGATCAGCCTCCCTGTGCTTGGGATCGTTGCCATGGCAGTAGAAGCAGTTGTCCGACAGGATCGGCTGCACATCGCGATTGAACTCGATCTTGGCCGGAACAGCAGGTTCGGCGGCGTGGATGCCGAGTGTGGCAAGCAGAAGAAGACAGGTTGGTTTGGTCATAAACGGTCGGAAAGGAATACGCGCCCACAGAACGCGATATTGACGCCTGAATTGCCGCAGGAGCACATATCTTGCGAAAAATCCTCCGTATGCTGATGCGGCTAGTGGGTCTTTGCCACCACATCCGAGACTGGATGCAAAATAGTCTCGGCTGAGATGCGCGAGGGCAGGGAGGTGAGGATGACACAGGTCGTGTCGGTCGCCGGATCAGCCCAGGCCAGGGTGCCGGTCGAACCACTATGGCCAAAACTCTGCTGTGAGCAGTTTTTGCCGAATCCTTCCGGACCCAAGGCGAAGCCGATGCCTCGACGGGCGGCGAGGCCCGGTGTGTGGTTTTGCAGCATCAGGCGTATCGTTTCCGCGCGCAGAACCTTGCCGGAGGGATGCATGAAGGAATCAAGGAAACGCGCGACATCGGCGGCAGAGCCATGCGCGCCGCCCCAGGGTGCAGCGAGATTGCGCCAGTAGGGGCTGTTCCAGTCCCAGGAGGCGGCTTGCGGATCTCCTGCACCGGATTCGGCCGCGGCGTGTTCCGTCTGGCAGCGGATTGTGTCTGCCAGTTTGAAGCGGCCAAGGCCCAAAGCGGTGTGAGTCATGCCGAGCGGCGTGAAAACCTCCTTTGCCAGAAACTCCGGCAGTGGCGACTTGGTGATGCGCTCCACAATCTCCGCCGCAAGCAGGATGCCTATGCTTTGATAGTGATACTTCGTCCCTGGAGCTAACAGCAGCGGAGTGCGGATCGCGCCTTGCACGAATTCAGCGAGGGGTGCGTGGCGGGAACGCAGATGGGTGTTGTTTTCCAGTTGATCCGGCAGGCCGGAGGTGTGCGCCAGCAGTTGCTCGATGGTGATTCGTTTGCGTTCACCTTCGTTGAACTCCGGGATGAATTTCATCGCGGGATCGGAGAGCCGCAGTTCTCCGCGATCCGCCAGCACCATCACGCCCGCTGCTGTCAGCGTTTTCGTGATCGAGGCGAGAAGGAAAACAGCATCTGCATTTCCCGCTTTGCCAAAGGCCTGCTGAAACGTGTCTTTGCCCTGCCGCACATGCAGCACGGCGGAATCGAGAATGCCGGCATCGACTTGCTTCTGGATGATCTGGGCGGCGGCTTGCATACGGTCAGGAGTGGTGCTGTGGCTTTTCGTTGCCGCAAGGCCGGTCAGCAAGGTCAGGATGGAGCGGCGCTTCATTGAGGAGTTTCTTTTTTTGCGGGTTCTTTGGTCTGGATGATGAAATCAAAGAGCTGGCCGTAATGCTTGCCGTCGAGCGTGATGTCCATGGGCACCATTTGCACGCCGGCCGGGACCTTGGCGGGATCAGCGGTGAGTTTGACTTTGAAGCTCTGGCGTGATTTCGGCTGGACTGTGCCTTCGAGGAAAGCGGGATCTGCGGTGACGCCGGGAGGAAGCTGAAGCACGATGCGATGCCGCTGCACAGTGTCGCGGAAATTGCGCACTGTGATGCTGACTTCCTGCGTGCTCTGCTTCTGGAAGTCCACACGATACGGATAGGCGCTGACCCAGTAGGGATCATAGAGATACTCATAGTTCGCGTCGGGCAGCAGATCCTTGTATTCGCGGATGATGCGCTGCGCCCAGTCGTGGTAGCGCTCGATGAAGGCTTTGGGCTCGGTCATCAACACGCCGTGCGCGCCCATGATGATGTCGGGCTGGAGCTTTTGCAGGTATTTGGCGGCGACGAGGTAGCCTTCGTCAATAATGGCACTGTTGCGTGCGTTGACGCATTCGTGGCCGTTCTGCGCGGGGTCGGCCGGATCGCCGAAGAGGTTGTCTCCGGTGAAGATGATCTTTTTGCCGTCGAGCTCCAGCCAGAGGGCGTTGCCAAACTCGGTCTGGCCGGGCATCCAGTCGATGTGGAGCTTGTAACCTTCCCATTCGATCACCTCACCTGCCTTGAGGATGCGGTCGATCTTGGCCTGTTCAAAGCCGGCGTTGTAGGCGCCGATCATCGCGGGGTAGTCGTAGTAGCGCGGGTTCTCGCATTTGTCGGCGATGGTGTCCATCGTCCAAAACTTCACTCCATGGTCCTTCAGCGCAGGGAAGAGTGTGAAGTGGTCGCCATGCGAGTGGGAGATCCAGCAGGCGTCGATTTGCTTCAGCCCCAGAAACTCCTTCATGTCGCTGATGATGCGTCCGAGCACGAGCTTCGGAAACAGGCCGCAGTCTAGCAGCAAAGCGTGGCCGCTGTCGGCGATGATGATGGCAAAGTTCTTCCCCGCCATCTCCGGGCCGAACATGTAGAGATGCGGTGTCACCTGAACGATGTAGTGGGCTTTCGTGGTATTTGTAGCCGGGTGCTGCGGACGTTTGCCAAAGGATTCCACAGGATAACCACGCACGTAATCCGGGCGGAATTGTGTCAGTCTGTCCTTGTAGGTCTTGAACTGCGCCGTGGCATTCGCAATGACGGGGCCTTGGGATGGAAAGGCGGTCTCCGGCTTGAGCGCGATCAGTTTGTCCACCGAGGCGATGAGCGCATCGAGTCCTTTGGCAAAGCCATAGTCCCACTCGGTGTCGAACCAGTTCGTCATTTTGGCGCCGTCGTGCATGACTCCGCCGGTAAAGGCCAGCGTGCGCTCGCCTTGCTTCATCATGAAACTCATCCCGCCCGGCGAATGGCCCGGTGTGCTCACGCAGGTGAGTGTGAGGCCGTTCCAAGTGAAGGTGTCGCCATCCACGAGTCCCTTGTCGATCTTCACCTGCTGGGCAGGTGGGCGGAGGTAGCTGGAGCCATGAACCGTGAATTTGTCGGTGAGGCGCGGGTTCCAGTGGCGAAACTCATTGGGCGTTTCGAAGAAAGCCTGCTCTTCTTTCGGCGCGGCTATTTGCACCGTTTGACGATTCAGTTTCGGCGCTCCCTGGCACTGCTCACGATGATGATCGGTGAAGAGCACCCAGTCGACCTGCTTCACGCCGATCTCCGCCAAATGCTCCAGCACGTTGCCATCGCCTAGATTGATGAGCAGGGCGCTCTCGCCATGCTTTAGCACATAGACGTTGCAGGTATCCTGCCAGAGAAACACATCAGGCGCCGGTTGTTGGAACTCAGCTAGCGCGAGGCTTTGGAGGATGAAGAATGCGGCGAGGAGGCGGATCATGCGATTATCAACGGCGCGAACGGGTGCTTCGCTTCAATCTCTATTGAGTTCGTTCAGCACCGCGAGTGTCATGGCTTTGACGCCGAAGGTGATCGAGGGCGCTGGTTCGGGACGATAGAACGGAGAGTGCAGGCTGGGCAGGATTTCGCCGGTGGCTTTCGCCTGCTCGATTTTATCGGGTGAGACGGTGCCGAGCCAGGCGAGGAAGACGGGGATCTTGTCAGGCGTCATCGTGTAGCGGGAGAAATCCTCGCCAGCCATCGTGGGCTTGCGTTCGATGACGCTGGTTTTGCCAAAGGCCTCCGCCCAGACTTTGGTCACGCGCGTGGTGAGTGCTGGATCATTATGCAGGGAGGGGGTGCCGGGACCGACCAGAGAAATTTCCGGGAGCAAATTCTCTGGCAGTCCGGCGGCGATGCCAAGGCCGCGGCAGATGCGTTTGATCGAATCCAGCACTTGTTTGCGTGTCTCGGGGCTGGTGGTGCGTACGGTGAGACCGAGTTCGACCTTGTCGGGGATGATGTTGCTCTTCGTGCCGCCAATGAACTTGCCCACTGTGACCACGACCGGCTCCACCGGATGCAATTCACGGCTGTCGATCGTTTGCAACGCCAGCACGATCTGCGAGGCGAGCACGATGGGATCCTTGGTCAAGTTTGGCATCGCTCCGTGGCCGCCGATGCCTTTCACAACGATGTCTACGGTGTCGGTGCTCGCCGTGGCCGGACCGCTGGTGAAGCCGAAGGTGCCGGTCGCAAGACTTGAATCGCAATGAAGCGCCAGACAGACATCAGGCTTGGGAAAGCGTTGAAACAGGCCGTCCTTGATCATCGCCAGCGCACCCATGCCGCGCTCCTCCGCTGGCTGTGCGATGAAGACGAGCGTGCCTTTCCATTGATCTTTCGAAGCCGCAAGCGCCCGCGCCGCGCCGATCCAGCAGGTCATGTGCATATCGTGTCCGCAGGCATGCATGACGGAGACCTCGTTGCCCGCGTCATCCTTGGTGGTTGTTTTGCTGGCGTATGGCACAGAGCCGATCTCGCGCACTGGCAGTCCGTCAAGATCAGTGCGCACGAGCACCGTCCGCCCCGGCCCGTTTTTCAACACGGCCACCACACCAAAACCGCCCACCTTTTCCGTCACCTCAAAGCCTGCCTTTCTTATTTCGTCCGCCATGCGAGCGCTCGTTTTCTCCTCATGAAACGAAAGCTCGGGATGCGCATGCAGATGCTCATAAAGCTGGATCAACGAGGGCCGTTGTTCTTCGATGAAGGTGTCGACAGAGTCTGCGGCGTGCAGGCTGGTGGAGAGAAGAAGGGAAACGAACAGCTTCATACGGGAATGGTGGTGAGGAAGCTCAGTGTTACAGCTCCTTGATGAAGATGTGGCGGAACTCCACGGCGTCCTTGTGGTTTTGCAGGGTGATAGGCCCTTCAACTGGTATGTCCTTCACACGTGCGCCTTGGATCACATCCTTGCCGTTGAGCGACACATCCACGCGATCTCCCCGCAGGGTGATGATGAAGCGGTTCCACTCGCCGGGGCCGTTGTCAGCACGGACGCTGGGCATGGTTTTCATTCGCTCTTCCTTGGTGGCCTGCGTGTCTTTGAACTTCGTGCCTACCTCGCCACTGCCGCAGGGCTGGCACCAGATGTTGATCTGTGCCGCACGTGCGCCGCGCAGAAACACGCCGCTGTCGCCCCAGGTGAGATTGTCCTTCATGATCACTTTGCCGGCGGCATCGGTATGGAACTGGCCGTCGTCCATGAGCCATTGGTGCGGTTTCACCACCGGTTTGCCAGTGAGCCGCCAGTCGAGCATCAGGGTGAAGTCTTTGTATTTCTTCGAGGTGGAGAGGTTGTAGTCCTTGCCGGCCACGCGCGGTGGTTCGTCGGTGCGCAGGCGGATGACGCCGTCCGCGATCTCCCAGACGCCATCGAGATGCGGGTCATGCTGCCAGTTTGCCCATGTGTGGCCATCGAAGAGCGCTGTGAAACCTTTTGGGACCGCCCCACCCTGAGCGGCATGGCTGCTGAAGTGCTGAGCCACTTGCACCAAGGCACCGAAAGCCGAAGTCTTGATGAAATCACGTCGGGTTGCCTGAGAATGAATCGGTGTGTTCATGGTGCGGTATCAAAGTTCAATGGATGCTAAGAAAACGCACGGGGGGAAGAATTCATGCGCAGACCGACGCCTTCAAAAGGCGCGCCAAAGCAGGCGTGAAGTGATCACGCCAGCCTCAATGAATGCTCGCTCGATACTCCAGGCCCGCCGCCTCGCTGCCATCGAGCTCGGTCAAGTTGATGGACTGCTGCCACTGCCAGGTGCGATGGCAGCTTTTGAAGACGAGCACGTTCCAGCCGGCATTCAGTTCGACTTCGCCTTCCTTCTGGTGTTTCAGCTCCTTCGTGATGAGGTCGGAGTAAACTTTGTGGCCGTTGAACCACACCGTGAGGTGGATGACAGAGCCGACACCGGAGGTCTTGAGATTGAGCTTGAGCCGGCGTGCCTTGTCGGAGCGAATCCAGCGCGCGCCGTAGCCTGCCTCGAAGTTTTGACCGAAGCAGATGCCAGCAAAGTCCACACTGCCCGGATTGGCTCCATCGGTCAGATTGATGGAGGATTGAAAAGGGTGCCATGCCAGTGGAGCTCCACCTGCTTTGGCAGAGGCCTGGGTAAAGTCTTCACCGCGTTCAATGGCGAGGTCGATGGGATTGGGGGCGAGATCGGCCTCGGCGGGTTTTTCCTGCCAGCCGCGCAGGATGAGTCCGCTGGCAACCAGCCATGGTGGCGGCGCTGTGGGGGCCGGACCGGGTTTCAGATTGGCCAGAGTTTTGTCCAAACGCTCGGTCTTCAGCCACTCGGCGGCCTTCTCATCGCCGAGTCCACTCAGCATCGCCCGAGCGATCACGACATGGCCGGTGGGGCCCGGGTGGATGCGATCACCTGCGAGCGAGAAATCAGGCTGTGTGCGTCGGGCCTGGTTGAGCGTGTCCCAATACATCGCATTTGTCGGAATCAGGCGTGCCTTTAATGAGGTGGCGAGTTTGATGATGCGCTCGTTCATGCGTGCCATGACGCGATTTTTCGGTGTCTCGGAGTCTTCTGTCTGGGGCGTGATGGTCGCGAGACCGATGACTTTGGGGTTCAGCCTGGCACTGAGCGTGGTGATCAGTTCACGATAGTTCGCCAGCCATTGGTCCAGGCTTTCATCCGTCTCATTCACATAAGGCGCGAGCACGTCGTTCATGCCGAGCATCACAATCATGACGTCTGCAGGTTTGGCCAGTGCGGCAGCGACCTCGATGCCTTTCACATCGAGATCATGCCTCTGCTTGTCATCATTTTTGGCCAGATTCAGCCAGGCACCGACGCCCATGCCGCTGCCACCGAGCGGCACTAGATCGGGTTTTGCATCGGGATACGCCGAGGTTAAAGCCTTGCGCACTTTGAAAACATATCCCGCGCCCAACCAGCCGCCGCCCTGGCCGGTGATGCTGTCGCCGATGAAGACCACCCGTGCGTTGCCATCGAGGCTGGCAGAATCAGCGGCAATCGCGGCAGCACTGAAAAGCAGCCACGTAAAAAGGAGATGCTTCATACTGCGGACGGGGATGGCTTACGCTGGTTTCACAGAGAAGTCGCTGTCGTCGAGCGAGCGCAGCACGAGCTCACGAGGAACGCAGAAATCGTCCATTTCAAGGCAGCTCACAATGCCGTTGGCGATGTGCTCGGGTTTGAGAAAAAGCTGCTTCGGTGCCTGACGCTGCGAGGCATCGTCCCAAAAGGCGGTGTCCACGCCGCCGGGCAGGATGGCGGTGACGCGGATGCGATGGGCCGCGGCTTCTTCGGCGAGGCCCTGGGTGAAGCCGCGCACGCCCCACTTCGCGGCGCAATAAACGGTCTCTCTCGGAATGCCGCGGAGGCTGGCGGTGGAGATGACATTGATGATGTGGCCGCGTTTGTGCGGGATCATGGCTTTTAATGCGGCCTGAGAGCCGAGAATGGTGCCTTTGAGGTTCACCGCGAGCATGAGGTCGATCTCCTCTTCGGTGTAGTCAGGAATCCAGCGATGACGCGCGAGACCCGCATTGTTCACCCAGACGTCAATGGGGCCAAGTCGTTCAGTGATTTGATTCACGGCTGACTGCACTTCAGCGGCGCGTGAGACATCACAGCGGATCGACAGGGCATGCGGATGATCGAGCGCGACGTTTTCAAGATCGAGCAAAGCCACACGCGCACCGCGTGCGAGGAGGGCTTGAGCAGTGGCGAGACCGATGCCTTTGGCACCGCCGGTGACGGCGCAGACTTGGTTGGTGAGGTTCATGGTTCTTTGTTCTTGGTTCCTTGTTGTTCCAAGGGTTGTGTCATGGCCTGAATGGCGGATTCTTTGCCGTAGGCGGTGAGTGCATCGCCTGCCAGGATCATGTCGTCCCTGGCAGGAATGCCGGAGTGGGTGTGGCCATCGCGCTTGATGGCGAGGATTACGACGCCTCGATCCCAGGGGCGTGACTCGCGAAGAGTGCGGCCCGCGAGGTAGGTTCCAGGCGGCACCTCAATCTCGGAAACGACGTAGCCGTGCTGGATGCGCAGCAGCAGCTCGTAATCGAGTGCATGCACCATGCCAGTGCGCTCAAGGGTTCGCTGGATGATGTGATCGAGCACTTTTTGAAACCAGGTGAGGCGGCTGATGAAAAGCATCAGGATGAGCCCTCCAATGAGCCAGCCGAGCATGAGCATGGTGTCGCCACCGGAGCTGCTTTGCAGGAGGGTGACAATGAGCGTGGCGAGCGCGGAGGTGAGACCCACATTCCCGGCGAGAATGAGATCGCGGATGATGCGGCGGCGCACCGGGTGGTTCACGACGAGTTCCGTCTCCTTGGTGGTGAACCCGACGCCGAAAAAGGCGGAGTAGGCTTGAAAGCTCGCCGTGTCCCAGCTGATGCCGGTCATCATCAGTGCCGTCGAACCCACCCGCACCACCAGCAGCGAGACGAGTGCAATGACGAACAGTGCGATGACAGGGGCGACCATGAAGGAAGACGAATGACTACATCAGAATGACGCTGGATCAGAGGTGCTTCTCGCTGATGGATTTGTCGTGGTCGTAGATTTGCTCCTTCGTCTGATGGCCCTTCATGTCCCAGTAGCGGTTGAGGCCGTGGCGCTGACCGTGGTCAAAGTTGGTTTCTGCGGACTGCTGGCCGTTCTCCCACCACTCCTTCATCACGCCGTGCATCTTGCCGTCGATGTAGGGGTATTCGCCAGCCGACTTCCCTTTCTAGTGTTTGTTGCGGATGAGGCCGGTGTAGGGCTTGCCCTTGTAAGTCGCCGCTTTGCCATCGTTGAGCATTTCGACTTCCTTGTCAGCGAAGCCGACTTCGGCCGGCTGTTTTTCGACTGGGGCGGACTGCTGTTTTTCGCAGGAGGCGAGGCAGAAAGCGCAGAGCAGGAGGGTGAGGAGCTGTTTCATACGCGCAGGTTGAAGATGGAGCGCGGGTTTTCAACTCGCAGCTCTGCTCACTTTGAGGCCAGCGCCTTCTTCCACTCCGCCGGTGCTCCGGGCAGTGTCTCTGCGAGGATGCGGCGAATGTGGCCGCGTTCGGTGGTGGTGAGGTAGTCGTAGTGGCCGGAGGTGTCCTTGCCATCAAGGATGTTCCAGAGGCGGGTTAGGACGGTTTGCTTCAGCGGGGCGGTGAGGTGCTGGAAGGTGAGGGAATAGACCATGTAGCTGCAGCGGTGCTTGAACAGGCGGTGCAGAAGCTGGAAGTCCTTCAGGCTGCGGCCGTCGCTGCTCTGCGGGGCGCGTTTGGTGAAGGCGGTCTGAAAGGCGGGATCTCCCTCGATGCCGCCTTCGGGCAGGGCGGCTTCGTCTTTGAAGAGCAGGGCTTCGACGACGTCCTCGGCGGCATGGTCAATGATTCGGCGCGCGGTGCCGGTGGGTTCGCTCATGACGGTTTCGCCCAGTTCGCGCTGGAGGCTGGTCTGCATGTGCATGGCACGCAGGGCGGCATGGTTCGCCTTGGTGAGGATGTTTTGCACGCTGGTCTGATGCTCCAGCACCATGAGGGCGACGATGTCGCTTTGCTTGCGCTTGTAGGGCGTGACATCGAAGAACTTGGAGAGGTCGGTGATGTTGGCGCCGGCTTTGAAGTCGATGTTGATCGACTGATCGTTTTTCTCAGTGGCGGTGACGTTGCCGCGGTGCAGGACGCTGCCGTGTCTTCCGGTGACGTACCAGCCGCCCCAGCGGTCGGTGAATGGGGTTGTCGTATCGACGACGGTGCTGCCCTGGCTCATGATGGGATGGCCTTCAGGGCCGGGATAAACGGAGCGTACAATGACGCCGGGCACCTCGGGGGTGAAGGGGCCGCCGTGGCAGCTCAGGCAGCTGTTGTCGCGCTGAAAGTGCAGGGGTTTGGCGGGCATTTCATAAGGATCGAGCAGGTAAAAGATGGGGCCGAGCTTCGGATCAATGGTGGCAACCTCGATCGAGCCGCCGAGACAGTAGCCGACGTAGGCATTGTCGCCGAAATAGACCACGCGGGGTGTCTGCGGGCTGATGCGGTCGTTCTGTTTGCTGGTCTTGGAGAAGACCATGACCTGCGACTCCTGCGGGATGTTGAACTGCTTCATCACATCGCGCAAAACGGTCCAAGCATTGGTACGGTCGATTTTGACTTTGCCAGCGGCCATCCGGCTTTCGAGCTGCTGAGCAGCGTCGTTGGGTGTGGTGTCGGAATAGCGGATGGGGGCGTTTTCATATTCATCCTCGGCGTGGATGGTGAGGATTGACGAAACCAAAATGGCCAGGCCCAACGGCAAAAAGGATGAGCGCTGCGTCGGAGACTTGGAGGCAGGTGTGGTCATGGCGGCTGATACGATATTCGTCACTGCTGCGGCAGCAGCCTTGCTTTCATGTCTTTGCCTGCGGAACCGTTGACGAGGTCGCGCAGCGTGTGGCGGTCGAGAGTTTCGTAGAAGGCGTTCACGGCCAGGGCAAGCGCTCCCTTGAGACGGCAGGAACCGTTGATTGCGCAGGTGTTGTGCTGCTTGTCGAAACACTCGACGATGAAAGGTGTGTCCTCCGTGCGGCGAACGACCATGCCGATGCGGATGTCCTCCGGTGGCATGCCGAGGGCGATGCCGCCGCCTCTGCCACGGCGGGTTTCGAGGTAACCGAGCTTGGCAAGGAAGTTCACCACCTTCACCAGATGATGCCGCGAGATATCGTAAGCTTCAGCTGCCTCGCTGAGGGAAAATGTTTCTCCCTTCAGCGCGGCAAACATGAGCACGCGCAGGGAGTAATCTGAGAAAAGGCTGAGTCGCATTCCTCGGTTTACGAGCACATGAGGTTAAACTTGCATATGGCATGCATGTTTAAACAAACTGTAGCAAGAAAGGCGCGGTGGAGGGCAAAATTGGCATAGTGAGGTCACAAAAAAAGCCCGGAGGTTGAGCCTCCGGGCTTTGAGATCCGATCTGAGAGAAATTACTTCTTTTTTGCGGGAGTGTGGGTTGCGCAGCAGGCGGCGGTACTCTTCTTGGCGGCGGGAGTGCAGCAGGAGGAGCAGTTCTCTTTCTTCTTGGCGAAGATGCAATGGCCGTTGGCGCAGCTGCTCAGCAGAAGGCCGGAGGAGACGAGGGCAAGAGTGAGAAGTGATTTCATAGTGTGTGGTGTGTATGTCTTGTGACTGGCAAAGGCCGGATGACCTCTGAGCAGCATTAAGAGCGGGAATAAAACGAGTTATTTCATCCAATCTCAAGAATAATTGAAAATTCGCCAAGATCTTGGCTCTGTTCACAGGCATGAAAAAGCCCGGAAGGGTCGCTTCCGGGCTTCAAAGGCGAATGAATCACCTCATTGGAATCAGCCTTCCTTGAGGGATTCCACTTTCTTGTGGGAGCTGACGGCGGTCACTTTTTTGCCGACAAGCTTGTCAGCGCCAGTGACGGCAGCGGTCAGGGTGAGGGTGACGTCTTTGCCGCCAGCGTCGATCACGATGGACTTGGAGTCAGCGTTAACGGACTTGAGCTTGCCGCTGGTGGTTTCGGTTTTGCCGCAGCCTGCGAAAGCGGACACGGAGAGGCCGAGGACGGCGAGGGTGGTGAGGATGGATTTCATGTTGAGTTGAGTTTGGTTAGCTTTCCGTCAGGAAGTGACCGAGCGGATTTGCAGTCATTCAAAACGAAAGCAGCCCCCCCTGACAATCAAAAAATGTGGGGTTTTTGAAAAAAGCTCGTCACATGGCCCCGGGCTGTGCCACGCTGGTTGGATGAAGTCTCCGGCCCTCCTCTCCATGCTCGCCTTTATGGCGTTTATAGCCCCCTGCTTGTCGCATCCACTGCCAGATGTCGCTGTGCATGCCCATTTTGAGCAAAACGGGGACTGGATGATGCAGGTGGAGATTGATCCGCGCAGCTTCCAGCCGGATCCCAATGTGGCCCCCTACCTGACCAATGCCGACCTGGGCGTCACCCCGGCGGAGCAGCATGAAAAACTCAAGGCCCAGGCCCGTGAGTATGTGAAAAAGGTGGTCGAGGTCGTTCTCGATCCCGTGGCGGAGGTGAAACCCGATCTTGCCTGGGAGTTTACCGCCGCAGAAAATGCGCCGCTGAAACTGCCAGAAGACCCCGTCATGCTCACCGGCACCTGGCGAACCAAGCTTCCGGCCGGCAGCACGGGCTACTCGATCAAGGCCCTGCCGACGGGAACACTGAGCGTGCTGTATCACAACACCGCCCTGGGCAAGAAAGTGGAGCGCTACCAAATCCTCTTTCCAGGTGAAACGAGCTACGTGCTGGATTTGAACACCTTCACGCCGCGAACCAAAGCACCGCCGCCCATCACGGCGGATTCCGTACAGACCGCAGCTGCGCTGGACGGCGCGGATCCCATGTGCGCGCTGTGCGGCACCGGTTCGGATGGAGGATACTTTCTGCCGGTGGTGATTTCCGTGGCTGTCCTTGTTGGGCTCGTCGCCAAGCTGCGAAAGAAGCGAACTGCTTGATCCTCAGTGGTAACTTCCGTTTGCGCCGCCATCGTGTCCGCGTAAATGCCGCGCGTGAAACAGGCATTTGTATTGGGCGCAGGCATTGGCGAGAGGCTTAAACCGTTGACGGAGCAGCTTCCGAAGCCGCTGGTGCCGGTATTTCACCGGCCGCTGATCACCTATGCATTTGATCACCTGATGG
>JAPLUN010000197.1 GCA_026397715.1 Verrucomicrobiota bacterium
CGCTGCGAGACGGTGAAACGGAGATCCGGCATGGCGTTTTCGCTCGTGACCAGGAGGTCTTCGTGACTGCGGGACAGCCAGAGGGAGCCCTTCAGTTTGTGGCGGCCTTCATCGTCTCTGAGGTTCGGAAGCTTGAGCGTCATTATGCGGCCATCGGGCGGGAGCTTCAGCGAGCCTTGGGGCAGGGTGTGGCTGTAGCCGTGGATGAAGAGTCGGAGGTTGAGCTGGCGCTCCACATGACGGGCAAAGCGAGGCTCATTGGGTGCAAACGAATAGACATACCTAGGCGGGGACTGGCTGAATGATTTCTCCTTTGTCCGGGCTGGAAGCGGAGCTGTGGACATGGCCGGGCGGGAGGGCTCGGCGATTTTCGGCGAGGGCGGGAGTTTGCGGGTCATGAGAGCGTACATGACCACCAGCAGCGCTGCAAAGGCCACTCCGCCGGCCATGGCGAAGGCGGTGCGTGGTCGGGGCTGGGAGTGGAAGATGGCCGTGCCTGTGGTGGCCGCACTGGGGCGCGGCAGGGTGCGCATTTTTTTCCACAGCCAGAGCCAGCAAGCCACACAGGCGATGCCTGCGGCGCTGGCGGCTCCCGTGAGCAGGGCCGCATGGCGTGACAGATCCTCCACGACGCGCCCGTCCGGCAACGTGAGGTAGGAGAGGGAGAGATTCCTCACCGCCTCATAGAGGAGAAAAGTCAGGATGAGGAAGCCGACATACAGGGGCAGCGCCAGAGCCGAGGCGCAGGCCAGCCCAAGGCCGAGGAGACGACCGTTGGAGCCACGGATGAGATTCACTGCGGCCCAGCCGAGGGCGCTGGCAATCACGGCCAGGCAGCCCCAGAAAGTCAGCCCCTGCACCATGCCGGCATTCCAGTCCATGCCGCTTTCATACGACACCCGGCGGCAAAGCAAGGCCAGCGCCCCGCAGAGCATGAAGAGCAGGAAAGCCAATGGAAAGGCGCTTACGACCGCATGCCCTGAGGGCCTGCGCCGGGAGGGAGTGTCTGCATATGGCAGAGGCCGCCACTCCGGTATGGCATAGGCCATGGGGGCGTAGGCATGCTCAAAGCGAAACAAGCCGAGGCTGAAGAACAGCAGGGCCAAGCCGAACTCCAGGCTGATGACGGAACCCTGAAGCCAGTAATCCCGCAGCCATGCCAGCGCCTGCCCTGTGCCCCACAGGCCTGCGAGTCGGAGGAGAATGCCGGCAATCTCTGTCGGGACGCGCGGCGGCATGATGAGCTGGCGGTAGCTGATGCGCGTCAGCCTGCGGGCATGGACGATGAGCACCCACGCGGCGACGAAGAACAGCAGCGACAGGTTCAGCCCGAGCGGAACGACCACCGGCTTGCGAAACAGCTCGGGGGTTTGCAGGCTGAACAAGCCGTAGCAGGCGCATAGAGCGCCGGCGATCCGGAGGAGCCGGGAGAACCAGCGCTGGTAGTTTTCCCGTGGGTAAACCTGCACCTCTGAGGTGGCGGCGGAGAGCGTGGCCAAGTGCTGCTGGAGCTCCTTCACGGTCTGGTAGCGCTGGGCGGGGTCCTGCTCCAGCGCGCGGCGGACGATCTCGTCGAGGAGAGTGTTGGTTCCTGCGTCCTTCAGGGGGATTTGCAGAGAGCTGGGCGGGCGCTTCCCGGTGAGGAGCTCATAGAGAACCACGCCGAGTGAATAGATGTCTGTGCGGTGATCGGCGGTGGCTGAGGCGGCGCGCTGTTCGGGCGCCATGTACTCAGGAGTGCCGGCCACCACGGTGTGATGCGGGGTGCTGGCGGCGGATTCGGCACTGCCGTCGGCGGGTTTTGCCGAGCCCATCATTTTGGCGATGCCGAAGTCGGCGATTTTCACGCGGCCCGCTTTGTCGAGGAGCAGGTTCTCGGGCTTGATGTCGCGGTGCACGATGTCGTGCTCGTGGGCGTATTGCAGGGCCTCGCAGATGGGCGGCACGATGGTGAGCGCCTGCTCCGGGGTCAGGCGGGAGCCGCGCATGGCCTGACGGAGGTTCACCCCGTCCACGAACTCCATGAGCAGGAAGAAAAAGCCGCCTGTCTCACCGAAATCGTACACGGTGACGATGTTTGGGTGATTCAGAGCCGCGAGCGCCCGCGCCTCATGGGCGAAGCGCTCGGCAAAGGCGGCGTCCTTCTTCTGCTCGGGGGCGAGCAGCTTGAGCGCCACAAGGCGGTTCAGCGTCTTTTGCCGCGCCTTGTAGACCACACCCATGCCGCCACGGCCGATGCATTCGAGGATTTCGAGCTGGGGGAAATGCGGCGCCAGTTCCTCCGGTGTGAGCGGCTTCTGCGGCGGGGCCACGGGCAGGGTGACGTCATGCGTGGGCCGCATGGCCAGATCCATCAGGCAGACGGGGCAGAGGCCGGGCTGGTAGCCGGGGGGCAGCTGCTCATCGCAGCGGGTGCAGCGGGAACTGGAAGGAGGAGAAGTCTGGCTCATACCGGGTGCCTGACGTGCGGGAGGGGAACGGTTGCGAAAAAAGTTTCCCTTCAGTGGTTTCTCAGCGCAGCGAAGAGCACCTGCATCTCCTCATCCACCGCAGATTCGTCCTCCAGCGTGGCGGCGATCTCTGCGCGCACCAGAGTGCGGAAGCGCTGCCGCAGGCGGTGCGTGGCGGCTTTCAGCGTGTTCACATTCATGTCGAGGGACTCCGCCAGTGCGGCCTGATCCCCATGCGAAGCCTCGCCGCTGAGCCAGGGCTGCAGGCGCTCAAACGCCTCCCCTTTGCCTTCGGCGGCCTGCTCCAGACGCAGGGCTTCCATCGCCCGGCTGAGCACGGTGAGCGCCCACTCGCGGTCAAAGGCCGCGTCCGGAGACAGCTGGGAGGGGTCTGCGACCACGGGCGTTTCTTCATCATCCATGGACAGGGGTGTCTCTCCGCCGCCACGGCGCAGACGCATGGCCGCCTCACGCCGGTGGGAGAGGAAATGCTTCACCGCGCCGAGCAGGTAGGAGCGAAAGCGGCCGCGCGACTGCTCCGCCTGCGCGATGGAGCTGCCCGCCAGCACGGTGGCGAAGAAATCATGCGCCAAGTCCCGCGCCACTTCTTCCGCACGCCCCTCCCGGCGAAGGAAGGCGATCACCGGCGCGTAATAGGTGGCACAGAGCTGCTGCAGAGCCTCCCGGCCTTCGGTGGAGGCATCCCGCGCCAGCACCACCCGGCTCCAGCGCGTGGTGTGAAAGGAGGATGCAGAGGCAAGCGGAGACATCGTGGAAAGCATAACTGATTCCCTGACGGATCGGAAGGCAATCGTTGCGTGGGGGGAATGATGCGCGAAATTCTCCCCTGAGCAGGAAGGCGTGGAGGCCGTGCTCAAAGCCGCCGAGGAGGGCGATGGTGAACGCCTGCGCAATCACAGCTGCTACGAGCACTTGTATCTATGCTTGTATTTCGAAGCGATCGGCCAGGATGCGAAAGCGAAGGCGCACCGAAGGACTTTTCCATGGAACACAACATGGGCAGCGTGGAGAAGGTGCATGTAAAGATCCGTGGGGGAAGTGAGGGGGATTGGTTCTCATTTGCATCTTCACTCCTTGGTAACTTCCATTCGCGATAATTCAGGGAGCAGCAGGCGTGAGATTGGCGGATATGAATAAACCAACGTGTCTCAATTGTAATTACAGACTGATCAGAGGTACATTTTTTCGTCCCATAACAGAGAATTAATACAGCCAGCACTCAGTTACGAACGATAGGTTGACGACCCACGGGCCATCAAAGGGTGCACAATCCCGTCCTGAAAAAAGGTCTTGCCAGTGGCGCATCACTTGCTTCTCTCTGCGCCCACCACACAAAAGCCTACCTAGGTAGAGAGTAGGTGATAACTAGATGCGCAGCAGTTTTTTCGATAGCAAATCATGATTAACACAGCGACCATGCCGGAGTCTTTTCACATACATCCGGCACTCCGTCCTTGCCGCCGTGTGGATTCAGCCCGAGGTTTGACAAGGCGTTCATTGTTCCGGTGGAACTTGATAACCAGCAACAACACAAGCCATGACTAGCGACGTTCCTTCCATGGCAAAAAGCCAGCCCACTTTGTGGGATAGCGATACGCTCCGCAGTCTCTCTTCAGAGTCGTTCAATGACTCTGAGAACGAACTGCAACATGCCGTTTATGAGTGCTCCCTTTCCCCGTCGTTTGACAATGCAGAACAAGTTTGTCTCGCATGCCGCACATCGTTCATTGTGTTTACCCACGAACACCTGACAGCGGGGCCTGAGAAACGGTATAAACTGTTGGAATACATGCTTTCACTGCTCTGCCGTGCCAAGAACGTCGTCATCCTTTCGCAGAAAGCAATCCTCCAAGAAACACCTACAGAGCAGGTTCAAATCGACAAAATTTCGGACTATTTGAGACATATTGAAGACAGAATATCCCTGACGGAAGTGATTCGAGACAAGGGTATGGACGCTTTCAAAGCCGAACTGGACAGAAGAATACGGGAAATCAATGCAAGCAACCTGCCCCGTGTAGCTTGAATCATCGTGTGTTAGATTCAACCACAAGCCGTCATGCCTCTGCCACGACCAAGTAACCGGGATATTATCATGCCCGTTGCCTGCCGTGGGATCATCGCAGGCGGCTACGAAATGCTCTCCATCTGCTTTTCTGTCTTATCGTTAGAACTGTCTTCGGAATCAGGGGAGTTGAATGTTGGGGGGCGAAGCGCGGCAAAGAAGCAATTCTTCCTCCAAAACATCGAGCAGCTTTTTGCAAAGCTTGAGGCAATTCATGACGGCAAGTTAAAAATGCACGATGCTTTGAACGGCGATCCGATGGATGCCACTTTGCTGGCGAAACTCGGCAGTCATATTGATGAGGTTGAAATGGAACTGCTTCGGCCACTCAAAACTTTTTATCTTGACTCACAAACAGATGTTAGCCGGGTGCATGAGCTTGGCGGAAAACTCGCAAGAATCCTTGAGTGTGCGAGCCCAAATGCGGAACTGGCGAACCAGCGCTTCGCAGACAAGCTTGAAATTGTAACTCCGCCGAAACAAGACGAGCATTCAGTGATCTGCATTGACATGCATGAGTATTCAAAGGCCGCCCGTGTCGCAGAAGCCATGGATGATGCCAAATCAGTCTATAATCTCAATCTAGGGATCAAGAACCGGGTTCGTACGGCCATCGACAACGCGATTGAGCGTGTTACCGATCGGGGAAGTGAGTCATTTCCAATCAATGACAGAGGAGACGGCGTAGTAGTCTATGTTCCCAAATTACCTGAGACCGCTGTCAGGATTGCGATGAATTTTCAGCTGGACTCTGTAAAACGGCAGCATTCGGTAGCTTCGCTGCAGACACAGCCCGGGAGGTTTCGCATAGGTGTAGCACCTGGAGGAGTTTGCTTGTCAATGACCCACAGTCCAGCATACAAGCTGATTGAATTCAGCGCTGGTGGAACAACCATTATCAATGCCGCACGATTCGAACAATCGTGTCCTGTAAATGCTGTGCTTATCGACGAAAAAACCTACGACCGTCTTTCTGATGAATTAAAGAACGATTTTCAAGAGTTCAGCGGGGTGAAGTTGAAAGACCATGAAGGTCAAGGAGGGGATGGATCAATCAAAGCTTGGATTTGGACTGCGGTTTAATATATACTGCAAAATGTGCACAGAGTGGGCAGCTCTCACTTGATGGATTGGACCAAATCTATGTTCTCTTCGCAAGCGGCAGGCACGGCTTGCTGCTGAAAGGAAAGACACTGCAACATCTGACTCGGCAGGATAAAGAAAGTTTTCTGAACTTTTGTTTTCCTGACAAACGACGGTTGTGCCTCCTTTGCGCATCATTGTGCATGTCTTGGCAGAATGGCATGCGGGCGTAACATGGCCGCGTCTCGCATGGTAGATTCGGATGTAACCCACTCAATCCGCACCATGAAAATGCATCGTCTCTGCTCCGGCAATCACAGCAATCTCTTCACGACGCCCCAAGGCCGGCGTGATTTCCTGCAGGTGGGAGCCATGGCGGGGCTGGGCCTGACACTGCCTAATTTGCTCAAGCTTCAAGCGGCGGATCTGGCGATGCCGGCGGTGGAGAGCTACAAGCCCATCGCTACTTCGATCATCCACATCT
Source organism: Verrucomicrobiota bacterium (assembly GCA_026397715.1). Lineage (GTDB taxonomy): Bacteria > Verrucomicrobiota > Verrucomicrobiia > Verrucomicrobiales > Verrucomicrobiaceae > Prosthecobacter. The sequence continues at coordinate 6,104 of JAPLUN010000197.1, forward strand.
ACCTGCCGGGCGGCATGGCGCAGCATGAGTCCTGGGATCCGAAGCC
>JAPLUN010000560.1 GCA_026397715.1 Verrucomicrobiota bacterium
GGAACTCGAGGAACCTTTGAAGATCGTGGTCGAGTGCAACGGTCAGAGGCTCGAAAAGGAATTGGAGGTCGAGCGAGTGACCAAAGATGCCCAGTCTTTCCGCATCCTGAGACTCGGCAGCCTCACCTTGACCAGCGACCTTCGCGGCGAAACACTGCGGCTGAGTGCCGGTGATAAAGCCAGCCCTCACCTCATCGTCAAAAGCCTGCTCATCACCCGGCCGCGACCTCCCGCCCTCAATCCTTAGCGCCATGCGTTTTGTCTTTCCGTTCATCCTTGTTGTACTCGCTCTAGGCACGCTGCCTTCGTGCAAACGAATCGAGGCCAAGCTGCGCCGCCTTGCCGAGCAGAGCGGCGTCAACCCGAAACCGCCGCCGCCGCCCAAACCCGAGGAGCCCGTCCTGACCGCCGAAGAACAGGCGATCGAAAAGAAGCTGCAGGAGACCGCCCTGCTGGCAGCCGCCGCACCTGTGCCGGAGGTCCCGGCGGCCCCTGCCTTTGAGCTCAACAAATCCTCCGTCGTCTCCATCCTTGGCTACCATGATTTCAAAGACCGTGGCGGAAGCCCCATGCTCATCGCCGCCCCCAAGTTCCGGGCGCAGATGCAGGCCATCAAGGACTCCAAGATCCCCGTCATTTCATACAGTGAAATGATGGCCTGGAAGCGGGGTGAAAAAAACATTCCCGAAGAGTGCATCGTCATCACGATGGATGACGGCTGGGAGGGTGTTTACACCTATGCCTATCCGGTGCTGCGTGAGTTTGGCTTCCCCTTCACCATCTACCTCTACAAGAACTATGTCGGCGGTGCAGGCCGTTCGATGAGCTGGGAGCAGATCAAAGAGATGATGAAGAACGGCTGTGAAGTCGGCAGTCACAGCGTCTCCCACGCGAGCCTCAAGAGTCCTCCCAAGAACCTGAAGACGGAAGCTGACAAGCAGCAGTGGGTCTTGGGCGAGCTCAAGGACTCCCGCGAATTTCTGGAGCAAAACCTGCACATCAAGTGCCTCTCCTTCGCGTACCCCTATGGCAACTTTGACGACGCCATCCTGGAGACCGGGCTGCAGATCGGCTACGAATCCCTCGTCACCGTCAACGGTCAAAAAGTCACCTGGGACACGCCCAACGGCAAGCTGGGCCGTTACATTGTGCATGGCGACAACGACATCAATTTCAAGCTCGCCACCAGCTTCCGCGGCCGCGGCGATGTGGGTTCCAATAAATTCCTCGTGGCCGATGCCAAGAACGACAAAGGCGAACAGCTCATCCAGTTGAAGCCCAAGCCTGATGCCGTCATCACCGAGCGCCGCCCCCTCATCGAAGCGGACTTGAAAAAAATCGGCACTATCCTGCCTGAAAGCATCAAGCTGCGCATCGCCGGTCTCGGCACCGTCCCCGTGGATTATGACCCGGCCACCATGATCGTGCGCTTCCAGTTCCCCTACAAACTGCGCCGGGAGGAGTGCGCTCTGAGCCTCAGCTTCCAGCGTGATGCCACCCAGCCAGCCGAAGTCGTGAGCTGGCGCTTCAAGATTGACCTTGAGGCGGCGTACATGCCCCCTCCCTAGCCCCCATTTCACGGCCTTGATTCGTCCCGCCTTCGCAGTTGCCATGCGTGGGCTGCTGCCGACTATCCAGCGCCCCTTACTTTCTCCCGATGTTCTCCGCCCTCTCTGAAAAACTCGAAAGCGCCTTTAAAAAGCTGCGCGGCCAGGCCCGCATCAGTGAATCCAACGTCACTGACGCCATGCAGGAAATCCGCATGGCCCTGCTGGAGGCGGATGTGGACTTCAAAGTCGCCAAAGAACTCGTCGAGACCGTCAGCAAGCAGTCGGTCGGCGCTGAAGTGCTGCTCAAGGTTTCGCCCGGGCAGCAGATCGTCAAAATTTTCCACGATGAACTGGTCAAACTGCTGGGCAGTGATGCCAGCGCGCTGAATCTGGAGCCACCGCAGCGCATTCTGATGACCGGCCTCAATGGTGCCGGTAAAACGACCACCTCCGCCAAGCTGGCCAACTGGCTCAAGAAGCAGGGCCGCCGCCCATTGCTCCTCGCACTCGATTTGTACCGCCCAGCCGCCATCAAGCAGCTGCAGGTGCTCGGCCAGCAACTCAATGTGCCGGTGTTTGCACCTGCCGAAGGTGAGACTGATCCGGTGAAAGCCGCCAAGGCAGCCATGGTCTGGCTCAAGGAACAAGGCAGCGGCATCGCCATCTTCGACACCGCCGGCCGTCAGGATCTCGATGAAGATCTGCTCGCGGAACTCAAGCGTGTTCGTGCCGTGGTGGAGCCGAATGAAGTCCTGCTGGTGGCAGACGCCGCCACGGGTCAGCAGGCGGTGAGCGTGGCGCAGAAATTCAATGCCGCCGTCGGCATCACGGGCTTGATCATGACCAAGCTGGATGGCGACGCCCGTGGCGGTGCTTTGCTCTCCATGCGCCAGGTCACCGGCTGCGCTGTCAAATTCCTCGGTGTGGGTGAAAAGGTCGAGCAGCTCGAAGTTTTCCATCCTGACCGCATGGCGCAGCGCATCCTCGGCATGGGCGATGTGGTGGGCTTGGTGGAAAAAGCCGCCGAAGAAATCGACGAGAAGGAGGCCATGAAGCTGGCCGCCCGCATGCAGTCGAACAAATTCGATTTCACCGACATGCTCGCGCAGCTGCGCATGATGAAGAAGCTCGGCCCCATCGGCGGCATCCTCGGCATGCTCCCGGGCATGGGCAAGATGAAGGATATGATCGGTCCAGACAGCGACAAGCGCATGAAGCACGTCGAGGCGCTCATCCTTTCGATGACGCCGAAGGAGCGGCAGCGTCCTGAAATCATCAACGGCCAGCGCCGCAAGCGCATCTGCAACGGAGCAGGACGCCCGGTCATGGAAATGAACCAGCTCCTCAAGCAGTTCGAAATGATGAAGAAGCTCATGAGCAACAAAGGCATGATGGCCCAGATGATGGGCGGCATGATGGGAGGAGGCGGCGGTGGTGGCGGCATGGGAGGCCTCGGCGGTCTGGGTGGAATGCTCGGAGGCGGTGGCGGCGGCAAAATGCCCAAACTCCCGCCTGGCATGAAGTTCCCCGGCAAATTCTAACCTTCCTTTTTCACATCAGATCATGAGTTCCCCTTTCCGAATCGGAGTCGCCGGAGTCGGTGCCATTGGCAAAAACCACGCCCGCATCATGGCCGAGATCGCTGCCAAGAGCGAGGGTGCCATCACCTTCGCCGCAGTGTATGATGCTGATCCCGCACGCGCCGCTGAATTTGCCGCGCAGTACGGCACCCAGGCCGCCAGTGACCTTGCCGACTTCGCCCAGCGTGTGGATGCCGCCACCATTGCTGTGCCGACGATCTTCCACCGCAAAGTCGCCGAGCCGCTGATGCAGGCCGGCATTCACGTCATGGTGGAAAAGCCGATCAGTGAATCCTATGCCGAGGCGCAGTTCCTCATCGAACTGGCGAAGTCGAAGAGCGTCATACTGCAAGTGGGCCACATTGAGCGCTTCAATCCGGTGCTGCTCCAGCTTGAAGAGCGCATGGACAACCCGCGCTTCATCGAAGCCCATCGTCTCTCCCCGTTCCCGAATCGCAGCATCGACATTGGCGTGGTGCTGGATCTGATGATCCACGACATCGAGATCGTGCTGCATTTGGTGAAATCAGAGCTGATCCAGGTCGATGCCGTGGGCATCCCCGTTTTGACTAAACGTGAGGACATCGCCAATGCACGCCTCAAGTTCGCCAACGGCTGCATCGCCAACATCACCGCCAGCCGCATCAGCCCGGAGAAGATGCGCAAAATCCGCGTCTTCCAGAGCGAGAGCTACCTCAGCCTGGACTACCAGGAACAGAGCGGCTGGATCTACCGCAAGGACGGCATGCAGATCGTGCGTGAAGCCGTTGAAGTGGAAAAAGACGAGCCGCTGAAACTCGAAATTGCCGCCTTTGTGGAATGCGCCCGTCATGGCCGCCGTCCAGTCGTCACTGGGCAGGAAGGCGCAGAAGCCGTGCGCATCGCCTTGGAAATCACCGATCAAATCGAGAAGAACGCTGCGCTGGGCGCCTCATGAACCGCATCTTCATCATCGCAGGCGAAGTCAGCGGCGACACCCATGCTGCGGGACTCCTGCGTGAATTGAAAACCCTGGAACCCGACATGAAGGTCATCGGCCTCGGTGGTCCGAAGATGCGCGAGGTCGTTGGTGATGGTGTTGAAGACTGGGTCGAAACCGCAGGCGTTGTCGGCCTGTGGGAGGTGGTGAAGATGTACCGCTACTTCAAAGAGAAGATGGACGCCGTGCTGGACGCCATGCTCGATCAAAAGCCTGAGGCGGTGATCCTCGTGGACTATCCCGGCTTCAATCTGCGCCTCGCCAAAAGCCTGCGCACCGCCGGTTACAAGGGCCGCATCCTCTACTACATCAGCCCACAGGTTTGGGCCTGGAAAAAAGGCCGGGTGAAGACCATGGCGCAGGTGCTGAACCTCATGATCTGCATCTTCCCCTTTGAGAAGGAGTTTTATGAGAAGAGCGGCCTGCGCACCGAATTCAGCGGACACCCCATGGTGGACCGCGTGGTGACGCTGAAACGCGACTGGAAGCGTGAGCCCGGCCTCGTCGGCTGGTTCCCCGGCAGTCGTCTCAATGAAGTGCGCCGCCTGTTTCCCATCATGATGGACGCGGCCAAGATCATCAAAGAAGCCGTGCCCAACGCCCGCTTTGCCGTCTCCGCCGCCAACGAGACGCTCGCCGGATTCATGCGCAACATGACCGATGAACACGGCATGCCCGAGGCGAAACGCTGGATCGAGACCGGCACCGTCTATGATCTGATGCAGCGAGCCGAAGCTGGAGCAGTCGCCTCAGGCACCGCCACACTGGAAGCCGCGTGTTTTGGCCTGCCCTACACGCTGATCTACAATGTGAGCTGGCCGACCTACGTCATCGGCAAGCTGGTGGTGCGCATCAAGCATCTGGGCATCATCAACATCCTGGCCAAACGCGAAGTGGTGAAGGAACTGGTGCAGGGAGATCTCAACGCGCAGACTCTCGCCAAAGCCACGCTGGAATTGCTGACCAACGACACAAAGCGCGAACAACTGCAGCAGGAGCTAGCGGATGTGGTGGCGACGCTGGGGAGCGGCGGGGCATATGCGCGCGCGGCGCAGGCGGTGCATGAAGTCCTGACGGGTGCGTAGTCGTGCAGAGGAAAGGTTGATATGAACGGCCTCTTTTTTGACAGCGGCTACAGCCAATCACCATGCGAACCAGAACCATCCTCATCAGCGCAGCGATTCTCCAGGCCATCATCATTGTCGCCGCTTATTACAGGCCAGATGATGATGCAAAGATCGGTTCGGCGACGTTGCTTCTCGTCGGCATGCTGCTGTGGGCTTGTACGCAGATATTGAAGAGAAAGCCCAAAACCATCAAGGGGACCGGCGTGGTGATACTCATCATTGGCTATCTCTGGCATGCACTCTGGCTGTGGGCAGATTTCCACCACCATGCAGACTGAATGCAGGACCCATTGCTTTCCACCTTTTGCGCTCACCTTGTATCGAGCTACAAAAGTCGAGGCGACGACAGCGGTCTGAAGTCACCCCACCCAACCCGCGCTGAGCACTCGCCGCCCAGCGCGCTAACCATGCGTTTCAATGGCATGGAACAGCTCAAGATTTCACCCACGGCCCATCCGCCATCTCAGACACCTATCTGCGGCAGGTTCCAGACGTTCTTGGCGTATTCCAAAATCGTGCGGTCGCTGCTGAACTTGCCCATGCGGGCGGTGTTGTGGATGGCCATCTTCTGCCAGCGGGGCTGGTCGCGGTAGGCTTTGTCCACTTCGGCCTGACACTTGGCGTATGCGTCGTAGTCGGCCATGACCAGGAAAGGATCTCCATGGGTGAGCAGGCTGTCGCGCAGCGGTTTGAATTCATCCTGGTTGCCGGTGAAGTAATCGGAAGCCAGCCAGTCGATGCTGAGACGCAGGTCTTCACTGGCGTGGTAGAAGTCCCAGGGATTGTAGCCTCTGGCGTAGAGTTCGGTCACTTCTTCGACGGTAAGACCGAAGATGAAGATGTTGTCCGGGCCTACTTCTTCCAAGATTTCCACATTGGCACCATCAAGAGTGCCAATGGTGAGCGCGCCATTGAGGGCGAGCTTCATATTGCCGGTGCCTGAGGCTTCCTTGCCTGCGGTGGAGATCTGCTCGGAAAGATCAGCGGCAGGAATGATGCGCTCGGCGATGGAGACCCCGTAGTTCGGGATGTAGATGACTTTCAGTTTACCATTCACCCGCGGGTCATGATTGACCTTGGCCGCAAGGGCATTGATGGCGTGGATGATGTTCTTCGCGAGGTAGTAGCCGGGCGCGGCCTTGGCGCCGAAGATGAAGACACGGGGCGCCATGTCGAAGTTCGGATCGGCGATGATCTTGCGATAGAGAGTGACGATGTGCAGCAGGTTGAGATGCTGGCGCTTGTATTCGTGCAGACGCTTGATCTGGACATCAAACAAGGCGTCGGGGCTGACACTGACGCCGCAGGTGTCCTGAATGATCTTGGCAAGACGGTCCTTGTGGCCGCGCTTGATTGCATTAATTTTTTCACGGTATGAGGTTTATTTGGGAATATTGTCGTGTTGGATATTGTTTGCACACATCGAGCCAGCGGCGGAAGGTGACGCCGTTGGTCAGATTCAGGAAGCGCTCAGGATACAGCTCGAAGAACTCCGGGAAAAGGCGCTCACACAGCAGGCGTGTGTGCAGCGCGGCCACACCGTTGGTGGCATGACTGCCGAGCACGGACATATGCGCCATGCGCACCTTTTTGCCGCCGCTCTCTTCGATGAGAGAAAGCGCACGCTTCTTCTCGTTATCTCCAGGCCAGCGGGCTTCGACATCAGCCATGAAGCGCTGGTTGATTTCATAGATGATCTGCAGGTGACGTGGCAGCACGCGCTCAAACAAGGCCGCGCTCCAGGTCTCAAGGGCTTCGGGAAGCAGCGTATGATTGGTGTAGGAGAATGTCTTCTGGCAGATGTCCCAGGCCTGGCTCCATTCGAGCTTCTCGTCATCCACGAGGATGCGCATGAGCTCGGGGATGGCGACGGCGGGATGCGTGTCATTGAGTTGCACGGCGGCCTTGGCGGGGAACTCGCTCCAGGGGAGATCGTAGCCACCTTTGAACCGGCGCACGATGTCGGCGAGGGAGCAGGCGACAAAGAAGTACTGCTGCACCAGACGCAGCTCCTTGCCGCTCTCAGTAGCATCGTTCGGATAGAGCACCTTGGAGACGGTTTCGGCGATGGCTTTTTCACGCAAGGCCTCGATGTAACTGCCTTCGTTGAAGACCTTGAAGTTGAAGTCTTCATCCGCCTGCGCCTGCCACAGGCGCAGCACGTTCACGGTGTTGCTGTCATAGCCGACGATAGGAATGTCCCACGGAAGACCGAGCAGGCATTTGGTGTCGATCCACTCATGATGAGGGCGGCCAAACTCGTCGAATTTCT
>JAPLUN010000576.1 GCA_026397715.1 Verrucomicrobiota bacterium
GGTGCCGCAGAGCGCGGCGCCCTTCATATAGCCTTCGGGATCAGGCTTGCCGTGCGCCACCATCTCGGCGTTGATCATCAGCGCGGGAATCGGCAGCCCCGCAGCAGTGAGACGGGCCGTGGCCAGCGCACGACTGGCGGAGGTGACGACGGCGAAGCGACCGGCTGGAAGCCGCGCGAGAAGTTCCGCAGCCCCCGCAATGGCCACGACGCCTTCGGTATCATCAATCTCTGATGCTTCAAGCTTCCGCGCCTCCGCTTCCTCATCCAGACCCGGGATGGCAAACTCACGGACGGTGTCGATGGTGCGCCGCCCATGGCACACGGCGAGGACGGGGCCGGCATCACGTCCGTGCCCGGCAGCCCATTCGTGCCAGACACGCTCCACGGCGGCGCGGGAGTCCAGCAAGGTGCCGTCCATGTCGAACAGGACGGCTTTGTACGGGCGGTCGAGCTTGAGAACAGGAGAGGACATCAGCAACAGGCCTCCGCTTCACATCGTCGCCGCAGCAGCAGCCACTTCCGCACGCTTGTCCTTGCTGAAGCGGATGTCTTCGGCGCGCTCAATGAAGATGGTGTCTTCGCAGATGTTCTTCGCATGGTCGCCCACGCGTTCAAGGAAGCGGGCGACGAAGATGAGGTGGATGTAGCCCTCAAGTTCGGCGTGGTGGGATTCCATCACGGAGATGATTTCACGATCCAGCGATTTCTCAGCGGCATCGAGTTCCTTGTCCAGCAGACGCGCGGCGGTCGCGGCATCGGGGTCGGCATTGAGGAAGGCCTGCAGGCTCAGGTCCAGATTGCGATCACACAGCGAATACACCGGCTGGATGAGCTTCACCTCGGGAAACTCGGGCAGGTTGTTGATGATGCGCGCGCGCTTGGCGATGCTCGATGCCTGATCAGCGATGCGCTCCAGATTGTTCGCCACGCGGATCGTTCCCATCACCTGCCGCAGGTCGTGTGCGGTGGGCTGAAATTTCACCAGGATCTGCATGCCGTGCTTGTCCACCGCCTTCTCCAGTTCGTTCACGTCCTGATCGGCGGCGATGGCCGCATTGCACAGGTCCGTGTCACGCTCCAAAAGACCCCGCATCGCACTGGCGAGGTTCTTGCGCGCCATGCTGGCCATGGCGAGGACGTCGCCGCGGAGCTTGTCGAGCGAATGGTTGAAGCTGGAGAGAATGTGTTCGTGCATGGTTTTTAAAATGACCCAATGTGACAGTTTTGCTACATTGGAATTGCGGAAGATTCAGCCAGAGCCGGAATTTCCTCTTCCACCTCTCCTTTGGGGTCACGGTGGGTGCGCTCGCAGAATTCGGGATAGCTGATGATCTCAAAGGTGCCGTCGAGATTCTCCCCGATGGCCGTCATGGACTCCACCCAGTCGCCGGAATTGAGGTAATGCGTGCTGCCCACCATCTTGTTGTCGGCCTTGTGGATGTGCCCGCAGACGATGCCGATGCAGCCGCGCTGCTTGGCCAGATTTTGCAGCTGGTCCTCATACTTGCCCACCGCACCGATGGTGGACTTCACCTTCTGCTTCACCCATGCGCTGAAGGAAAAGGGCTCCTTCCCCCGCAAACCGCGATACGCATTGTACAACCGGTTGATGCGCAGGAGAAAATTGTACCCCAGCCCGCCGAGCTGCGCCAGCCAGGCGTGGTTCGAGCTGATGGCATCAAAGCCATCCCCATGCACCACGAGGTAGTCTCCCTTCGGCGTATGATGAATGTGCTCGTCCGTGATGATGAAGTGCTCAAACTGGATCGGGATGAAGCGGTCCAGCACGTCATCATGATTCCCGCGCAGGTAGATGATCTCGGTGTTCTCCTTCTCCATCTTGCGCAGCACCGTGCGGATGAAGTTGGTGTGCCCCTTGTTCCAGCCGCCCATGCGGCGCAGGTGCCAGGCATCAATGATGTCGCCATTGAGCACCAGCTTGTCGCACAGGCAGTTGCGCAGGAAGTGGGAGGCCTGCGCCGCCTTGCTGTCCGGCATGCCCAGATGCACGTCGGAAATGAAGAGGGTTTTGAAGCGCAGCTTCGACTTGCCGGTGGCGGGGTTCAGGACTGGTTCAGCTTCACTCATCACATCAAGACGTTCGATTTATGCATCACTGATGCCAGCTCATGCTCAAATTGTTCAATCACCCGCTCCCAGCCCAGATCAAATGCTGACTGCCGCGCGGCAAAGCGCAGCGCCTCATTCTGCCATCCAGCGGCGGCCACGCGGGTCTGCGCCAGAAAGGCCCCCTCCTCATTGAAGGGCGCCAGCCAGCCGTTTTCACCCGAACGGATCAGCAAACGCGGCGCGGCATAATCATACGCCACCACGCCCAGCCCGGCGGCCATGGCCTCCAGCACCACATTGCCAAAAGTTTCCGTGATGCTGGGAAAAAGAAACACATCCCCCGAGGCATAGTGCGCGGCCAGATCCGCCCCCGTGCGCGCTCCGGCATAGTGAAACTCGGGCCGCTCCTCCTTCAGCGACTCCAGTCGCGGCCCATTTCCCACGATGACCATCCGCGCCTTGGGCTGCACCTCTTTGAAAACATCAAACGAGCGCACCACCAGCTCCAGATTCTTTTCCGCAGCCACACGGCCCACATAGATGGCCACCGGGGTGCTCTCATCCGCCCCCCAGCTCTGCCGCAGCGCCGCATCCCGGCGAATCGGGTCAAACATCTCCGTGTCCACCCCGCGCCCCAGCACGCCCACATTTTGAATGCCCCAGCGCTCCAGCATGGCCGCCGTGTCTGCGGAAGGGGTCAGCGTCCGCGCCGTCTGGTTGTGGATCGTCCGCAGCACCCCCTGCGCCACGGTTTCCAGTCCAGGCAGGTGGTAGTCTTCGAGGTAGTTTTGAAAATTGGTGTGAAAACCGGACACCACCGGGATGTCGCGCTTCCCCGCCGCACGGATCGCGGAGATGCCCATCAGCGTCTCCGTGGCCACGTACAGCACGTCTGGCCGGAAGGCGTCAAACAGCTCCAGCATCTGGCGGGTGGAGGCAAAGCCAAAGCGCAGCCCCGGATACCCCGGCAGAGGCATGGAGTGCATCACATGGCGCTGCAGGCCGTCCCCCTCCTCCTCCACCGTGGTGACCACCTCCACCACATGCCCCCGGCGTTCCAGCCCCGCTCCGAGGGTGTACAGCGTCCGCGCCACGCCATTGATGTCTGGCGGATAGGTGTCGGTGACGATGAGAACCCTCATTTTGGGAGATAATTAACGAAAGCTGGATGAAGCGCATCCGGGAAAGCAGTCCAACTTTGTCACCGTGACGAATCCGTCACGCTTGTTATCTGGGAAGATAGCAGGACTGTTGCCATGTGACACCTTCGTTGCCATCATGAGTTTGCCGATGGCACGGCCACATCACAATGCCACTCTATGAGCAAGATACTAATCGTCGAGGATGAATCAGACATCGCGGAACTCATCTCCCTTCATCTCAATCGTGAAGGACATGAGGCGATCTGCATCGGCAACGGTCTGCAGGTCATGCCGGCCGTGCTTGCTCAGCAGCCGGAAATCATTGTGCTGGACCTGATGCTGCCCGGCCTGGACGGCATGCAGATCTTCAAGCGCCTCCGCGCAGACACCCGCACCGCCTCCATCCCCGTCATCATCCTCACCGCCAAAGGCCAGGTCACCGACAAGATCGCCGGCCTCGAACTCGGCGCAGATGACTACCTCACCAAGCCCTTCAGCCCGCGCGAGCTCTACCTGCGCATCAGCGCCGTGCTCCGCCGCGTGAAGAAGGTCACCCACGTTTCGGAAATCCAGCGCGGCCGCTTCATGCTGGACCGCAAAAACATGAAGCTTTTTTTGGATGGCACGGCCCTGGACCTCACCACCATCGAGTTCAAGCTGCTCACCACCCTCATGGAAAACGACACCGCCGTACACAGCCGCGCCGACCTCCTGCGCGATGTCTGGGGCTACAACAGCGACGTCGCCACACGCACTCTGGACACTCATATCAAGCGCCTGCGTGAAAAACTCGGTGCAGCCGGCGAACATATCGTCACCATTCGCGGCACCGGCTTCCAGTTCCAGACGGAACTCGCCGCCACCCAGCCTGCATGACCTCACTCTCCCTCTTCCTCGCCTTGATGCTTGGCATCTGCCTCTTTGCCTGGGCACGGCGTGAGAAGTACTGGACTAAACGCTGGGAGGGAGTGGCCAAAAACCTCGGTCTGAAAACGCGGGATGCGGACCTGCTGCCACTGCATTCCACCACGGTCTTCCTCGCCCGCCAGCAGGCGGAGCAGCAGGCAGAGCAGAGGCGCGTGTTTGAATCCCTGCTCGATGAAATCAGCCAGGGCCTCGTGCTGGTGGACAACCAACTGCGCATCCGCTACGCCAATGCGCCGCTGAAGAAGCTCCTCCACCGCAAGGAGATCCGCGTCGGACGCCCGCTTATCGAGGATGTGCGCGACCACCAGATCTCCGATCTCGTGCAGGAATCCATCACCGAAAAACGCCACGCCACCCGCCGCATCCAGATGCTGCCCTCAGACGTCGGTGCCGGGTCAAATCTGGGTGGCCGTTACTTCATCATCGAAGCCGCCCCGCTGGGTGCCGATGTGGGCGGCGGCGCCTGGCTCATGATCCAAGATGTGACCGAATCCGCCATGACCGAGCAGATTCGCCGGGATTTCGTGGCCAATGCCTCGCATGAGCTGCGCACGCCGCTCACCCTCATCAACGGCTACATCGAAATGCTGCAGGAAGACTCTGCCAAATCATCCCCCACGGTGAAACGCAGCCTCGATGTCATGGAAAAGCACGGCAAGCGCATCGCCCGCATCATCGAGGACATGCTGGCTATCTCACGCCTGGAAGACGCCAGCAGCTCCCTTAACAAGGAGCCCTTTGATGTGCATGACTGCGCCGAGGACGCCGCCGACCACCTCGCCCCCATGCTCGAAGGGCGGGATGCCCGTATCGAGTTGGACTTCCCCGAGGGCGACTGCCTGCTCACCGGCGACCGCTTCTACTGGGACCAGATCTTCACCAATCTCATTGAAAACTCCATCAAGGAGAACACCAAGCCCGGCCTCGTCATCCGCGTCTCCGGAGAGTGGCTGAAAGACACCTGCATCCTCAAAGTCAGCGACAACGGCATCGGCATCCCCGCGCACGACCTGCCCTTCGTCTTCAAGCGCTTCTACCGCGGCAACAAGCACCACTCCTCCCAGATCAAAGGCACCGGCCTCGGACTCTCCATCGTCCGCCGCGCTGTCGAAGCCCACGGCGGCACCATCGAACTCACCAGCTCCCCCGGCATCGAGACCACCTTCACCATGCGCCTTCCTTTGCAGCAGGCATAGAAGAACACACTTCGTAGCACGAGCCACGGGCTTTCCAAGATTGGCAAGCCACCAACGACTCACTTTCGTCATTTCGCCCCGCGAAATACCAGCCCCAAAGGGGCTGCGGAGTTCAGATATGGTCTGCGCAAGAGCGAAGGTTTAGATTTTTTCAGGCCTCCACTTTTGCGAAGTTCTT
>JAPLUN010000180.1 GCA_026397715.1 Verrucomicrobiota bacterium
ACCGCATTGGGAACGTCACCGTGCAAGCGGGGGCGCAAATCACGGCGCCCACCTCATCCGCCAATGTGGGCGGGCGTGTGGCATTGATCGGGCCGAATGTGACGAACAACGGCACGATCAGCACGCCGGACGGGCAGACGATTCTTGCAGCAGGGATGCAGGTGGGATTTGACGCGCATAGTTCGGATGATCCTTCTTTGCGCGGCCTGGACGTCTATGTGGGCGATGTGGGAAGCTATGGCGGCACGGCGACGAATGCGGGCCTGATCGAAGCCCCGCGTGGCAGCGTGGTGGTCACGGGTAAAAACGTGAACCAGAACGGGTTCATTGACAGCAGCACGTCGGTGGCGCTGAACGGACGGATTGACCTGCTGGCGAACTACAACGCGGTGGCCAACATCAACTATAATCCGACGAATAAAAGCTTCGGGCCAGTTTTTGTTTATCCGTCCGGCACATCCACCGGCATTGTGAAGGCGGGTGAAGGCTCCGTCATGCAGATCCTGCCGGAGTGGTCCAGCAACACCAAGGTGGTCGGCACGGAACTGGCGCTGAAATCTCAGATCAACATGCAGGGTCTGGGGATTTACCTGGGGCAGAATTCCGTCCTGCTGGCCCCCAATGGGAACGTGGCAATCAGCGCGGGGATCTGGGATCTCGACATGCGGACCGGAACGACCAACCTGGATTTTGTGCATGCGGGTGGCCAGGTGTATCTGGATGAGGGTGCGGTGATTGACGTGGCGGGCTCCACGGCAGTCTCCTCGACGCTGTCCCAATACATCGTGTCGATCGTGCTGCGAGGCAGTGAGCTGGCGGATGCTGCGCTGCAGCGCAACAGCAACCTGCGCGGTGCCACGATCACGGTGGACTTGCGCAAGCAGGGAGTGCGCAGTGACGGCACGACCTGGGTGGGAACCCCGCTGGCAAACCTCACCGGCTATCTGGCAGTCATCGAACGCACGGTGGGACAGCTCACCACCGCAGGCGGCACGGTCACACTGACCGCAGGTGACTCGGTGGTCATGCAAAATGGTTCTGTGGTGAATGTCTCAAGCGGCTATGAGGACTTTGGCGGTGGCACGGTGGCAACCACACAACTGGCGGTAGGCGGCAACCTGGTCGACATCTCCAAAGCTGATCCGAACGTAGCCTATGACGGCATCTACACCGGAAGCACCTCCGTCGCTGACACGCGCTGGGGCACTTCCGAAACCACGACCGGCATCTTCGCGACCAACAGCCACTACGAGTCAGCTTACAGCAATGGTGGCAAAGGGGGCAGCCTGGAGATTGCGGCAGGGTCCATGGCTCTGGATGGAAGATTGACGGGGCACACCATCATTGGCCCCCAACAGCTTGAAATAGCGCCGCAGCAAAGCAGTCTGGCGATCAAATTTCAGGCCCAGCAGGTGAGCCGAAACCCGCAGAAACTGCCACTGTATTCTCCGACTCCCCCGGACGTGGAGTTTAGTTACGCGAGTGGGACGCAGGTCGCCGTGGGCGCCTTTCCAAGCGGTGGCGGCATCGCAGCTCTGCCGCAGGCGCGTCGTGACAATGTGTTGCTTTCACCCGATCTGCTGACCACGCAGGGATTTGGTTCATTGCTGCTGAACAACAGTGACGGTGACATCCTGTTGCCTGCCGGCGTGTCTCTTGATGCTCCAGCAACGGGCACCATCATTTTTTATGGCGCCAACATCAACATTCAAGGCACCCTTTCAGCGCCCGGCGGCCAGATCAATCTCACCGCCTACAACATTTCCCCCTATGAAACAGCCCGGCTGACAGCCCTGGGTTCGAGTGCGGTGCATCCCACGCCGAATGCTGGACGCGGCAAGGTAACACTGGGTGCGTCTGCGGTGCTCAGCACAGCGGGTCTGGTTATTAACGACCGCTCGGATGCACTGGCACCCCTGTCAGTCCCACATTGGATTGCGAGCAAGCAAGGTTACGTCAGCACGAGCCAGGGCGGCAGCATTCATATTCAAAGCTACACGGCGGATCTCGCAGCAGGCGGTGTGCTGGATGTCTCTGGCGGCCTGATCTCCAGCAACAGCATCGCCTACGGGAATGCTGGTTCGATTTCGATTCAGGCAGGCAATGATCCCTTGATAGGCTCGCTGCTCGGCGGTCAGCTCACACTTGGAGCCACCTTGAAAGGTTACTCAGGTGCCAACGGAGGCTCGCTTGCCCTGCAGGCAACGCTCATTCAAGTGGGAGGAACAGCAACTTATGCGAACACTCTGGTGATCCAGCCGGAATTCTTCAGCGCCGGCGGGTTTAGCCAGTTTAAAATCACGGGACTGGGAGCAGACATCAGCACACCGCCTGCGGTCGGGCAGTCGTTTGCACCTGCCGTACTCATCGCCCCTGGCACGATCATCCGTCCAGTGGTCAGCAGCCTTCAGGCCACGATTGATAAGTCGGGAGGTTTGAGTTCCATCTCCACGTCCATCATGGTGAATCCAGAGGGCTACCGCCAAGCGGCAACGCTCGACTTCGAAGCCCCCGGCCTGAAGGACTTTGTCACTGCCTTGCTCAATATCCGTGGCAACATCGTGATGGGAGCCGGGGCGCTGATTGAAACCGACGCGCTGGGCAGTGTCACGCTGCATGGACAAACCGTGGAAATGAACGGAAGCATCGTTGCCCCAGGAGGTGTGGTCACACTCAAGGGAGCGAGTCGTTTCCCAGAGAACAACAATCCGACGGTCGGCTTCACCACGCTGCATCTGGGTGCAACAAGCCGGGTGAGCACCGCCGGAAAAACCGTGCTGCTGGCGGACCCCTTTGGTCGGCGCGTGGGTTCGGTTTATGCTGGAGGCACCATCAAAGTCGAAGGCAACATCATTGCTGATGCCGGAGCAGTGCTGGATGTCTCTGGCACGAGCAGTGTGCTGGATCTGCTGCCGCAGGAGGCAGGGAGAGACCTGGCACCGCTGAGCGCCGTCTCGCAGATGGTGCTGAGAGCCGTGCCCGTGGCAGTGCGCGTCGACAGCAATGGCGGTCTCATTCAACTCACAGGCAGTGATTTTCTTTATACGCAGGCCACGCTGATCGGCCAGGCGGGCGGTGCCAAGGCGCAGGGCGGGACCCTCGTAGTGGCGTCTGACCGGTTTGTTGATCAGGATGCCAGTAATGATGACAAGGACATCAACCTTCTGGTGGCCCAGAACATGGCGTCATTCACCCAGCCAGTGTTTACACCGGGCCAAGCAGTGGTGGGCCAGCCGCTGGGAGCAGGCATCCGGGGCATGGGCTACTTCGGGGCCAATGCATTCCTGCAAGGCGGCTTTGATTCGCTAACGCTGGCAGGGAATGTGGAGTTCCGTGGAGCGGTGGATGTGACGGCGAGAGGCCAGCTGAGGGTGGCGGACGGGGGCGTGCTGGCGGCAGACGCCCTGGTGCGCCTCACCGCACCCTATGTAGCGCTGGGCAAGGCCTTGCAGCAGCCAACGCGAGATGAAGAGCTGATCAATCCTTTCAACGTTATCAATCCGGGCTCGGGTTTCATTCCCAGCGTTTTCAGCCCGACGTTTGGCACTGGCAAACTGGAGGTGACGGCTGATTTGATCGAAACCGGCTTCCTGTCGTTGAGCAAGATCGGCGAGGCAAGCCTGACGGCACGGCAGGAACTGCGTGGCAGCGGCTACCTGGACATTGCGGGCCATCTGACCATCACTGCGGGGCAGGTCTATCCAGTGACCGCATCCACCTTCACCATCACAGCCTACGATTATGCGGGCGGAAGTGGTTCCATTACTTTTGCGGCT
This sequence comes from Verrucomicrobiota bacterium, assembly GCA_026397715.1. Lineage (GTDB taxonomy): Bacteria > Verrucomicrobiota > Verrucomicrobiia > Verrucomicrobiales > Verrucomicrobiaceae > Prosthecobacter. Next base: position 3,777 of record JAPLUN010000180.1, read on the forward strand.
TCTGGTGAGACGCCGGATTTCCCGCTGTCTGGCGGCGGCAGATTGAACATCTACGCATCCACCATTACGCAGGGCGGCACCCTGCGCGCTCCGTTTGGCAGCATTCATCTGGGATGGGATGGCACAGGCACGGCCCCCAAGGGGCTGGTGACAAATTTGAACGCGCCCGTGACGCAGCAGCTCACATTGAAGACCGGCAGCACGACCTCCGTGTCAGCAATCGACCCGAAAACAAATACCGGAGTCATCATTCCGTATGGCATCATCAAAGACGGCACGAACTGGATTGATCCCACCGGCCAGGACATCACCAGCATAGGCGTGCCAGACAAAACGATCCGGATTTCCGCGAACAGCGTGACGAGTGAAGCAGGTTCTGAACTGGACATCCGCGGCGGGGGTACGTTGTACGGCTACCGCTGGGTGCAGGGTAATGGTGGCACGATGGACATTCTCGATTCAGAGGGCAGGTTTGCGATCATTCCCGGCTATAGCTCCTCCTTTGCGCCGTATGCCCCTTTTGCCACGACGGGATTAAACGTGGCCAATCTAGGTGGTGACAGCGGCTATACGAACAGCAGCCTGAATGTGGGAGATCAGATCTATCTCAAAGGTAATTCGCTGATTGCGGCGGGGACTTATACACTGCTGCCAGCACGCTATGCATTGCTGCCTGGAGCTTTCCTGATCTCGCCGAGTTCAGGAACACCGGCCGATTCCTTGGTGAAACCAGACGGCGCAGCGCTGGCGAATGGGTACCGTTTCAACAGTTTGAATCCGGCGGTGACGGGTGATATTTACCAACAGTTTGAGATCACGCCGCAAAGCGTGGTCAGGCTGCGTTCCGAGTACACCGATTACTCGGCGCAGAGTTTCATCTCCGCCTCCCAGGCGAGTTTGAGCCTGCCTGTTTCACGCGGCCCCTTGGACGGAGGCAATGCGCTGATCGGCGCGACGCAGAACATGCAACTGGCAGGCAATCTGACCGCCGCCGGAATGCTCACGGGACGTGGCGGCCGCGTGGACATCAGCAGTCCGCTGGAGATTGTGATCGCGGCACCCGGAGCACTTCCGCAAAACAACAAGCTGGTGCTGAACTCTGCGCTCCTGAGCGGCTGGAATGCGGAGAGCCTGCTCATCGGTGGTGAACGGACTTATGGCACGAGCAGCACCACAGTGGCCGTGCGTACGAATTTACTGACGCTGGATGCCGGGGTGACATTGAGCGGGACGGAAATCATCCTGGTGGCAAACCAGACGGTGACACTGGCAGCGGGTGCGGTGGTCACGCAGACAGGCACACAGACGGCTGCTGACACACTTGTGATCGCGGGCAACGGCTCATTGGTGCGCGTCAGCGGGGTGGTCTCCGCGCAGACATCACGCACGGGAGTGACCACCTCAGCCCTGCCGCAACTGAACATGGCCGCGGGGGTGCTGATCAATGGTACCAGCATCACCCTGGACTCCAGCAACGCCATTTCCCTGGACAGCATCACCAGCCTGACGGGCACGGCGATCAATCTGAACAGCGGGCGGATCTCCGTGCTGCTGAACAATCCCGGAGCATTGCAGACCAGTGGCAGTCTGGTGCTCGGCGGCGCCACTCTTGCCGGACTGCAAAACACCACCGCGCTGTCACTGCTGAGCTACACGTCCATCGACATCTACGGAACAGGCACGTTCTCGAACACGGGAACACTGGCGCTGCATGCCGGTGAAATTCGCGCTTTCAACAATGGCGGCGGCACGGTGAATCTAACGGCGCAGTCGATCCTGCTCGACAACAGTGCCAACGTTGCGGCAGGAACAGCGGGAGCGTTGTCTGGCACTCTGAATGTCACTGCTGCCAAGATCACCATCGGACAAAATGCCTTGGTGGTGAATCAATTTTCCAATGTGGCACTCAATGCCTCCAATGGCATTTTGATGCAGGGGACAGGCTCGTTCCGGGCCTTGGGAAACCTGAATGCCATCACGCCTTTCTTCACCTCCGCCAGCAATTCCACGCAGGTGTTTGCCGCGAATGGCGCACTGACATTGACGCGCCCCGCTGGTGCACTGCCGCTTCCAGGCACCCCTGGCCTGGGATCGAAGATTTCCTTTGAAGGCAGCGCCCTCACCGCAGACACCGACATCCTTCTTCCCAGCGGTGTGATTTCAATGCGTGCGCTCACGGGTGATTTGCTGGTTGGCGGACGGCTGGATGCTGGCGGTGTGGCGAGGACCTTTTATGATGTGGTGCGCTACACGGATGCCGGGCTTGTCACACTGACCGCCGATCTGGGCAACATCACACTTTCAGCGAGCAGCGTGATCAACGTGGCCGCCAACGCTGGTGGTGGCAATGCTGGCACGTTCAGCGTCAGTGCTCCCACCGTGGGTGCGTCTTCAGGTCTTCTGAGCTTGAACGGAACACTGCAGGGTCAGGCGGGTGCAGGAGGGAAAACCGCCTCTGCCGAAATCGATGTGGGACGTCTTGCGTCCTTCGACACGCTCAATCAAAAACTCAACGGGGGGATGTTCACGAATGAACGAAATCTGCGCATCCGCAGCGGCAGCGTAGTCATTGATACCGTGGCTATTTCTGAAGCGGTCAACGCGCATCATTTCCTTTTGAGCGTGGACCAGGGTTCCATCACGGTCAACGGCACCATCAACGCCTCCGGGCAGACCGGCGGGCGCATTGATTTGATCGCGAATGGCAACGTGACTTTGAATTCGGGAGCCGTGCTGAGCGTGCAAGGGACGGACTTTGACAATGCCGGCAAGGGCGGAGAAATCAATCTTGAGTCCGGCACACAGCGCAACGGGGTCGTGGGCACAGGCATCGTGAGCATTCTCACAGGATCCACGCTCAATCTCAGCGTCACCAACAAGGACAAGGTGGTTGTGGGCGGCGTGACCAGCACGGTGGCGGGTTCGAGTGCGGCTCTGGGCAAATTCAGCGGTACACTGCATCTGCGGGCACCGCAGACGACAGCGATCAACAACTACATTCAAATCAATCCGATCAACGGCACGATCATTGATCCTTCGAGCATTTTGATCGAGGGATACAAGCTCTATGATTTCAACCAAGCCAATGTGGTCATTCAGGGCGGAGCGGCAGGGCTGACGAATCTAGCAGGAGTCACGATCAAGACTGATGCGTCGAGCGGCACGAATTTGAAGAGCGATGCAACAGCCTTCATGAACAATTACACCACGATGTTTAACAACCTGGTACGCAGCAACGCAGGCATCATGGCATTGGAGAGCCAGGGGGCGGGAGTGGTGGTGATCGCGCCCGGCATCGAGATCAGCAATCGTGGCGGCAATATCACGCTCGGCGTGGCAAATGTTGGCAGCGGGCAAGGATCGGCGGCGATCTATGACTGGAATCTTGCCAACTTCCGTTTTGGGCCCAAACAGGCGCCGGGGGTTTTGACCATGCGCGCGAGCGGCAATCTGGAATTCTACAACGCTCTGAGTGATGGCTTCACTGTGGCCACGAGTGCTACGCGCATCGTTGAGCGCATGTGGCTGGCCACATTGAGCGACCTCAACACTGCGCTGCCTGTGAATGCCCAGTCCTGGTCCTACCGCCTGGCAGCAGGTGCGGACTTCACCGCTGTGAACTTCCGAGAGGTGGCCCCGCTGGCCACTTTGGGTACGAACACGGGATCACTGCTGCTGGGTAAAAACGCCGGCCAGGCGATTCCAACCAGTTCAGGCGCCAACAGTTCGCCTGGCTCCAACGCGTTGACGCGGCTGGCCATCAATCCAAGCAACAACACCGCCACCACAGGCAACCCGACTGCCTCCAACCGCTTTCAAGTCATCCGCACGGGGACTGGAAACATCGAGATTGCGGCTGGCAGGGATGTGCAATTGCTCAATCAGTTTGCCACGATTTATTCTGCTGGCGTGACGGTGCCCAGCA
>JAPLUN010000250.1 GCA_026397715.1 Verrucomicrobiota bacterium
TCGTCATCGCTGGCGCTGGGTTTGCCGATGAGGAGGTTGTCGCGCACGGTGCCCGCGAAGAGGAAGGCCTCCTGCGTGACATAGGCGAGTGACTGGCGCAGGAAGCGTTTGCTGAGTTTTTGCAACGGGACGCCATCCAGCGTGATGACACCGCTTTGCGGATCGTAGAAACGGGTGAGAAGCTGAAAGAGAGTGCTTTTGCCGGAACCGGTGGCGCCGACGATGGCGATGGTCTGGTGGCGTGCCGCCCGCAGCGTGATGTCATGCAGCACCGGCTTGTCAGCACGGTAGCTGAAGGTGACGGCCTTGAAGTCGATCTCGCCACGAATGGATTCGAGCGACTGGCCGGCATCGAGGTCCTCCTCGGTTTCATTGTCGAGAATGGCAAAGACGCGCTTGGCCGCCGAGAGGCCGTTGAGCAGGGTTTGATTCACGCCATGGAGCCGGGCGATGGGTTCGTAGAGGAAGCCCACGAGGAGCAGAAACTCCATCAGCTGACCGGGTGTCATGCTGCCCTGTACACACCACCAGGAACCGGCCATGAGCAGCAGGACAAGGCCGCCGTTTCCAAGCAGGGTCATGGAGGGCGAGTAGAAGGCCCAGGCAGCCATGAGGCGCGTCTGCTTCTCCTGAAGCCGCTGGCTGGCGGCGAGAAACTTCCACTGCCTCATCTCTTCGGCAGTGAAGCTCTTGATCTGACGAATGCCGGTGATGGTGTCGTGCAGCGTGGCATTGAGCGCGCTGGTGGCCTCACGTGAAGCTGTGGCCCGTGGGGAGACCCAGCGCGAGTAGATCCAACCACCGGCGGCGATGAACGGCGTTGGGGCCAGCACGAGCAGCGCGAGCTTGCTGTCCGCCACCAGCATGACGATGGCGGTGATAATGATCTGCAGCACCGCCGTGCAGCCCTGCTCGATGCCTTCAAGGATGACGCGCTGCGTGGCGGGCACGTCATCAGCCAGCTTGGTGAGGATGTCGCCGGTGCTTTGATGGTCAAACCAGCGCAGCGGCAGCAGTTCGATCTTGCGATGCAACTGGCTGCGCAGATCCGTGATCATACGCTGCTAAAAGGTGCAGTTCACCCGGGTGCGGAAGTAGAAAAGGCCCTCCCGCAAAGCGAAGGCCAGCAGCGCCAGACCACCCGCGCGCCAAATAAGATCTGCGCGCTTCTGCGGGATGATCTCATCCATGAACCAGCGCACCACGCCCGGAAACACGAAGATGAGCGAGGTGCCCGCCACGGCGAGGGTGAACTGCAACGCGGCGATGCGCCAGTGCCCGCGTGCGAACACAAGCAGGCGGCGCAGTGCGGCGCTGTTGGTCATCGGCTCGGGTTTGTCGTCCATGGGTGTTTGGCTAGACGAGCGAGCACGGCGCGGGATTCAAACCGAATGTGGAATGGCGGCGTATGGTCGTAGGATGGGTGTGGCGACAGCCCGCCCGTCTGCCAGCGCATCGCAAGCCTCTGTGGCGTAGGAGTGGAATAGTCGTGACGTCATGCAAAAAGCTGGTAGTTCAACAGCCAATATGACATCCTCAGCTTCGAATGAATCCATTCGCTTTTCGCAGATTTCATCTGCTGACGATCATCTTTTGCTGGGCAGGGGCTGCCGTGCATGGCGTGGTGGCTGAAGATCACATACCTGCCGCTCTCACCAAGTCAGGGTTTGGCAAGGTGACTACCGGTGAGGTGCTGAACGTATGGCAGGCCATGGGCAATAACTTCACCTCTACGGAGGAACGATGGCCGATGTGCGACGTCACAATCCAAGACGGAAAGCTTGCTGTTCTCGTTCGCAGGCTCGCCTATCCAGAAACCCAAGAGTGGCGCCCTCAGAAAGTCAGCTTCAACACGGACATGACGCACATTAACAAACGGTTCAAAGAACCCACTCATATGATGCGCCTGGGCGAAGATTGGCTCTGCGCTTATGCATACGGCGAGTTTGGCAATCGCTGCTGGCTCTTCTCCAATGCAGGAAAAACGAAGGCATTGCTGACCAAAAAGGAAATTGTTACACTGGCTACAATGCAAGGCCGGTATTTCGCGACGACGTATGACAGTGAAAAATATGCTTTCGACTTTTCAGAGCTTGTTCCCGGCAGAAATCCTGAACTGAAACCGCTGAATGTGTTTCAAATCAGCAAAAGCGGCCTGTTGAGAATACTGCCCAGTCCAGACAAAGAAACGCTGTTTCTCATCGAGCAAAATAAGCTGACTCGCTGGAATGTGACCACGAATACGAGCATCGCCATGTGTGTGCCGGATGAATGCTTTGCATATTTGGCCTCTGATGCTCACTCTTCTTGCGAAGCCGAAGGGCGCTTTTGGATTGGTGGTCCAGGCTTCGTTTGTAGCATCGATCCTACCGCTGCCGATCTTGCACTCCAGATCTTTGTTCCCAAGGACTGGCTGAGAGGCGCGAAATGAGTCGCTCTCAGCACAGCCCCGGGATTAAAGACAAAACTCAACCCACCAGATGCACCTGCGGCATCGGGACGACGAACTTACCGCCACGGGCGAGGAACTCGGTCTCACGCTTGAGGAACTCAGGCATGAAGTGCCACGGCAGCACGAGGTAGTAGTCGGGCTTGGCGGCGCGGGATTCCTCTTCGGAGATGATCTTGATGTGCGTGCCGATGGTGTAGCTGCCCCACTTGACCGGATTGCGGTCGGCGATGGCCGAAACGAGATCGGGCGTGACGTTGCAGAACTGCAGCGTGGTGCTGCCCTTGGTGGAGGCACCGTAACCGTGCACCACTTTGCCCTCGGCCTTGGCCTTCTGCAGGAAGGCGGTGAGGTCGGTGCGGATGCGCTCGATATTTTCGCGGAAGACGGCGTATGGGGCATCAGAGTCGATCGCCATTTCGAACTCGCGGATGCGGAGATCCTGCACGCGGGCGGCGGCTTCAGCGGAAGGTTTGACCTGGCCGGCATTGGCCACCACGAGGCGGAAGCTGCCGCCATTCACATCATTGAGATGCACGTCGATGACTTCGAGGCCGTGATCACCAAAGAGGCGCTCCAGCACGGCGAGGGAGTAGTACTCCAAGTGCTCATGGCAGATGGTGTCGAAGCTGTTGATGTCCAGCATGGCAGGCAGGTAGCTCTGCTCCAGGATCCAGATGCCGTCCGTGGCGAGCACATCGGCGATGTCCTGCACAAAAGCGTGCGGGTTTTCCAAGTCATAGAACATGGAGATGCTGGTGACGACGCGGGCTTTCTCCGTGGCGTGCACGCTCCTGAAGGCGCGGGCGGAGAAGAAGTCGTTCACCACTTCAAAGCCCTTGGCACGGGCCTTGAGGGCCACGTCCGAAGGATCAATGCCGATGTGACGCAGGCCCTGGGTCTTGTAGCTGGAAAGCAGCGTGCCGTCGTTGCAGCCGATGTCGAGCACGATGTCCTTGGCGCGGAGGCTGACGGTCTGCTCAACGAGCTGGGTGATGCCCGTAAGGTTGTCGATCATGGACTGGTTGATGCCAGACTCATAGTAGTAGCGATGATACAGAACCTTCGGCGGAACCGAGTGGCGCATCTGCACCAGACCGCAGGCGTTTTCATCCTGCGAAGGATCGCAGCGCACGAGGTCGAGAGGGACTTTGCGTTTGATGAGGGCACTGCCATCAGCGCTGGCAAGCACGCCGCCAATGAATTGATCCCCAAGGCTGACGACAGGAGTGAGGCTGCGTGAGCCGCAAATACGGCAGGTGTTGCGGGTGATGAGGACGGGGCGGAAAGCTTGGATGGCCATGGGTTCAATTGGCATTGTTGTGCTGGTGTGTCCAGCTAGACTTCATTGGCAGGTTCACACGCGGGCGGTGGCCCGGTTGTCAAGGAACCACTGGTAGGTGCGCGCCACGCCTTCACGGAAGTCGGTGCTGGCCTTCCAGCCCAGGTTTGCCATGCGGCTGACATCCAGCAGGCGGCGCGGATTCCCGTCTGGCTGCGTGGTGTCCCAAAGGATCTCGCCGGTGTAGCCGATGATGGTTTTGATGGCCTCTGCGGCATCGCGGATGCTGATCTCCGCACCGGTGCCGATGTTGATGATGTCCGGGCTGCTGTAGTTCTCCAGCAGGAAGGCGCAGGCGGAGGCCAGATCATCCACGAAGAGGAATTCGCGCGTCGGCTTGCCGCTGCCCCAGAGGGTGACACTGGGCTTGTTGTGCAGCTTGGCTTCGTGAAAACGGCGGATCAGCGAGGGCAGGACGTGCGAGTGCTCGGGATCAAAATTATCAAAGGGCCCGTACAGATTCGCTGGCATGCCGCAGATGAAATCAAGGCCATGCTGGTGGCGATAACCCTGGCAGAGCTTGATCCCCGCGATCTTGGCGACTCCATACGGCGCATTGGTCTCCTCCATCGGCCCGGTCATGAGGCTGTCTTCACGGATGGGCATCTCCACCACCTTCGGGTAAATGCAGGTGCTGCCAAGGAAGAGCAGCTTCTTCGTTTCAAAGCGATGCGCCGCTGACAGCACGCTGTTTTGAATCTGCAGATTGTTAAGCAGGAAATCGACCGGCTGGGTGTAGCTGGCCTTGATGCCGCCCACGGTTGCCGCGGCGAGTATGACCTGATCCGGCTTCTCTGCTGCGAAGAAGGCATCCGTGGCATGCGGGTCACGCAAATCCAGCTCTGCCTTGGTGCGGGTGATGACCTGCCATTCCGGCTTGTCGGCGTAGTGGCGCATCAAAGCGCGTCCGACAAGACCCTGATGACCCGTGATGAAAAGTTTGCCGCCTGATGAAGACATGCCTGCATGCCTAGCGGATGCGCCTGCGGTGTCCAGCAAAGCTTCATGTTCCAGCGACAATGACGGGGCGGCGTGTTCTCCGGCCAGCGCTACCATGGCATGGCATGTGGAACCATTGTACAGCAGTTTTGCCGGTGTTCAGCAAGGCTGATCTTCCTCGGCCGCCACTCTCTTGAAGAGAGTGGCGACCCCTACGAGAATCGAACTCGTGTCGCATCCGTGAAAGGGATGTGTCCTAACCGCTAGACGAAGGGGTCGTTTTGCTCGGATTGAGCGGGCGGGGATATTGCTTTCAAAGAAGAATTGCGCAAGAGAAAATTCATCGATTCTGAAATTCTTTTTCGGACAGGCTTCATCCGAATATCAAAGCCCCTGCATCATCGAATTTTTTGCTTCAAGATTTTTGCGCCAAGAAAATGCAATCCCGGCAGGCATGGCCGCAAGGTTGCTGAACAATCATTCAGTTATATGAAACTGCTGAAAAATGCTTGAACTGTGTGGCAATAATACTTAACCTCAGTTAAATAACGCAAATGCTGAGGTATTTGTTTATAATTACTAGATTTTTCACACAGGCTTGCTATTCTGTTAAGTCGGGCCGCTACATCCGCAGATGAGTTTTTCGTTCCGAAGTTTGTTCCAGCGAGGGGCCGGTTCTAACGAACCGGGGCAAGACCCTCCACAATACTTCGCGGGATCACATCCTCAGAGAATGGCTGGCCCAGGCACGAACAGCCCCTCATCCATGCAAGCGTCTTCCCCCATACAGTTTCCAGCTGGTGCATCCCCCTTCCAAGTCGGGGGCAATCCACTTTTTAGAACAGCCGGCAACGAATCGATTGCTGCACCGCCGATCAATTCAGCAACGGGAATGTCGCCGTTCAGCGTCATGGGGGCTACGCCCACGAATGCACCGCTGACCGTCGGTGATGTGATCAACCAGCTCCCTCCTGAAGTCGTCCGCATGGGGGCGCTGCCAGCGGAGCAGCCGCTTTCCCTGCCACCTGCCCTGCTGGAAAACGCCCTGCGCAGCGGACAGGCGGCACTGCCTGTCTTTGAACTGTACCGGGTCTGCCCGGCGCTTTTCCAGGTGCCCATCTCCCCGCAGGATCCACGGATGGTGGCACTGCCAGCGGCCAAGCTCCCGGGTTTGATCGCACAAGCCCGCGAAGGACAAGGTGCCGCACCCGCCCCTGCCGCTGCACCATCGCCATCACCGTTTTCCTTCGGCCAGCCTGCATCGCCCGTCGGCTCCCCCTTCCAGATGAGCCAACCGGCCGGAGAACCGGCGGCGCAGCAGGCCCCAGCCTCGCCTTTCTCAGTTGGCGCAATTCCCAATGGCTCGCCCTTCGGCATGCCGCAGCAACCCGCTGCACCAGCGCCCTCAGCACCAGCAGGATCTCCTTTCTCGTTCGGTGGTGGCCCGAATGGTTCTCCCTTTGGCACCTCACAGCAGCCAGCTGCACCAGCGCCCTCAGCACCAACAGGATCTCCCTTCTCGTTGGGTGGTGGCCCGAACGGTTCGCCCTTTGGCACCTCGCAGCAGCCTGCAGCACCAGCACCCGGCAGCGCGGCAGGATCTCCCTTCTCGCTGGGCGGTGGCCCGAACGGCTCGCCCTTCGGCACTTCGCAGCAGCACGCAGCACCTGCGCCCGCAAGCCCAGCCGCATCTCCCTTCTCATTGGGTGGTGGCCCAAATGGCTCGCCCTTCGGCAGCCCGCAACAGCAGCCCGAAGCACCTGCGCCGTCAACCCCAGCAGGCACTCCTTTCTCGTTCGGTGGTGGCCCAAATGGTTCGCCCTTCGGCAGCCCGCAGCAGCAACCCGCAGCGCCTGCTCCCGCGACATCAGCAGGATCTCTCTTCTCAATGGGTGGCCCCAATGGTTCGCTCTTCGGCAGCCCGCAGCAGCAGCCTGCAGCACCTTCGCCATCCGCTTTCGCCCCTGCACCGGCGGAAAATTGGTCAGCGCCGCCTTCTGCGGCCGCGCAGCCACAGGCCTCCATCTCCACTTTGTTCACGCCAGCTGCGCAGCAGCGAGCATCCACGCCTTCGGACGTGGCACCCGCAATGCCCTTTGGTTCCGCTTTCGTCTCTGCGATGAAAGAGGCGCCACCACCGGCCGAATCACCCGCGCCATACGGCTTTGCTCCGCAGCCACAATCACCCGCGCCAAACGCGTTCGCCCCACAGGTACCATCAGCGGCACCTGGCAATGCTCCTGCCTCATCAGGCATGGCGAAATTAGGATTCGCTGCCGTTTTAGCCGGCTACAGTGTCGAAGAACTGGGCTTCAATCCGGCCACCCTGCCAGCGTGGATCACCACCAGTGTGCAGGCCAGTGCGTTGCACGAACAGATTGCCTCCGGCAACGTGGTGCTGGAACTTGGCTTGCTCATTGATGGCATCTCCGATTTCGGCTTCCGCAACACGCTCTCCAGCGCGAAGCGCGATTTCAAGATCAAGCTGCCGCAGAACGAGGTGTTTCACTCGCTTACCAACATGTCGGCGGCACCTGCGGCGGCAGCCACCTTTGGCAGTCCCAGCCCGGCAGCGGCGCCTGCCCCTGCCCGCTTTTCGGTGCAGCCCAATCCTCAGCAGCAGCAGCCAGAGCAGAACTCGCAGCCCATGTTCGCTGCTGCTTCCCCGCCTGCCCCCGCTGAATCACAGCAGCCGGCACCGATGTTCGCTGCAGCATTGGCTCCCTTTACCCAAAGCCAGCCCTCGGCAGCGCCATCCCCCACATCAGCCTTTGGCTCTCCCCAGCCAAACTACGGCGCCCCTACGCCAGCCGGTGGTCCTGCCCAGTTCGCGTTTTCCCCTCCCGCAGCACCCGCCGAAGCGGCCCCGCCGCCAGCTCCAGCTGCATTCTCATTCCCCTCCGCACAGCCGGCGGCTGTTTCGGCATCGAAACCTCTGCAGCCGCTCGCTGGAGCGTTTCAATCCTTCGGTACATCGCCCTCGCCATCAGCTGCCCCGCAGAGTGCTCCTCTGGCAGGGGCGATGAAACCCTTCGATCCTTTTGCCTCTTCCTCCACCGGCCCCCTTTCAGCCAAAGGGCCTGCGGAATCAGGGTTTAGCAGCGCCCAGTTGCTCGGGCAGGTTCCCACACCGCAGAACCCTGCCGCGTCTTTTGCACCCGCGCCCGAGGCCAAACCAGCCCCCGGCCTGTTAGCCACTTCAGCGCCTGCGCCCGTTTCGTTTCAGGCCACACCGTCTTTCGCTCCAGCGTTGGAAGAGATTCCTTCATTCTCCACGCCTGCGGCCCCGGCGCCAAAGCCTACCTCGCGTGGGTTGTTCAGCACCTCGTCGCTGAATGCACCGCTGTTTTCGGAGGCAGCAGCACCGCAACCCAAGCCAGAGCCGAAATTCGCTCCGGCTACGCCCGCTTTTTTCAAGGCACCCGCAGCTCAGGCTGCGCCGCCCGCTGCGGCTCCGGCTAAAATGGCAGCGGTGAAGCATTCCTTCCTCGGTCTTTCCCCGCTCGACACCCAGACGGATCAGCTCCTGCTACGCGCCCTGCTGGGCACTGAGGAGAAACTGGCCGCGCCACGGGTCGTCGAACTGCTGTCCCTGCAGCCGGGTCTGAGCGCCTGCGTCTGCCTGCATGGCTCCCACGTGCTCAGTCACGCAGATTTATCCAAGGAGGATGCCGTGGAGTTCCAGCGCCAGGCGCCGGACATCGCCCGCCAGTTGCGCGGTCTTGCTCCGCTCATTGGCATTGAAGGTGCTGAAACCTTCACGCTCAATGCGGGTGGTCGTTTGCTGACGTTCTGCTTCCCCGGAGAGTCCATCATTGGCGTGCTGCATGATGACGAACCCTCCACCGGCATGCGCGACAAGATCACTCTCATCGCCCGCGAACTCGCCCGCATGCTGGACTAAAAGCCCGGTGTTCAGCGACAGCCTGCGGTCTCCATTTCATTCCATTCGTCATTCCCCTCTGCCATGCCCAGCATCAATCACGACGACCGCACAGTCAGCTTCAAGATCGTCTATTGCGGCACTCCGCTCAGCGGGAAAACGTCCAATCTCCAGCAGATCCACGCCAAGCTGGACCCCAATGGCCGCAGCGACCTCGTCTCTCTCTCGACGGCTCAAGACCGCACCCTCTTCTTCGACTTCCTGGCCGTCGAGGCGGATGCCCTTCCCGGTTACAAGACCACCTTTCATCTCTACACCGTCCCCGGCCAGATCACCTACAATGCCACGCTTCAACTGGTGCTGAGGCAGGCCGATGGCGTGGTCTTTGTGGCGGATTCCCAGATGGACCGCCAGCGCGACAATCTGCACTCGTTGCAAAGCCTGGAAGCCAACCTGCGCATGAACGGCAGCGCGCTCGATCGACTGCCCATCGTCATTCAATACAACAAGCGTGACCTGCCCAATGCCGCGCCGGTCGAGTACCTGGAATACCTCTTCAACAACCGCCCCACGCCTTTTCTCAGCTTCGAATCGGACGCACGCAGCGGTCGCAATGTGCTGGCGACGCTCAATGCCATCTCCCAGGCCGTGCTGCATCAGTTCCGCCTGCGCACCGCGCCTGCAGACAGCACTTCAGCCACCCCTCACGAGCTTCCGACCCACGCTCTCGCCGCGTAAACCCGCCTTGTGCCTTGACCATGGAACTCACCGCCCTCGCCTCCATCCCCGAAGTCATTCAGATCGCCATCGCTGACGACGCCGGGCGTTTGCTCGATTGCGCGGGCGATGCCGAGCCACCCACCGCCGCCATCCTGGTGCTGGCGCATGCCACTTTGTCCGCCGCCTCCGAACTGGGCCGACGCTCCGGCAGCGGTGATTGTTTGGAGATCGTCCAGTTGCATGACGGTGGTGTCATTTACCTCCATGGTCTGCCGCAGCGCCGAGTGCTGCTC
>JAPLUN010000683.1 GCA_026397715.1 Verrucomicrobiota bacterium
CTGCGTGAGTTCAATGGCGTACTCGGTCAGCGCATGACCGTTCTCGCGCCAGGTAAAGTAGGTGTAGCTCTGCGTGAAGCCAACCTTGCCCAGCACCTGCATCATCTTCGGTTTGGTGAAGGCTTCGGCGAGGAAGAGCACATCCGGGTCTTTGCGCTGAATGGTGGCGATGAGCTCCTCCCAGAACGCGACGGGCTTGGTGTGAGGATTGTCCACGCGGAAGATCTTCACGCCGCGATCCACCCAGAACTGCACCACGTCGATCAGCTCCTTCCACAGATTGCGCCAGTCATCGCAATGGAAGTTCAGCGGGTAGATGTCCTGATACTTCTTCGGCGGATTCTCCGCATAGCGGATGCTGCCGTCCGGGCGCTTGTAGAACCACTCTGGGTGATCTTTGACGTAAGGATGATCCGGCGAGCAGTTGAGAGCAAAGTCGAGGGCGATTTCCAGGCCGCGCTTCTTCGCTTCCTTCACCAGCCACACAAAATCCTTCTCCGTGCCGAGTGCTGGCTCGATGTTGTAATGCCCGCCAGTCGGGCCGCCGATGGCCCAGGGGCTGCCGACATCGTCAGGCTTGGCTGTGAGTGTGTTGTTCTTTCCTTTGCGGGCCGTGATGCCGATCGGGTGGATCGGCGGGAAGTAGATCACATCAAAGCCCATGTGAGCTGCGTGGTCGAGACGGCCCAGGCAGTCGCGGAACGTGGAATGCTTGTCGCTGCGGCCTTCGGCACCGCGAGGGAAGAATTCATACCAGGCGGAATAACGGGCGCGCTCGCGTTCTGCGGTGGCGCGCAGTGTGTCGGAGGTGGTGGACTGGGAGCGGTCCGGATACTGATCCATCAGGCTCTGCATCTCGTCGGACAGCAGCACGTCCATGAGATCCGCAGCCTTTACCGACGTGAGCAGATCCGCGCAATCTTCGAGCTGAGTCCCAGCCGTAGGCACCCCGGCGGCGCGTGCGCGCTTGGCGGCATCGCGCAGCAGCCGTGCACCTTCCTGCGCCTCGATCGGCACATCCGGATCTTTGGCCTGCACCCGCACGGCAAACGTCTTCTTCCAGGAGCGGAAGGTGTCGCCCCAGGCTTCCACCACGTATTCCCAGCGGCCTGCTTTGGAAAAGCTGCACTGACCATGCCAGCGGTCATTCTCAGTCAGCTTCATCGGCGCTTCAAACCAGCGGCGTGAGCCTGTCAGCCGCCAGCGCAGCACCGCGCTCATCACATCGTGCCCATCCTTGAAAATGTCACACCACACATCCAGCGGCTCGTCGATCACCCGCTTGACCGGATGCCGTCCGCCATCCAGGCAGGGGTAGAAGTTCTCGATGACGACAGTGGGCGCATGGGTGGCGGACATGGGGAAAGGGGGAAGTTTGCGGGGGGCGACGGTTGTTTACAGTGGTTGGCCGTGGTTTTCAAAGATCTTCCGCACCCCAGAGCATGTGGAGTCATATAGGCACGCACCTCCCTTGGCAGGGGAAACCCAGCAAACAATTACCAAATCAGGCCAGCAAAGGACGCAGCATGTCGCAAATTTCCGGCACCTTCACAAACGGATCTTCCTTCGTCTCAAACTCCAGCGTGAACCAGCCTTGGTAGTTGGCGTCGCGCATGATCTGGATCACACGTTTCACATCGCTGGGCTCGCTGACGCCTTTAGCGGCACCCTTGCGGCTGATTTCCATCTTTAGCTGCACGTTGACGGCGTAGGGGGCGATCTTCGCGAGATCGGCATACGGGTCTTCGGTGTGGAAGTTGCCGCTGTCCAAATTGATGCCGGCCCAGGGGCTCTTGGCGGCCTTCACCATCTTGATGAGGTTTTCCGGTTCAGCGACGATGCCGCCGTGGTTTTCCAGGCCGAGGAAGACGCCCTTTTTGGCGGCGTAGTCGAGGCACTCCTGGTAGGATTCGAGGCAGTTGGCCACGGCTTGCTCCTCAGTGAGGTCTTTGGACTGGGGGCCGGCAAATACGCGGATGTGCGGCGCGCCCATGATCGCTGAGTAGTCGATCCACTTCTTCGTGTAGGCGATCTGCTCGCTGAGCTTCTCGCCTTTAGGCAAAGCAAAATTGTTGCCCACGGCGGTGCCGGCGAGCTGCACCCCACGCAGGTAGGCACGGCGTTTGACTTCAAGCAGGAAGGCCTCGTCCACATCCTTCGGGAAAAAGTAGCTGGTCACTTCCGCGCCGGGCACATTGTTGTCACCGCACCAGTCGATGAAATCGAGGATGCTCCAGAGCGGCTTGTCGCCCTTGGGCTTCTGCTCCTTGTCGCGCATCCACTGAAAGTACTCGCGGAAGCTGTAAGCGGCGACACCGAGCTGCATGCGGCTCTTGCCGGGGCGCTTGATGGGCTCAATGGCTGGCAGGGTGGAGACGCTGAGCGCGCCAAGGCTGGTGGAGAGAAAATGACGGCGTGAGATCATGGCAGATGAAAGAACGGATGGAAAAGACAGGATTAACAGACTTCCACCTGCATGAACAAGATTTCTCTTTTTGCCGCCGCCCTCTTTTTCACCTCCCTGGCCCAGGCCGAGCCCACCAAGGTCAAGCTCTGGCCCGATGGCGCACCGGGGGCGAAGGGGACGGAGGACAAGGATCAACCCTTCATCAATGTGTGGGCTGCGGCCAAGGACAAAGCCAATGGGGCGGCTTTTGTCGTCTGTCCCGGCGGTGGTTACGGCGGTCTGGCGGCAGACCACGAAGGCGTGCAGGTGGCCAAGTGGTTCAACGGCCTCGGCGTTTCCGCCTTCGTGCTGCACTACCGCCTCGGCAGCCAGGGCTACCACTTTCCCACGCAGCTCATCGATGTGCAGCGGGCCATCCGCCATGTGCGCGCCAATGCCAAGGAGTATGGCATTGATCCGAACCGCATCGGCATCATCGGCTTCTCCGCAGGTGGGCATCTCACCTCTATGGCGGCCACGATGTTCGATGAGAAACCCGCCGGTGCGACGAACGATGCCATTGATCAAGTCAGCGCCCGTCCGGATGTCGCCGCGCCGACCTATCCCGTGATTTCGATGATCGAGGACTACGGACACAAGGGCTCGCGCAAAAACCTGCTCGGCCCCGGCGACAACGACGAACTGGCGAAGCACGTGAGCACCGAGACGCGCGTAACGGCCAACACGCCGCCCATCTTCATCTTCCAGACCGATGAAGACACGGTGGTGCCTGCCGAAAACGCCGTGGCCTTCTACCTCGCCTGCCGGAAAAACAAAGTCCCCGCCGAACTCCATATCTACCGCCCCGGTCCGCATGGCGTCGGCCTGTTTCTTGGTGACCCTGTGCTAGGCACCTGGAGCGCGCATCTGCGTGACTGGCTGCGCAATCAGGGCTTCCTCAAGCCGATGAAGCGCACCGCCATCAACGGCAAAGTCACCGTGAATGGCAAGCCCGTGAGCTGGGGCAGTGTCATCTTCGCCTCAGAAGATCCCTCCGCACCCGTCGCCTGCGCACGCGTCATGGGCGGCAAATTCAAGCTCGATGAGAAAACCGGCCCCATCGTCGGCAAAGTGAAGCTGACAGTCAGCTACAGCGCTGCGGATGTGCCCGGTCTTGAGGCTGCGGACGGCACAGTTACGACCAAAGAGCAGCAACCCGGCGCAGGCGACTGGAGTCTCGACATCCCCGAAGGCGCAAAGGATGTGGAGCTGGCGGTGACACGGTGAGTGGCGCCTTCGAGGTCTTTATGGGGGCATTGCACAAAAAAAGACGGGTGGGCTTTCGCCGCACCCGTCTTAAGATTTGAGGGCTGCCTTAGAACTTCTTGATCAGCAGCGCGGCGTTGTGTCCGCCGAAGCCGAAGGAGTTGCTCAGGACGGCGTCCACTTTGGCCGGGCGGGCGGTGTTTGGCACGATGTCCACGTCCACCTCAGGGTCGAGGTTTTCGACGTTGATCGTCGGTGGAACCACCTGGTCCTTGATCGCGTAAATGGAGGCGATGAGTTCCACACCGCCGGCGGCACCGAGCAGGTGGCCGGTCATCGACTTGGTGCCGGAGACGAGCAGTCCGTTGGTGGCGTAGTCACCAAACACACGCTTGATGGCCCGCAGTTCGCACAAATCACCTACGGGAGTCGAGGTGGCGTGCGCGTTGACGTACTGCACGTCGGTCACATTCAGCTTGGCGTGGCGAAGGGCCATCTCCATGCACTTCGCAGCGCCCAAACCTTCCGGATGCGGGGAGGTGAGGTGGTAGGCATCGGCAGTCGCACCATAACCGACCAGTTCGGCGTAAATGGTGGCACCGCGCTTTTTGGCGTGCTCCAGCTCTTCGATGACGACCACACCGGCACCTTCGCCCATGACGAAGCCGTCGCGGTCCTTGTCCCAAGGGCGGGAGGCCCGCTCAGGGTCGTCGTTGCGCATGCTCAGCGCCTTCATGTTGGCGAATCCGGCAAGACCGCAGGGGCGGATGGAGGCTTCAGCGCCACCGCAGATCATCACGTCGGCATCGCCGAATTTGATGTTGCGCCAGGCTTCACCGATGTTGTTGTTGGAAGTCGCGCAGGCTGTGACGATGGCCATGTTGGGTCCCATGAAGCCGTATTCCGCCGCGATCATGCCGCTGGCGATGTTCGAGATCATCATCGGGATGATGAAAGGGGAGACGCGGGAAGGGGATTTGGTCAACAGCACTTCATACTGGGTTTCCAGGGTGCCGAGACCGCCAATGCCACTGCCTACCATGACGCCCACACGGTGCGGGTCGAGGCTGTCAGGGTTCAGACCCGCGTCCTTGGCGGCCATTTTCGAGGCTGCCATGGCAAACTGGAAGTAGCGGTCGGCGCGACGTGCGTCCTTGTGGTTGTTAAAATGTACGGTCGGATCAAAATCCACCACCTCGCCCGCGATCTTGCAGTCGTACTTTTCGGTGTCCATGGACTGGATGCGACGGATGCCGCTCTTTCCTGCCTGGATGTTCTTCCAAAAGTCATCTTTGGTGTTGCCGACCGGGGAGATAACTCCCATGCCGGTGATGACTACGCGACGCTCGCTCATGTGTATAAATAGGGGTTGGTTCGAAAGTTCAGAGAACACGGATTGCACGGGGGGGCAAGGGAAAACATGGCAGCGAAAAGCTTGAGACCTGGGGGTTTTGGGTGTCTGGCTTGTGGTGTGATTCGTTTCTCATCTGTTCTCGCCGCTGCTCTCTGGCTGACGCTGCCCGCCCAGGCGGCGCCCGATCCTGCCCTCATTCCGCTCGTGATGCGGGAGTGGATGGCGGCGCAAAAGGACATCGGCAGCATCAAAGTCGCCTTTCAGCAGACCCGCACCACCCCTGCGCTCAAGGAGCCCGTGAGCACCAGCGGCCGTTTCTGGCGCATGGCCGACGGCCGGTTTCGCCTGGAGTTGGGTGCACCCGCGACGACGATCCTGGTCTTCGACAAGGAAACCGTGCGCCTCAAGGAAAGCGCGGACGCCCCTTGGCAGACCCTGAAGCCCGACGACAGCCGGGTGCGCATGTGGATGAAATTCCTTAGCGGCCGTGAAATGGACCCCGAATCCCTGACGAACAATTTCACGCTGAAGGTCACCCAGCAGGAGAAGAACTACATCACCGTGGCCATGATTCCGCGGCCGCTGCTCATCAAAAAGTATCTCCGGCAGCTCGACATGCAGATCGAGCCCGGTGGCAGGCGGCTCCTCGGCTTCCGAGTAGTGCAGGGAGATGGGTCCACGCTGCTGCTCAATTTTGGCCCACCGGAGAAACTCGTGGGCGATTTAGCTCAACTGTTTCGGGCTCAATAGTCCCGGTTCAGCAGGTGGTCGGAGAGCTGGCGCAGGCGCAAGGCGGCGTCACCAAACACATCCAGCGCCCGGTGTGACACCTCGGTGAGGCGGTGCGCTTCCACACGAGAGGCTTCCAGGCCCATCAATGCCGGGTAGGTGCTCTTTTCTGCCGCGACGTCCTTGCCCGCGCTTTTGCCGAGTTTTTCGCTCGTCTGTGTCACGTCGAGGATGTCGTCGATGATCTGGAAGGCCAGACCGGTGGCCATGCCGAAGTCATGCAGCGCCTGCATCTGCTCGGGGCTCGCGCTGGCACTCATGCCACCCAGTTTCACGCTGGTGGTGAGAAGCGCGGCGGTTTTGCCTTCATGGATGAAGCGCAGGTCTTCCAAGGGAAGCTTTTTGCCCTCGCCTTCCAGATCCGCCACCTGACCACCCACAAGATGCAGGCTGCCTGCCGTGCGTGCGAGTTCCAGCACCATCACGGCTGTGGGGTGACCTGAAGACATCGGTGTTTTCGTCACCAGTTCAAACGCCAAGGCTTGCAGGGCATCACCTGCGAGAAGCGCGATGGCCTCGCCATAGACCTTGTGGCAGGTCGGCACGCCACGGCGCATGTCATCGTCGTCCATGCAGGGCAAGTCGTCATGAATGAGCGAGTAGGTGTGCAGGCATTCGACCGCACAGGCATTGTAAACCGCATCTTCCGCCGTGCCGCCGCAGGCTTCCGCCGCTGCAAGGCAGAGGATCGGTCGGAGCCGTTTGCCGCCTGCAAACATGCTGTGCCTCATCGCCTGGTGAAGGATGGTCGGCCGTGTGTCCGAGCCCGGGATGAGGCGGTTCAGTGCTGTATCAACAAACTGGCAGCGCTGGGAGAGGTATTCTTTGAGATCGGACATGGGTTTATTGTGAAGCCGTGAGTCCGCCTCAATTCAAGCGGGATTAACAAGAGAGAGGACCGTGGATCGGGTTCCATCGCCTCAATGCGGAGGCTTTCGCTGATTATGACTAAAGTCATGTAATGCTGGGAGTTGTCGCGAATAAGACAAAATCTGTGAAAGATAAGCTGAATATGTTATCAATAAAGGCGTCTAAATTACTCAACCAAGAAGGTTTATAGCAGGGCATGGCATATTCGGATGGCAAATATCTCTCCGCCAAGTGGATGGTTTTGGTCGCGGCTACGATCCTGGCATGGATCAGCCTGACGCCAGTCGCTTGGATTGGCTACCTGATGTTCCGAGCCAACATGGTCACCAAGGCTTCGATGCTGGTCGCCTGTGGGTTGCTGACATTTTTCTGGAATCTCTTTCTCCTTCAATGGCTTCTGTTTGACCTCTTTCAGGAGGAGCGCCCTAAACAGGAGCTGACCCATAGCGGAGTTCAAATCGCAGGGATCTTCGCTGTTCAGATTCTCCTTGCTCTCTCCTGCAACCATCTGTCCGAAACCTTCAATCCCATCGGCATGCAGCAATGGTTTTGGATGCCCGTTGCTGGTTTTGCCGGAGTGCTTTTGAGAAGACGCCGGCACATGATTTTGGTGCTCCTCTTAACTCTGAGCATATCCACCGCGCATGAATTCTCCATGCGCGGCCTGAATTCGGCGGTGTTTTGGATGTTTGGCCAGATCTCCACCAGCGTG
Organism: Verrucomicrobiota bacterium; assembly: GCA_026397715.1. Taxonomy (GTDB): domain Bacteria; phylum Verrucomicrobiota; class Verrucomicrobiia; order Verrucomicrobiales; family Verrucomicrobiaceae; genus Prosthecobacter. The sequence goes on from JAPLUN010000683.1 coordinate 7,378, forward strand.
TTCATTATGGGCTGTTCTTTTTCTGCGGCACAGGCTTCGAGGCAGCGCATGAACACGGCGCGTCTTGCGGCGGAGCTGCGCACGGCCAATGCCCAGCTTGAACTGCAGGCGGACCAGGTGGCGCTGCTCGCCGTGGAGCAGGAGCGCAACCGGCTGGCGCGGGAGATTCATGATGCGGTGGGACACAGCCTGACGGTTGTGGGGGCGCAGTTGGATGCCGCAGAGGCCTTGTTGAAGCACGATCCCTCCCGTGTGCTGGATTCGATCCAGAAGGCTCAGCGTGCCAGCCGTGAAGGACTGGCGGAAATACGACGTTCGGTGGCCTCCCTGCGTGCGACGCCGCAGGAGCAGCGCACGCTCGCCGAATCGCTGACTTCGCTGATCACCGGAGCTGAACGGCCCGGGCTGAAACTGGTGTTGCAGCAGTCTGGGAAATCACGCTCTTTGCCCTCTCTGGTGGAGATCTCTCTCTACCGCTGTGCGCAGGAGGGCATTACCAACGCGTGCCGGCATTCGGGTGCGTCGGAAATAGCGGTGCATCTGGATTTTAGTTCGGATGCATTCATCCTCCTCAGTGTGACGGACAATGGCCGTGGCTTCAGCCGAATCCCGGAAAAAAGCCATGGATTGAAAGGCCTGCGCGAACGTGCGGCATTGCTCAATGGTGAATTTTTCGCAGGAACTGAGCAGCAGGGCGGAGGCTGTTGTCGCATGATTCTCCCAGCATGAACGCATGAATGCACCCATCAAGACCCTACTCGTCGATGACCAGGCATCGTTTCGTGAAGCGATGCACATCCTGCTTGAGCTCGACAGCAGTGTTGAGGTGGTTGCCGAAGCCGCGAATGGCGAGGAGGCCCTTAAACTGACTTCGGAACACATGCCGCAGGTCGTGCTGATGGATCTGCAAATGCCGGTGATGTGCGGTGCGGAGGCCACCCGGCGCATTCGTGACAGGCATCCCGGCGTGAGGGTGCTGGTGCTCAGCGTTTTTGATCAGGAAAAGGATGTCTTTGAGGCTCTGCGTGCAGGTGCCTCCGGTTACATTCTCAAAAATACTCCGATGGCGCATATGATGGATGCCATCAGAATCGTCGCTGCCGGCCAGACCTACCTGCAGCCCACCATTGCCACTCAGGTTGTGGCGGAGTTCAACCGCCTCTCCCGACCCATCACGCTGAGTGGTGAGGAACGCCGCCTCGCCAGCATGCTCTCTCAGCGTGAAGTGGAGATTCTCCAGCATCTGGTGCGCGGTATGAGCAACAAGGAAATTGCCTCTGCCCTGAGCCTTACCGAAGGAACGGTGAAGAATCACATGACCCGCATTCTGGACAAGCTGCAGGTGCCGGACCGCACGGGAGCCGCGCTCAAGGCGCGTGATCTCGGGCTGGGCTGAAATTACCGCGCCAGCAGCTCCTCACCGCGATACACCACGCGCTCGACCATGCCCTGGAGGGTTTTGTCGAGGAACGGGGTGTTGATGCTTTTCGACTTCATGAAGCCGCGGCTGAAGGTGGTGGTGCGGGCGGGATTAAAGATGATGAACTCGGCGGTGCCGCCTTCCTTGATTGGAACGGGTGCCAGTTTCATGAGACGGCGCGGCTCGGCGCTGTAGCGCTGCACAATGAGCTGCCAGCTCAGGATGTCCTTGGCGATGAAGCTGTCATAGAGCGAGACCAGGGCGCTTTCGAGGCCGGTGATGCCGAAGGGGGCGCTGGCGAAATCCTGATTCTTCTCAAACGGTGTGTGCGGTGCGTGGTCCGTGGCGATGACGTCGAACCAGCCGTCCTTGAGGCCCTGGAGCAGCGCGGCATTGTCCTCCGGCGTGCGCAGCGGCGGGTTCATCTTGTAGTGCGTGTCGTAGTCGCCGATGTGCTCATGATTGAACATCAGGTGATGCGGCGTGATCTCGCAGGTGACGCGGATGCCGCGGTCCTTGGCACGCTTGATCGTGCGCATGCCTTCGATGGTGGTGACGTGCTGGATGTTGAGATGCACGCCGGTGTATTCGGCGAGGCGGATGTCGCGCGAGATGCAGATCTCCTCGCTGATGTTCGGGATGCCGGGCAGGCCGAGTGCGTAGCTGATTTTGCCTTCGTGCATGCAGCCTTTGCCGCTGAGTGCCTTGAGCTCGCAATGGCTGGCAAGCGGCAGATCGTAGTCGCGTGCGTATTCCATCGCTCGCCGCAGCACCTGGGGATTGTCCACGGCGTAACCGTCGTCGGTGAGCATGACGCAGCCGGCGGACTTCATGCCGGCGATGCCGGCGAGTTCCTCGCCCTTGCGGCCTTTGGTGATGGCTCCGCTGGTGTAGATGCCGGGGCCGATGCGGGTGCGGCGGGAGCTTTCCAGCACGCTGCGGACGACGCCCGCATTATCGATGGCGGGTGTGGTGTTCGGCATCATGACGAAGCCGGTGACGCCGCCATTGATCGCGGCCTCGGCACAGGAGGCGATGTTTTCCTTGTCCTCCTGGCCGGGTTCACGGGCGTGGACGTGGATGTCAAAAAGCCCGGGCAGCAGAATGCGGCCGGTGCAGTCGATGATTTCTGCGTTTTCGACGCCGGAGATGCCTGGTGCCACGCCGATAATCTGGCCACCCTCGACGAGTACGTCGGCTGTCTGGAGCTGGGGACTGTCTTCGCTGGCGATCTGGGCGTTGCGGTAAAGGCGTTTCATGCGTTGCAGGCCATGATGCCGCGAAGGTCCGCGTAGGCAAGCTGGCTTCTCAGCGCATAGCCGGGCATGAGTAGCAGCATGACTTCGGCCTTTGGGTCATGCCGCTCCATGGCTGCAGACCATGACTTTTGTCTGCTTGCAGGCATTGCCTGTCTCATTTTACATCGGGCTCTTGCGCCAGCTCTTAGTGTAATTTCCTTAAAATGAAACGCCGTATTGTCAAGCAGCACATCGACTCTCAAGTTGCTGCGTCTCCTCTGAGCCCTGATGACTTTTCCCTCGAAGTCCCGGACCGTGCCGAGGAAGAGAAAACGGTGGTAGCACCGGCCAAAACAGTGCGCAAATCTCGACAGACCGATTTCAACCCCAACTGGCATGATGCGAAGGAGATCGTGGTGCCATTTGACGAAAGCTCTTTCTCCGGATTGCTGGTGGATGAAAAGACCTTCCAAGCTGCCTATTCCAGGAATGGGC
>JAPLUN010000551.1 GCA_026397715.1 Verrucomicrobiota bacterium
GGAGGTCCCGGTCGGATTTTCCCAGCTCTTCCAGCCATGGCTTCGCCGCTTCCCGGAGGGAGTCACCAAACAAGGGTACAGTCAGGCTCATTTGGAGGATGAAACCCGATTATTGGAGGTTTGGCAAAGGTTTTGGAGGATTGTGGCCTCCTTTTGGATGAATTGAAAACAGGTCCAGTCACAAAAAAGGCGGCCCGCTAGGTGCGGGCCACCTCGAATTCGATGCTTTTTGGAGGATTAACCCGCCTCAGCAGCTGTCGTCTTGGCTTCCGCCAGCTTGGCGGCACGTTCAGCCAGTTCGATGTGGAACTGCTCCGGCGTCGGCGCCTCACCCGTGGTGCGGGTGCGGGCGAACCAGTCGGCGAAGATTTCGCCGTCCTTGCGCTCCGCTTTGAAAGCTTCCAGGAAGGCGCGAACCTTTACGGGAACTTCTTCACCGAGGACCGTCTTGTACTCCAGACCGGCGAGGCGGTTCCCGCGGATGCTGCCACCCACAAACATGGCGTACTTGTTCGGCGAGCGACCCACAAAGCCGAAGTCGGCGTTGTAAGGGCGGCCGCAGCCGTTCGGGCAGCCCGTCATGCGGAAGAGGATCGGCTCGTCTTCGAGACCCAGTTCACGCAGCGCTTCGTCGATCTTGTCCATGAAGCCCGGCAGCACACGCTCAGACTCGCTCAGCGCCAGGCCGCAGGTCGGCAGGGCCACGCAGGCGTGGGCCACCTTGCGGGCGCGGGTCATGCCGTCAGCGTGGATGACTCCATGCTTGGCCAGGATGGCATCCACGGCGTCCTTTTGATCGGGCGCCACGTCAGCAATGATCATGTTCGTGTTCGGCGTCACGATCAGCGGCAGGTCCAGTGTCTTGCAGAGATCCACGAAGGCGCTGCGGTAGTGCGGGCCGTTTTCACGGTCCACAATGCGGCCCATGCTCACATGCACGGCGCAGTAAAGCTTGCCGTCACCCTGCTCGTGCCAGCCGAGCTTGTCCTCGACGCTGTCAAAGTTCAGCTCCTTCGGCGGGAAAGTTTCGATGCCCGGCAGGCGGCGCACCACTTCGGCGCGGAAGCCGTCCAAGCCCATGCTCTGCACGGTGTACTTCATGCGGGCGTTCTTGCGCTCGGTGCGGTTGCCATGGTCACGCTGGGTGGTCACGATGGCTTCGACGGCATCAACGACGTTCGCACGCTTCGCATAGAGGAGCGGCTGCCCGAGGAAGGGGCGGGTGCTGAGCTGGCCGTGGCTCATGCCAAAGCCGCCACCGACGGTGAGGGTGTAGCCTTCGACGGCACCGTCCACCACGTGCGGCACGAGGCCCAGGTCCTGGGAGTAGATGTCCGCATCGTTACAGGGCTGGATGGCCACGCCGATCTTGAATTTACGTGGCAGATAGACCTTGCCGTAGATGGGGTCATCGCCTTCGGGGGCTTTCGTCGCCTCACGGACGGCCGGATTCACCTCCGGATCGTGGGTCCATTCGGGCTCCAGCTTTTCGCCGTCCAGCCAGATGTCGGCATACGCCTGACTGCGCCACAGGAAGCGCTGGCTGATTTCTTCCGTAAGCGTCTGAGTATCAGCGTGCACGGCATCCTTGATCGGAGCCGCCGGGCCCATGGTATTTCGCACCACGTCACCGCAGGCACCCATGGTGCTGAGGCCGCTGTGGCAGACGTTGGAAATGACTTCCTTCAGGCCGCCTTTGAGCACGCCGTGGAGCTGGATGCCCTGACGGTTGGTCAGGCGCATGTTGCCGAAAGCCTTTTCGCAAAGGTCGTCATGGATGAGCCACTGCTTCGCGGTGATGCGGCCGCCAGGCATCTTGCTGCGGATCATGAAGCTCCAGGCTTTGTCCAGCTTCGCCTTGGTGCGTTCGGCGCGCACATCGCGGTCATCCTGCTGGTAGGAACCGTGGTGCTTGAGCAGGATGTTGGAGTCCTCCGGGATGTTCGGGGTGCTGGTATCAGCGAACTGCTCGGCCAGCTGGCCACGGAGGCCTGCTGAGGCGAGTTTGATGTCTTCGACGGAGGCTTTGCTCATAAAAAGGGTGGTTTGGGGGGCTTTCAGTCTCGGCTAGGATACTTTGAATGCAAGCCTTGAGGCCAAGGCGTCATTCTGAAAATCATGGTACGGGATGCGTGACAAACGGGACTGAATAGGATTACATTCTCTCTGGAAATGAGCAGGCAACCCACTCGCATTCTTCCAGTGACAGCCGCCATGCTGTTGCTGCTGGGCGGCTGTGTCAAAAAAACCGAGTACGATGCCCTGCAGATCGAGAACCAGACCCTGCAGACCCGTGTCGATGAGACCAACCATCTCCTGGTGCAATCACAAGCAGATTTGTCCGCCCTGCAGGCACAGATGCAGCAATTTGCGGCGGTACAGACAACTCTGAAAAAGACCCAGCTGGAGCTCACGCAGTCGCAGGAGGAGCTCAAGGCTCTCAAGGCTCAGTTTGACCGTTTTCGCACCCAGCGCCGCAGCGCCATGGTTGGGAAGAAATTTCCCGTGCTGAGCCTGGATGACGGCAAAGTGCTGCGTGACGCGGAGATCATGGCGGTCACCGCCGAGGATGTGTCGATCCGACACGCAGATGGCCTGGTCAGAGTTGCCTTCGCGAAAACCACCCCGGACCTGCGCTGGGAGGCCTGCTACGATCCGATGGAGGCTGCGGAAAAAACCCGCGAGAAGATGCTGCTCAAAGCCCGCGAAACGGAATTACGGCTGGCTCTTGAGCAGGCCAGTCCGCCCCAGACTCCCGATTCATCAGCAGCCCTGCCCGCCCGCAACGTCGTCGATATTCTCCGCACGCAGCTTGCCGCACAACGTCAGGCCTTGAACACAGACTATCACGCGCTCGCCGCCAAGAACCCCGGCGCCATGCGCGGCGTGGTGTGGAATTTCTCCCAGCCGGAGGCCAGCCCTTTGCTCAACACGCTTTCCGGCAGCCGCGCCGTACTGGGCATCAGCCGCCTGCAGGCCCAGCGCAGCGCCATTCTGGCCACCCTGCAGCAGCTGCGTGAACTCGACCCCTCCGCTCGCTGAACGCACGGAATCCATAAATTAATCTAGGCAAACCGCCCGTTTGATCGTTCCATGTCGCACTCAACCATGAAATTCAGCCTTCTCTTCGCTCTTGTCCTGACCACCACCGCTGCTTCTGCGGTCGATTACAAAACGCAGATCGCCCCGATCTTCCGCAACAAGTGCTACGCCTGCCACAGCACCACGAAGAAGGTCAAAGGCAAGCTCGCCCTCGATGATGACAAGCTGCCCGAGCAGATCGGCGCCGGAAAAAACATCATTCCGGGCGAAGCGATGAAGAGCACAATGTTCATCAACTGCACACTGCCAGATGACGCTGCCGACGTGATGCCTCCGGAAGGCAAGACCAAGCTCACTGCCGCCGAACTCGACCTCTTCAAAGCCTGGATCACCGAAGGTGCCAGCCTCACAGGTGGTGGCGCCGCACCCGCAGCCGCTCCTGCGGCCGCCATGCCCGCAGCAGCCGGCGGCGTCCTGAAATGGACCAACACCGAA
>JAPLUN010000165.1 GCA_026397715.1 Verrucomicrobiota bacterium
TCTGCGTGGTGCAAGCGGCCCTCCCGCCACTGCAACCGCAGCCACCATGCTCCAAAGAAACACAAGTACATCATGGCCGCCGCAGCCAGCAGCTGCATCCTGCCCTGCCGGGTTTGCATTTCGTGACGCTGCGTTGCCACGACTTGCGGCAACAGTCCGCCAGCTTCCACCGGCGGACGTGGATCAGGGCGGGACTCCTTGCGAACCTCGGCCTCCACAAACAAACACGCCCGTTGCGGAACGAAGTCAGTTTCACAAGCCGTCCAGACGTGGATGGCGAAGGGTTCCTCCATAAACTCATGCGCCTGGAGAGCGGCACAAAGATCACGCATTTCGAAGGCTGCATCCACATCCAGCACACGGGAGGCCAGCACGGCCGCATGCAGCAACTTCCCTTCACGGGTGAATGCCACGACGTAGCGGCCCAATTCCTTCCATAGGGCGATGCCATTCTCTGGCAGCGGCAGCATGCGGACGCTGGGCTCAAACTTTTCGGGGTGGTTGCTCCATCCGTCAGAGCAGAGGGCTTCCTCGGTCAGCGCCAGAGTGCCTACTAAAGCTCGCTGGTTTTTGCGCAAAATTGTCCAGTGCATGCACAAAGACGCATTGGCATTCAACACGCCCAACGCCTCCCAGCGCAGCGCCACGGCTTCATCTGGAGCGTCACCTTGGCTCAGGTGCCAGAAGGGGGCGCTGTCAAAGGCGAGGGTTTCCAGCCCCATCAGTCCTCCGGTGACGGGCTGGGCCTGCTGCCAGACGCCGTTGTCACAGATCCATGTTTCACGGGCTTCTTCACCCGGAAAGCAGAGTGACTGAGTGGAAGCATTGCGAAAGGTTATGCGCTTCATGGCACTCCGTTTCCTTTCACGGAAAATTCGCGCCACTCGAGCATGCGGGGCATGCCACCTTTGAGGTCCAGCACCACAGCGATGCTACATTTTGCAGCTCCGGCCCTGCCGATGCTTTCGACATGCCGTGTCGGTCCGGACAATGTCAGCAAACTTGTGTCGGATCCGGCAATGCTGAGGATCGCGGCGGCTTCTTCAAGACTTTTCAAAGGAGCACCGTTTGGACCGGTGCGGGTGCTCACTAGTTTCTCGGCGCTTTCCATTGTGGCACCGGTGACTGCGGCGATGATTTCGGCGGAAGCGGTGTTCACATCCAGCTGGCCGTTGCCGCGGAGGATGAACCAGGTGCGCCAGTCGGGTTTGGCGGCGTTCAGTTCTTCCACGCGGGCGACCTGGTTCAATTCATCGAGACTGGTGAAGGGACGGTTCGGCGGGAGACCCGGATGCTGGTAGTCCAAACTTTCGGCGCTGCCGGGACGGCGTTTCAAATCATCGGCGTCTGTCCAGTCCATGAAGGTGGCGGCGATGTCCTGGGCACCGACGAGTGACAGGCCCCATGACATGAAGATGCGTTCCAGCAGAGGAAGGTGTTCTGCGGTGAGGAGCGCGTTGAGGTTCAGCAGGCGCTCCTCGGTGGTGACTTTGGCTTCATAGCTCTCGATTCCGGACACGTGGTTTTGCAGCAGTGGATCGCCGGCTTTGATCAGCGGATGGGCCGCCACGGCGATGCCGGATTCGGCGAGCTGGCGTGCGCGCATCATGCTGGTGCGAGCCTGCTGCATTTCGCCATGTTCTTTGGACATGGCAGCGGTGGTGATGATGAGAAAGGAGAGGACTGCGAGCAGACACAGCACGGCGAGCAGCACCGAACCGGCAGCTGCAGCCTGCTTGTGAGATTGGCCGGCACATTTCAACAGCCTGAATGGGCATGCATCGGGCGTGATGCTCAAGTTACGGAATCTTCACATTCAAACGATGGCCGAGAGGTCCCCCGTCTTTCGTGCGCTTCATCTCACTCCCTGCCTTGGTGACGGTCTTGTCACCTTGTCAGCGTCAGGGCCATGAACGATTCGCAGCCGCAAGTGTGAAAGCGCTGGCTGCGGGGACCTCAGGGTGCTGCTTTAACTTAGGAGGGTTCAAAAAGCGACAAACGCCGAAGGATGCAGGCGTTTAAAATGATGACTCACCGTTGCCTTGGAGAACTGTGGCGCGGGATTGAAGAGGTGGGGCAAGCTGGTTGAGGCAGCTGAGAAGAGCCCGCATGCCTGCCGTTGAAAGGCTGACGGTTTGAACTGAACGAAGAGGATGGGACTGCTACGCATGAATACCGGCACCCCTCTGCCGCCATCTGCGCGCGCCAGTGACGGAGGTGCCAAGATCCATCAGACGCATTGTGAATCAATACGTTGAACCATCCCATTCTGCTCAATGCCTGGCATCTTTTTTTGGCATCTTTTTTTCAGGGGTGAGTCTGCGGGGAGCAGATGAATCAACAGCTGACCTGATTTCATTTTCTTAAATAGGCTGGCACGTCACGCGATATTGGTTGGCGAGTGGGTTCACTTAATTTTCGTAAATTTACGCTCCTGCCAGGGCATGATGCCAGCCGCAACATCTGCATAGGCATGTTTGATTTCCATATCCAGACTCTTTAAATAAAGCTGGGCTTGTGGAATTTGTGCCCATTTCATATGTAGGTTTCTGCGAAAACTCTCAGCACTAGCAGCGGCCTCCGGCACCCCATACATGACAAGAGCAGCGGCAAGTTCGACGGCTTTTCGGAATGAAACTTTCCAATGGTTTGGCGGCAATGTCATCGTCCCCTTGTTGACGGCCATTGCCAAGGCATCCAGTTCAACTTGTGATGGCAGTGTGTCTGGGATTTTTTGCTCATACTCAGTTAACATTCGCATCATCTCTCGCATGCCCTCAGGCGTTCTTGATGCCATCATTTTGCTCATGCTACGGCTGGCATCGTTTGACGATAACTCAGCAACCTCTTTCCGAAACGCGGCGATTTCATCTGGGCTGGAATGAGCTGAACCAAACGGAATGATTTCTAAGACAGTGGTTTTCCAGTCCTTGGGATCAATGACCGTCTGTGGGATTACAGGAGGCATTGGTGCTCGGGGATCGCCTGTTACTGGGTTCCATTGACCGTCTGATTCAGTCGGTCGAATTTTTGGCTGTTCGAGTGCCTTTTCATTCTTGGAAGGACCGCAGGCAGCGAGCCCAAGGATCAGAAGGAGCAAGATGGGCTGGATTTTCATGGCACTGTTTTGAGTAAAAAATAAGATGCCAGGCATTATGAAGAGAGATAATGCACAGATTACTCATTTCAAAATGATGACTCACCGTTGCCTCGGAGGACGGAGGCGCGG
>JAPLUN010000449.1 GCA_026397715.1 Verrucomicrobiota bacterium
GACATCTGCTTCGAGTTTTTTGATTTTGACGTTCCAATCGGCGATTTTGTCCTCGATTGCTTTCAAATCAGCCTCGGCCTTTTTCTTGGCCTCGCCGCTGGAGCTTTCCACGAGCCTCTTCGCGTCATTCAGCCGCTTCTGCACACTGTATCGGGCACTGCGGGCCGTGTGCATTTCGAGAGTGTCGGCATCTAGCTTCGTGAAGTAAGCGAGAGCTGCCGGAGCCATTTTTTGAGCCGCCTCATCGCCGAGTGAATGAAACTGCGTGTGATGAAACATCGTCGCCTTGATGCCACGCGGCCCATGACCGTAAAGCGGCTGCGTGCTGCGCAAAATGCCCGCGATTGCGTAGTAGTCCGCCGTCGGAATCGGATCAAACTTGTGATCGTGGCAACGCGCACAAGCCACGGATAGCCCGAGGACTCCGCGCCCGATCATCTCGATCTGCTCATCGACGACATCCATGTGAAACAGATCCTGCTTCTGCTCCTCGAAAGCCTTCGCTCCGAGCGCGAGGAACGCGGTGGCCGTCAATCGCTCATCTCGCTGCGCTGTGTACTTCGCCGACATCAAATCGCCTGCGATCTGCTCCTGGATGAACACATCGTAAGGCTTGTCCGCATTGAACGATGCGATCACATAATCGCGATAGCGCCAGGCGTGGTAGTTCATGATGTTGCGGTCGCGCCCGTTGCTGTCCGCATAACGCGCAATGTCCAGCCAGTGCCGCCCCCAGCGCTCGCCGAAGTGGGGACTCTTTAGGAGAGCATCCACCACGTCGGCCAAATTGGGTTGATCGGCCATGTCAGTCGGCGGAAGGCCCGTGAGATCGAGGTGCAGCCTCCGCACGAGCGCGGAACGGCTCGCAGGCGCATTCGGTGTGAGATTCTTCTCCGCGAGCTGCTTGTCGATCAAATTATCGATGCTCGCGCCAGGTGCGATCTGCGGCGCGATCATCGCCCAGTGCTTTTTTCCTTCCTCAATGCTCCTGCCTGCGCCGAGAACGGAGCTGCCAGCGAGAAGAATCAATGATAACCAGCGCAACATGAGTAGCAAACTACGCACAACCCCAGCATGTCTTTCGTTTCACGTTCCGTGAGACTGAATGCATCATGGCTTCTTCGCTTTGCCGACCTTGCGCGAGTGCTTCAACAGCCATTCGTAAAGCTCGGCGTCTGCCAGTGCGGGAGTGATGCCGTGGCCCTGGCCGGGGAGGCAGAGGACGGTTATTATCTGGAGTAAGCCTCAAACGCCTCGGCGATCTTTGCCGCTTTCTCATCACCTTTGTGGAGGAGGAAACGGTGGCGCAGTTTCAGGCGTTCGCCTGCTTTGAGCTCGTAGTCAGCGCGAGGATTCGCTTTGTCATAGCTGCGGGAGGCGAAGGGATTGGCGGTGAAGAGGCCGTAGCTGCGGACATGCCAGCCGGTGGGGTAGCGGTAGCTGCTGGGGTGATTGAGCATGGCGATGCCGAGGTGCTCGCCTTCCACGGGGCCGTTGTAGTCGCACCAGGAGGCCTGCTTGCCCCAGGCTGCGCCATCGGTGAGGCCGTTGCTGTTGATGATCTTGCCGCCGAGCTTGCTGTCCACGGCCATGCTCGCTGGCACGCGGATGTAGAGGCCGGCATCCTTGCGGTCATAGAAGGTCACCGCGCCGCTGCTGGCGATGAGGTCCTGATCGAAATCAATGGCCCACATCTCGCCGATGACCTGGAAGGTGAGGCGGCGCTCTTCGCTGAGGAAGCGCTGCCCGGCGGGGTCGAGGTAGTCGAGCGTCTCCGCGATGACTGCTTTGCCGCCTTCGGCTTTGAGTTCGGTGAAGTCGCGGTGCTTGATGCTGCCGAGCAGCGGAATGCGCTGCTTGCCGAGCAGGGCGCTCTTTGGGATTTTCATGAACTCGTCAAAGGTGGCGCGCTCATGCCAGGTGTCCGCGCCGCCGGTGTGCTTCTCATCGCCGGTCATGCCATTGAAGTTGTCGGGAAATTTCCACGACCCATGGCCGATGCTCTCGCTGCCAAAGCAGATGCCGCGGTGGTGCGGGTGGTCACGCTGCTCCTTGTTCTCATACGGCACCTCCTGCATGGGATAGGCGCGCGTCATCTGCTTGCCTGTGGGGCCATGGACCGGCCAGAGGTAGGGTTTGTTTGCCTGATCGATCACATAGGTGGCGAAGGGTTTGCCGTTCACCTTGATGTCCACACCGCCGGAGGCTGTGCGGTCCAGCGTGACCCCGCTGTCCGCAGCGAGGAGCTGTGATGCGGGAAGGAGGACGAATGCGAGGAGGCGGGTGGTGGTCATGGTCAGTGGGCGGAGGCTGAGAAATGGCGATGACATCTTTTCACTTCACCGGCTCAATCACCTTCACCGCCTCTGGCGCATGCGGCTTCGGTCTTGGATCATGCCAGCGATCACGCGGAGCAGGAGACTTGGCATTGAGCCAGTGGCCGAGGCGGTGGCGGAGGGTGGTGAGTGTGGGGTGGGTTTCGGGGGTGAAAGCGGCTTTGCCGGCGTCGTCTTCGTTTTTCTTGATGGTGACGGCGCGCATACCTGGTTCTGCCAGGATGGCGGCGGAGACGCTTTCGCGGGATTCGCCGGAGAGGGCGGTGAAGAGGGTGAGGTATTCGACGAGTTGCTGCCCGGCGCGGAAGGTTTTGAGGCGGAGGCTGGGCAGGGGACCGTCTGGGGTGGGGTAGAAAAGGGCGAGGTCGTCGGGCTTTTGCAGGGCGTCGGCTTTGCCGATGGTCTGCCATGGAACGACGCCATCGGCGCCGAGTGCCCAGGACTCCACACACCAGGCGGCATTGCTGACGCTGGGGGTGCCGAGGGCATTGGAGGTGCCGTACATGTAAACGAGATTGCCGAAGCGCTGGGCGCGCTCATTGACCCAGGAGCGATAGGTGCGCAGGGAGCCGCTGACGATTTCGGCATTCACCACGCCATCGAGGAGATCGCGCTGCCACTGCGGGCGTGAGATATCGGCGCGGTGCGCGAGGTGGAGGCCGGGCTGCGTGCCTGCGCCTTTCCAGAACTCGAGGCCGAAGCGGCGCAGGGCCCAGAAGTCCTGCGTGTTGGAGGGTTCATCAAAGATCCACGGCGCGGAGCAGCGCTCCCAGCCGGAGGTTTTGAAGGAGACTTTGTTGTTGAGGTAGAACTCGAACATGGGCTCGGACCAGCCTTTGTCATGCAGGTGCTGGGCGATGCGTGATGCGGCTGCGCGGAACTGCCGCCAGTACTCTTCGTCGTAGGCGGATTCGACCCAATAGCCGCCTTTGAAATATTGCTCCTGATTCATGGGCCAGTTTTCATTGAGCATGAGGTAGAAGGCCTCAATGGGCACGCCGCTGCGTGGCAGGCCGGTGAAGGCGCTGCCATCAAAGAGCGGGCCGTACTGTGCATCCCACGCGGTCCAGTCCCACTGGCCGTCGGGTTTGATGACGGGGCCAGCATCGATCTTTCCGGTCCAGTGATAAGGCAGCACGTTGAGCGTGGTGCGGTTCTCGTGGGCGAGCCGGTAGAACGCGCGCTCGTGCCCGGGGAGGCTGTAGGCATTCATTTGTGGGATGAAGGAGAGGCGGTCTGGCAGGGTGAAATCCCAGATGGTGAGCGTGCATGGGAGTGACTGGGTGCCGACGGTGAGCTGACCGGTGATGCGGCCAGGGCGTGCGTCTTTTGGCACGTGGATCTCGATGCAGGTGGGTCCG
>JAPLUN010000396.1 GCA_026397715.1 Verrucomicrobiota bacterium
TTTGACGAAAAACCCACCGGAAGCACAGCTGCCCAACATCTTCTCACCCAACGTCGGCCAGCTGGATGCGGACAGTGATGGGTTCTCCAACCTGGAGGAGTTCAATGCCAAGACTGATCCCCGGGATGCGAGCTCGATGCCGCCATACACCGACAAGCTGTTCCTGATCAAGCGCATCAGTCATGACTACATCCTGCAGCTCAAAGGGGGCAGTGACGGCAAAACCTTCCAGATCACGCGTACAGTGCCAACCAGGGGCAGTGTGTTCAAGCCCATGAACGAGGAGTTTGGTTTCGACAAAGGCACCCTGCGCTTCAAAATTCTCTCCGCTGAGAAAAAGACCATCACGACGAAGTTTGGCCCCAAGGATGCCTTTGTTCTGAAAATCTATGATTTGTCCACCCAGAAGGAATTCAATTTGGAGGAGGGTACGGACGTCAATCTGGCCGATTATGAGGCTGAGTTCGAATTCCGCTGGAAGAAGCGTCAGGTCATCCCTGGGGTGAAAGAAGGGGGCACTTTCCAGCTTCCCGGCCTCGGCAAAACCTACTACATTCTCAAATTGGAAGAAACCAAAGCCATCATTTCGCCCCCCGGGCCAGATGGTAAACCCACGAAAGAAACCATCGAAATTAAGCAGGGCTGAGTCCTGCGCTATTTTCATCCCGGCAGAAAAATTAGCTCGCCAAAGTTCGCCCTCTTCTGTTAGTAATCTCTCTTTACCACAAAATATTGTCAGTTTGCCCTATGACCCATCACTCTCGTCTGGTGTTCAACCTTTCCCTTCTCGTTTTGACTGCGGCCTCGCCATCGATCATGGCCCAAAGTCAAAGTACCGTCACTGGAATGGCCAATCGCGAAATCGCACGTCGCTATGCCCGCATTGAGGATGCGCGCACAGCCATGGATCGTGGTGACAAATTGTTCAGCGAGGGGGATTATGATGGCGCGCTCAGCTCCTACAAATCCGCCATTGATTCGCTGCCCAATGCGCCCCTGACCCGTGACTGGCTGGATCTGGCGCAGCTCAAGTATGCTGATTGCAGCGTCACGGTTGCCCAGGAACGTGCCAAGGCAGGCAATTACAAGGAATCCCGTCAATTGCTCGAAGGTGCGCTGGTGTTAATTCCAGGGCACAAAGGCGCTCTGGCGTTCCAGAAGCAGCTTGAGGATCCAGACCGCTGGCCGCCATCCCTCACCGCTGAGCACGTGACCAACGTGGGCAAGGTGCAAGCAGGACTTCTGCTGGGAAACAGCTCGGTTGAAACCGGCCAGTATGATGCGGCCATCTCGCAGTATCAGGACGTTCTGCGGACAGATCCCTACAACAGCGCCGCCCGCCGCGGCATGGAGAATGCCGAGCGCAAGCGTCAGGCCTACTTCAAGACGGCCTACGATCATCAGCGTGCCAAAATGCTGACGCAGGTGACTGAGACGTGGGAGGACAAAGTGCCTGTGCAAGGTCAGGCTGTCATCTTTGAATATGGTGTGGGACGCAGCCCAGGTGCGTATCTGACAGAGAAAATGAACAAGATCATTTTCCCAACGGTGCAATTTGAAGGGGCAACCATTGAAGAGGCGATTGAATACCTTCGTGTCAAAAGCCGTGATTTGGACACCTTCACCGACAAATCCGGGGTCAAAGGGGTCAACATCATTCTCCGCATGGGCGATGCTCCAAGCAATGCGTCCATCAGTCTGGACTTGAAAGATGTGCCGATGTCTGAGGCTCTTCGCTATGTGACCGAACTCGCGCAGATGAAATACAAAGTGGAAGCGCATGCCGTCCTGGTGGTGCCAATCTCCGAAAATGCCAGTGAGCAGTATACCCGCAGCTACCGCGTGCCGCCTGATTTCTTGAGCTCGGGTGGTGGCGGCGACGGCGCAGCTCCTGCTCCGGCAGCCGCCGCAGATCCTTTTGCTGCTGGTAATGGTGCTGCAGCGGCTGGCGGCAGTGGTTTGATCGCCAGAAGAACAGCACGTCAGATTCTTGAAGCATCAGGGATCGTTTTCCCTGAAGGCGCTTCGGCAAGCTACAATCCTGCCACCTCACAGCTGGTGGTGAGAAATACGCAGCCGAACCTGGATCTTGTGGAAGCCTATGTTGAATCCATCACCAAGCTCGCTCCCAAGATGGTGGTCATTACTTCCAAGTTCGTCGAAGTGACTCAGAAGAACACTGAAGAGCTCGGCTTTGACTGGCTCCTTGGCGGAGTGGGCAAGGGCAACGTCTTCTTTGGCGGTGGCAGCACCGGCAATGGCAATGCTTATAACCCTGCCAACTACCCGTTCACCTCTAACTTGGTGCAGCCTGGTTACGTTGTCGGTGGCCAAACGGTGTTCCCTAACATTCCGATCAGTGGTGCTTTCGCAGGCCCGATTCCGTCAGGTGCTGTGGATGCCAACACTCTTGCTTCTCCCTTCCCATACGGTGGTGGCCCCATCACTTCTGGGAACCGCAGTGGTGGTTTTGCCATCAACAACAGCAGCATCGACAACCTGCTGACAACGGGCTCCACGACCTCCACCACCAGTGTGGCTCCAGGCATTTTCTCCACCGCTGGTATCTTTTCTGATCCGCAGTTCCAGAACGTGATCCGCGGTCTGAGCCAGAAAAAAGGCGTGGATTTGATGAGCGCCCCAAGCGTGACCACGAAGAGCGGCACTCGTGCCACCATGGAAGTGACTCGCGAATTCATCTACCCAACGGAATTTGATCCTCCACGTCTTCCACAGGGTGGTGGCGGTCTGAACGTTGGTGGTGGTGGTGGTGGTGGCCAGCAGATTGCCACTCCGACGACTCCGACAGCGTTCGAAATGCGCCAGACTGGTGTTCGCCTTGAGGCTGAACCCACGGTGGGTGCGGATGGCAACACGATTGAGCTGACCCTCGCCCCTGAAGTGGTGGAGTTTGATGGCTTCATCAACTACGGTTCACCCATTCTGTCCCCTTCGAGCCAGTCGGTGCTGAGTGTTACTTCCACGGTTATTGATATCTTGGGCAACGCCACACAGGTTCAGGGCTACGTTCCTCTGCAACAGCCAGAGCGTCTGATCACTCCTAACATCATTAATCAGCCGGTGTTCTCGGTGCGTAAAGTGACCACCGGTGTTTCGATCTGGGATGGACAGACTGTTGCTCTGGGCGGCCTGATCCGCGAAGACGTGCAGGACGTTCAGGACAAAGTGCCGATTCTTGGCGATCTGCCCTTCGTGGGCCGCCTGTTCAAGAGTGAGTCCGAGCAGCACTACAAGCGCAATCTGATGATCTTCGTGACGGCCCATTTGATCGATCCTTCGGGTCAGCGTCTCAAGCCAGTCAACCCTACGCAGGCAGCCGTTGGTGCTGATGCTGCAGCCGGCCCTGGCTCAGTGGGAACTCTCCTCCCTTCGGTGGCTCCTTAACAGTCCTAAACATACTTAACCCAACATCAGGCAGGATTGCGAAAGCATCCTGCCTGATGTGTTTTTGGCGACTGGCAATTGCAGACGGGCGGCACCCAAGCCAAATACTTCGATGAAATCATGGTTGATCACCGGTGGAGCAGGATGTGGCAAAAGTTCACTGGTCACTCTGCTGACGCAGCAGCTTCCTGTGCCGCATCGTTTCTTTTCGGCCGACTTGATGGTGGCTGAGATTATGAAACGTGCCTCGACGATCAAGGAGCTGGTGGCTGCTTTTGGGGCAAAGGTCGTGAGCGATTCGGGTGAGATTAACCGGCAGTGGCTGCGCGATGTGGTGCTGCCGGATGTGGGTTTGCGCAAAAAACTGGAGGGCCTGCTGCACCCCCCTGTTTTGGCCGCTCTGGAGGATGCACGCTGGGAGGCCGAAAAGGCGGGGGTGAATCTTTTCCTTGCGGAAGTCCCCCTCCACTATGAGATTGGAGGTACAGTTTCAGCAGACTTCGTCATCGTGGTGGCTTCCAGCCGGTCGGTGCAAGTCAGGCGGATGATGGAAACCCGGGGACTCGACGAACAGACCGTTCACAAGTTCCTGGAGGCCCAATGGCCCATCGAAGCCAAGGTAGAAAGAGCAGATGCCGTCATTTGGAATGATGGTTCTCTGGCCTCTCTTGAAGCCCAGGTGCTGACGCTGGCAAGTCCACTCTTGCAAGCATGAACGATCTATCTACCGAATCCCCCGCAACGGTTGCGGCCCCCCCCGCCTCTCCCGTGTCGGAAACCACCCCCGTTGCCACTCTCCCCCTGGTGAATCCCGAGCCGCAGCAGGAAGCTGCATCTCCCGCTCAACCTCCCGCCGTTTCAGGCGAGCCGCCTGCCGAGCCACAGAAGACGGATGGCGCACAGCCACCGTTTCCGGAGGAGATCTCCATCAACGAACTGCAGAACTCCTCGCTGGCAGATCTGCTGGAGCTTGCGGAAAAGGTGGGTTTCCGCCTGAACGCAAGCCGCACGAAACATCAGCTCATTTACGATCTTTGTTCGTGGATGGGGGAGCACAAAACCCGCCTCAAGGTGGAAGGTGTGCTGGAGATCGGCACGGACAACTACGGTCTCATTCGTTATCCGAAGTACAGTTTCATGCCCCTGCCAGAGGACGTCTTCGTTCCTTTGTTTCTGGTCAGGAAATTCAATCTGCGTCCCAGCCAGAGAATCGCGGGGATTGCCAAAGCCCCCAAGGATCGGGACAAGTATCTGGCGATCGATCGGATCACGGAAGTCGAGGGGATTACCATCGACAAATGGGAGACACCGACGGATTTCGACAAACTGACGGCGACCTTTCCTAACAAGCGCATCATTCTTGAAACGGCCAAGCCCTGCGCGGTCAGTTCCCGCATTCTCGACATCGTGGCGCCGCTGGGCAAAGGCCAGCGTGGTCTGATCTGCGCGCCGCCGCGTTCGGGCAAGACGGTGATCCTGAAGGACATTGCGAAATCCATCTCGCAGAATCACAAGGAGATCACCCTCATCGTGCTGCTGCTGGACGAACGTCCTGAGGAAGTGACCGATTTCGAAGAAACGGTGAACGGCTGCGAGATTTACAGCTCCACGTTTGATGAGAGCCCGAAGCGGCACAGCCAGGTGGCGGAGATCGTGCGTGAGCGCGCCTGCCGTCTGGTGGAAATGAAGAAGGACGTGGTCATCCTCCTGGATAGCATCACGCGTCTGGCCCGTGGCTACAACTCATCGCAGGGCAGCAAGGGTGGCGCTTACATGGCCGGCGGTGTCGGCACCAAGGCGCTGCAAAAGCCCAAGAAATTCTTCGGGTCTGCCCGCAATGTGGAAGAGGGCGGAAGCCTGACGATCATTGCCACGGCGCTGATCGAAACCGAGAGCCGCATGGATGAGGTGATCTTTGAAGAGTTCAAAGGCACCGGCAACATGGAGGCCACGCTGGACCGAGAAATCTCCGAGCGCCGGATCTATCCCGCGCTGCATCTGCTCAAATCGGGCACCCGGCGTGACGACCTGCTCTACCATCCGGACGAATTCCGGCGCATCACGCAGGTGCGCAAACAGCTTGCTGCTGTCCCCGCCGTCGAGGCACTTGAGATGCTTATTCGCAATATCAACCGCACCAGCAACAATGCGGAAATCCTCCTCATGGGCCTGAAATGAACGAGGAAGGATCACCACCGAAGGACTACGAGTTCATCGACACCCCCGAGCATCTCGACGAATGGGTCGGCAAGATGCGAGCCTGGCTGGCAGAAAGCCCGGACAAGCGCTGCTGCCTGGACACCGAGGCGGACAGCCTGCACCACTACCATGAGAAGCTCTGCCTGCTGCAGGTGAACTGTGCCGGGCGCTATGCCCTGGTGGATCCGCTGGCGATTTCAGATGTGACGCCGCTGCTGGAACTGCTGGATGCGCATGAGCTGTGGTTTCACGGGGCTGACTACGACCTGACGATGCTGCGGAGGACCTATGACTGGAATCCGAAGGTTATCCGTGACACGCAGATCGCTGCGCGGCTGCTGGGTGCACGGCAGTTTGGGCTCGCGGCGCTGGTGAAAAACGCCTTTGATCTGGATCTCTGCAAGGCCTCACAAAAGGCTGACTGGAGCCGCAGGCCGCTGCCGCCGAACATGCTTTCGTATGCGGTGGATGATGTGCGCTATCTGCTGCCGATTGCTGATAAATTTGTCGCTGACCTGAAAGCGAAGGGACGTGAAGACTGGTTTCACCAGAGCTGCCTGTCTTTGCAGGAAGATGTGGCCGCGCGTGACAACGTGGCGCGTGAGGATCCGTGGCGTGTGCAGGGCTGCGGCCGGCTGCACCCCAGAGGACTGGCCATCCTGAAAGGCATGTGGGAATGGCGTGAAGGCATCGCGAAAGAGCGTGACACGCCCTGCTTCAAGATCATGTCCAACAAGCAGATGGTGGCCTATGCCGAGCAGTTTGAAGCAGGGCAGCCGCTGAATCCGCCGAATGGCTGGCGTCCGCGCTGGAAGAAGGAGTTTTTTGACATTGTGGCCGCGATCATGGCATCCACTGCCGCCGACTGGCCGCAGCGGGCCAAGAAGACCAAAGGGCGCCTCAGTGACACGCAGCGTGATCAGATCGACAAGCTCTGTGCGCATCGTGAAAAAGTGGCGCTGGAGCTTGAGATCGAGCCCTCGCTGCTCGGGTCACGTGCGACCATCGAAGAACTCGTCGTGGACGGGAATCCATCGAGTCATCTGATGAACTGGCAGCATGATCTGATGGCGAGCGGTCTGGAGCAGGTGCTGCAGACGGCGGAGTAGATGGGGTGGCGCAAGCGCGCCCCGTCTATAAGCGGGCGGCAGATACCATGGCATACGAACGCGCTCGAAGTCGGGCGGTTTGGCGAAGGAGGTTGTGGGTGATGGGATGCGATGGACGCCAAACACACCCAACCTACGGCCGGGAGCTGCATCTGCTGGGCAACGCTATTTTTGCTTCAGCCAGTCTGGCAGGACGATATCTGCGCTTTTGATGGGGGAGGTGTCGCCTTTCCAGACAAAGCCGGCATTTTCGAACGTCGTGCGCTGCTCACGCAGGAAGGCAAGAAGGCGGCGGCCCATCTGCTGGTTCGGGGAATCACGACGCACAGCGAAAGGCTGGACGGCCTTGGACTTGTCTGCGGGCAGCGGGATGGCATCGAAGTGGGCTTTGTCGTTGTTGATGTTGATGCGATACACGACGGCGGCGTCGAGTGAGCCGGTGCGCATCTGATTGACGAGGAAATCTGCGGTGGGCACCTGGGATGAGGCGTTTTTGCTCACGCTTTCCCAGAGGTTCATGGACTTCAGCATGGAGCGTGTGAGAAAGCCGATGGTGGACTGCTCGGCGTTGCAGATGCCGACGTGCAGACCGGGGCGGGCAAGGTCTGCGAGAGTGTGGATGCCCTTCGGATTGCCCTTGGGGACAGCGATGACGATTTCCGCCTCGGTGAGTAGGATGGCTTCGGGGAACTGCTCAGCGACTGGTGGCACGAAACAGACATCGCAGGCGTAGTAGACGTCTGGGAACTTGGGATTGCTGCTGTCCTTCATGGTCTTCATGGAGGCGCAGAGAATGCCGCAGCCATTGAAGACGGTGGTCAGAGTGATGCCTTCACGGGTGGCGAACTGCTGCAGGAGTTTTTCGATGGCGAGACGATTCACGCCGCCGCTGTAGATGATCAGATCGGGGCGTGCGGCCCACTTGTCTCCGGGCACGGATTTGAAGCCCTGCTTTTGGAAAATGGGGCCGCCTTTTTCCGGGGCGGTGAGGTAGCGTGCAAAGCGCAACGCTTCCGCAGGCTGCTGGCTGGATGAGAGGATGGTCGCGGTGGCGTGTTCCTCGTGCTTTGCGAGCTCTGGAAGCGGCACCATTTCCAGGCCTTTGAATTGGGGGACGGTGGAGTCCCAAACGATGGCGGCATCGACAGCACCGAGGGAGAGATCGGCGGCTATTTCGGTGACGGTGGGCTTCATCACGGCGGCCTTCGCGGCCAGGGCATCCCATTCGGGGCCGAGCAGCTTTTTCACCACGCGACCGATGCTGGCGGCTTCGGGATTCGCGAGGGCGAGTTTGATGTCGGGGCTCTTTATAGCGGCGAGGCTGTCGATGTGTTTTGGATTGCCCTTGGCGACAGCGAGCACAGGCTTTTGGATGACCAGAGGGAACTCTTCGCGGGTGACTCCCAGCTTTTTCGCGTCTGCCAAGGCACCGTCATCTGCGGCGATGAAGAGATCGCCCTGCTTGGTGATTTTGAGCTGGCTCAGCAGGGTGCCAGTGCCGCCGTATTGAAGGCGGACTTCGGTGCCGGTTTCCTTTTGGTAAGCAGCGGCGATTTCCTCAACTGGCTTCTTGATGCCGGCAGCGCAAAAGACGGTGAGTGATGCAGAGCTGTTCTTGGCGGGTTTCAGTGCCACCCATGCGGCACCGGCGGCGGCTCCGAGGCAGAGGACGATGACGAGTTTCTTCAGCATTATGGAAGAACGTGCCAGAAAGGCGGCATCGCTCAAATACTACGCGATCAATTTCTCGATGACCTGACCGCCGAACTGGCTGAGCTGTTTGAAACGACCCGCGTGGTAGAAGGTGAGCTTGTTGTCGTTCAGGCCGAGCAGGCGCAGGAGAGTGACGTGGAGATCGCGCACGTGATGCACTTCTTCGACGGCTTCCATGCCGCGATCATCGGTGCTGCCGATGGTATGGCCGGCCTTCACGCCGCCACCGGCGAGCCAGACGGTCATGGCTTTCGGATTGTGATCGCGACCGTAGGCGGTGCCACCGCGCACGCCGTTGTCCGGGGTGCGGCCGAATTCTCCGCACCAGACGATGAGGGTGTCATCCAGCAGGCCGCGTTGTTTGAGGTCTTTGATGAGCGCGGCGATGGGCTGGTCCACCTGATGGATGAGATTGCCGTGAGCGCGCTCGATGTAGTCGTGGCTGTCCCAGGTGCCGGCGTAGAGCTGCACAAAGCGGACGCCTTTTTCCACGAGCTTGCGCGCGAGGAGGCACTTGCGGCCGAAGGCGTCGGTGGCATCGCTGCCGATGCCGTACATGGCTTTGGTTTTTTCGTCTTCTTTGCTGAGATCCAGCGTCTCTGGGACCTGGGTCTGCATGCGGAAGGCGAGCTCGTAGTTGTGCATGCGTGCGCGCAGTTCGTCGTGCCAGGGGTGGGCTTCGGCGTGGCGTGTGTTTAGCTGAGCGAGGAGATCGAGATTTGCACGCTGGTGGTCGGGTGTGATGCCCTGGGGCGGTTGCAGATCGAGGATGGGCGAGCCTTTGGGGCGCAGCGGAGTTCCTTGGAACTGGGCGGGGAGGTACCCATTGCTCCAATTGGCGCTGCCGCCTTGAGGGTAGCTGATTTCTGGCAGCACCATAAAGCCGGGCAGGTCTTGATTTACAGAGCCGAGGCCGTAGGTGACCCAGGCGCCGAGGGCGGGATCTCCGCCGAAGCGATTGCCGCAGTTCATTTGATACATGGCGGTGGGGTGATTCACGGAATCGACCTGGCAGCCGCGGAAGAAGCAGAGCTCATCCGCCACACCGGCGAGGTGATGCCAGGGCTCGCTCATCCATGCGCCGCTCTGGCCGTGCTGGGCGAACTTGAAGGGGGACTTCACGTAGTAGCGCTTGCCGCTTTCCATGGCGGACTTCTGCTTTCCTTCGCGGGTGAACTCCTTGAGGTGGAGTTTTTCGAGGACGGGTTTGGGATCGAAGGTGTCGATGTGGGAGGGGCCGCCTTCCATCATGAGGAAGATGCAGTTTTTGGCTTTGGCGGGAATCTGCTGGGCCTTGGGTGCGAGGGGGCCGGTTTGTTCGGCGGCGAGGAGTGAAGTGAGGGCTACGCTGCCGAGTGAAGTGCCAAGGCCGTAGATGAACTCGCGGCGAGTGGGGGCGTGCAGAGCGCGTGCTCCGGCGCAGGGGAAGAAGGACGTGTTCATGGCTCAGTAGAGATAGACGAATTCGTTCGAGTTCAGCAAGACGAGGCAGACGTCTGCCAGGGCGCGAGTTTGGGCATCGACATCGGCGGGCTGGAGATCGGGGATGAAATCGGCGTAGCCGGGGAGCTTTTCCTGGAAGCTGAATTTCTCGCCGGTGTTTTCCTCCACGGCATCGCGCTTTACGCTGAGCGGGGGCTGAGGCTGCTTGAAGGCGATGGCGGCCTGCTTGGATACCATGGTGTGCCAGTGCGTGGTGCAGGCTGTTTTTTCAGCGGCGGATGGCGGGCGGCCATAGGTGAGCTGGAACAGGCGGGTGATGACATCGGCCGGCTTTTCCTTCATGACGCGGTTTGCCAGTGCGAGGGCGCGATCGTAGGTGGCCTGGCCGTTGAAGAGGCTGAAGACTTGGGGGGTGACGGTGGAGACATCACGCGCTTCGCAGGAAAAGTCGGGGCCGGGTTCATTGAAGACTTCCATGAAGGGATCGCGCACGCCGCGAATCTTCAGCGCGTAGAGGCTGCGGCGATGGCGCTGCTCGGGCTTTGCATTGGGCACCCAGGCGGCGGCGAAGGTGCCCATGACCTGGCGTGGCTGCATGGCGACCTCGATGTTGATCTCGGGGCGGTTTGGAATGCCGCCGAGGGTGGGATTCAATTCTCCGGTGATGCTGAGCATGGCATCGCGCATTTCTTCGGCCATCAGGCGGCGGGGCTTGAAGACGGCGTAGGATTTCGCGGCTTCCTCGTGGCTTAGCTTGGTGCCTTCGGCTTTGAACTCGGAGCTGCGACGATAGGCGGCGCTGGTCATGATGACGCGGTGCATTTCTTTGATGGACCAGTTCTTTTCCACCAGCGTGGCGGCGAGCCAGTCGAGCAGTTCGGGGTTGGTGGGCTTTTTACCGGTGCTGCCGAAGTTGTTGGGATTTCCGGCGATGGCCTGGCCGAAGTGCCAGAGCCAGAGGCGATTGACGATGGCGCGAGTGGTGAGCGGGTTGTCCTTGCTGGCGATCCAATTGGCGAGGGCGGTGCGGCGGCCTTCGATGGCATCGGGGAACTCGACGCTGCCGAGCACGGAGAGGACGCCGGGTTTCACGGGTTGTGTGGGTGAAAAGGGATCGCCGCCGCCGAGGATGGCGGTTTGCTCCAGCTCGCCAGTGGTCATGCGGTCCTGCGGCATGCGGATGGGCTGGTAAACGCTGACGATCTGCGGGGTGCGGCCAGTATAGACGCTGAAGGCAAAGGGTTCGTAGCGTTCCAACTCCCACTTGAGGCGTTCGAGTCCTTTGCGTGCGACGCGTTCGTTGCCGTAGTCTTCGGGCTCGAAGCCGACGAGCTTCGGTGGATATTGATCTTCGGGCAGGTTTTGTTTCTGCAGGGCGGAGCGGGCGGTTTCAAAGACGCCGGTGAAGCTGCGGCCCTTTTTCATTTTGCCGCCGTTGGCGATGAAGGCGCGGGCGGAGACGACGGCTTTGTTCCATGCACTTGGGTCCAGTTTCTTTTCGGCGAACCATTTCTCCGCGTTGGCGAGCAGCTTGTCATCCAAGCGAGCGAGCATGGTCATGTGCTCGATGCGGCGTGTTTCCAGATATTTGCTTTCATCGAAACCGGCGGTGTTTTCCGAAGGCAAAAACGGGGCGGGACGTTCGGCGAGCTGGGTGGTGCTGAAGCAGGCCTGCATGGAGTAGTAATCATGCGTGGGCACGGGATCGAATTTGTGATCGTGGCAGCGTGCGCATTGCAGCGAGTGGGCGAGGAATGTTTCGCCGACGCTGTTGGTCACGTCATCGAGGAAGCGCTGACGGGCGACCTTGGCCACCTCCATGCCGGTGAGCTCCCAGGGGCCCATGCGAAGGAAGCCTGTGGCGATGAGGAGTTCGGAATTGGGGGAACTGCGGGCAGGAGTGCCCGCATCACTTTCAAGCATCTCGTCTCCGGCGATCTGTTCTTTGATGAACTGGTCGTAGGGTTTGTCGGCGTTGAAGCTGCGCACGACGTAGTCGCGGTAGCGCCAGGCGTTGCCGCGCTCGTAGTCGTTGGCGAAGCCGCTGCTGTCGGCATAGCGCGTGACATCGAGCCAGTGGCGGGCCATGCGCTCGCCGTAGTGGGGGGAGGCGAGGAGGCGGTTGACCAGATGCTGGATGCTGGATGCCTGATCCTGGATGAATTCTTTTTCGAAGGCTGCGATTTCTTCGGGTGAGGGTGGGAGGCCGGTGAGATCGAAGGTGGCGCGGCGGATGAAGGTGCGGGCATCGGCTGCGGGCGCAGTGCGCAGGCCTTCCGGCATGTGGAGCGCGATCAGTTCGTTGATGGGGTTGGGGCTTTTAACCGCAGGCTTCTTCACCGGCTGGTAGGCCCATAGACCTTCGGGCTTGTAGCGGCGGCTGGCCCATTCGGGTGAGAGGGCGCCGGTTGTTTTTACGGTGATGCCATCTTCGGCGTTCCATTGATCGGCGTTGGCTTTGGCGATGGCACTGCGTTTTGACTCATCCGGCCATGGGGCGCCGCCGGTGATCCATGCTTTGATCCAGTTCAGCTGCTCTGCATAGAGCTTGTCGGCCTCCTTGGGAGGCATGGGCTCCCAGTTGGCTTCGTGCTGGCGTGTTGAAGCGAGGTAGAGCGGGCTTTCCTCAGGCTTGCCGGGGATGATGGATGGCTTTTCGCTCTCGCCGCCTTTGAGCGTGGTTGCCTGCGTGCGCATGTCGAAGCCACCTTTGATCTTTTGTTCGTCATTGCCGTGGCAGGCGAGGCATTTTTCCTGGAAGAGCGGCCACACGCGGCGAACGAACAGAGACGTGGCATCCTCTGCGGGGAGCGAGGCGGCAAGCCCAAGGATTAAAAGAGCAATGATGCGGGTCATACGGTGAAGAGAAAACGGAGCAGAAGTGTTTTCATTACCATCCCGTGTTTTGACGCCGCAGTGCCAAAATTTCTGAAATTGATTGGAGCGGACAGGCCGTCTTACTCCTCATGCTTGGGCATGAAGCGAGGGACGAAAATGGCGAGCATGATGAGAAGGCCTACGAGTGCAGCCTTCCAAGTCCAATCTGGAAAATGGTCGATGAAAAACGTTTCAGCCTGGGCACCACCTGTTGCTGCGACGGGCGCAAGAGCAGCAGCGGTGATCTTACGGATGCTCACATTGCGAACGCGCACCTTGGTGCCGATGGGCAGGCGATAGGCGCTGAAGCCCACAAGGCCAGAAGCGTTTTCAAGGCCTAGGGCGGCCAGGTCACGATTGGAAGCCATGGTGCGGCCATTCACATCGTAGCTGAACTTGCCGTCAGCAGAGCGAGTGCTGAAGCTGTTCCATTCCTGCAGGGGGAATGGAATGTCCGCCGTGCTGTTGGCGGCGTTGTTGCAATAGGCCTTGGTGCAGGCCGAGTTTTCACTGAGATGGTAGATCATGGCGCGAACGCCGTCTGTGCAGACAGGCGTCCAGTGGAGCTGGGGTGCAAAGCCGCTGCCATACTGGCTTTTTTGCGTGGTGGCGGGGATGTCGAAAGAGATTTCACCCTTCATTTCCACATCAGGACCCAGGGGGATTTTCAAGACCAAGCCTGAGCGTGGAAAATCGGTGCCGTGGCAGACGAGCACTCCATCCGGGTCCACCGTCCATTCACCCATTTCAGACTGGTAGAAGGCCGTGAGGTGCTTGTGAAAATGCAGGTCCACCCAGCCGCCTGCTTCCACAGCCTGCTGGAGGCCGGTCATTTCCCGCCCCTCCTGGAGATAGGCAAGGGCATCGGCGGAGAGACCTTTTTCCTCCACCTTCATGAATGCGGCATGGATGTCTTTCAGCGGTGTCTTGGGCGCTGGATTTGCCGCGGTGCGAATGGCTTCACCATAAGCGCCGGTGTCTGCCGCCACCTCCGCGCGGAGGGAGGTTTCGTGCATGAACATGGTGTTAAGCAGCTTGCGCGTGCTGTGGTAGAGACGGGGGCCGGCGGCATTCAGCGCTTTTTGTGCGAGGGCGTCGTCATCGGCCAGAAAGGCGCACATGGCGGCATTTGACTGCCGGAGGTGACGTGTGAGTGGAGGCTGGGAGGCACTGGCCTCCAGATAGCCGCGGCTCATATCATTTATAGCCTGCTGCACCTGCTTGTGCCGGAAAGCGAAGCGGGGGTCATAAAGCTCCTCAGTGACCTCCAGAGCGGCGGTCATGAGGCGGGAGGGAACCATGGTGTCATAGCGTTTGGTCTCAGCGCAGGCTTTGCCAAAGGCGAGCATGAGCTCATGGCTGCCGCCCCAGCGCGGGCGAAAGGCCCAGAGCATGGAGGAGTAGGCGGGAAAGTAGTCAAACTGGGCGCTCACTGAGCGGTCAAACCAAGCGCGCATTTCCTTGAGATCCATGCCTTCCCCCATGGCAACACTGATCATCGAGCCTGCGGGTTCCGGACGATCAGGCCGGAGACGTGCAGCACGGCCCAGCAAATCGCGCGCTGATTTCAAATGTTCGGCAAAGCCCTTCCACTGCGTGTCATTCACGTTGTTTGCCCAGTCACTGCCACGTTTCACCCAGGCGAGTTCCTTTTCTGTCTTTCCGCGCAGTGTGCATTGGGCCCATTCGGGCAGCTTGCTGGCCTCGACGCTGCGGCTGTAGCTTTCCAATAGCTCCGCCCGTTTGGGCTTTGCTGAATCCAGCGTCATGATGTGATGCCGAACCAGCACGACGTGAGAAGCTTCATCATAGCTGCCGTCTGTGAGTGAACGCTCCATCGCATTGAGCCAGCGTTGCTGGAGTTCGTCAGTGTCCGCACCCTCCATGTTTGCCACAAGCCAGCGTACATACACAGCCATCATCTCCTGTGCGCCGCTGAGGCCGGGCTGGGCGAGCGCTTTTTCCACCAGCGGCCGGCTTTCGCGCCAGTCCTGCTTTTCGCTGAAGATGGCGTGGGCACCGAAGACGAGCAGCAGAGGATCATCCGATGTTTTTTTCAGCAGCTCGCGGAAGCGGCCAGCGAGGGGTGCGAGGGCAAGTTCGTCCACATGATCCTTCTCGAACTGCTCCAAGACAGCATCCACCAGGGCGGAAGCTTCATCCGCCCATGGCTGGCCTTTCCAGCGCTGCTGTGCGGGCTGCAGGAGGAGGCGTCTGCCCCAGTCCCGCTCCGCTGCGGCAAAGTCCTTTTCCAACAATGCGCCTTCCTTCATCGGAATGGGTTCCACTACGGGGAAGGGCGGATCTTGTGGATCTGCAGGCCGCATTGGCAAGGCAGTCAGC
>JAPLUN010000588.1 GCA_026397715.1 Verrucomicrobiota bacterium
ATTGTATCCGAGCCTCGATAGAATAGGGACGTGCGACTGGCCGTCTTTATCGTTTTCGTAGCTGCGCTCCAAGCCGGAGTGGAATTCAATCGCGACGTGCGGCCCATCCTCTCGGACAAGTGCTTCTTCTGCCACGGGCCTGATCCGAAGAAGCGTGAAGCCGATCTGCGACTGGATGAGCGCGATGCCGCCGTCGAGGCCAAGGCCTTCCTGCCCGGCAAGGCGGAGGCGAGCGAGATGATCCAGCGCATCCTCACCACCGATGCCGACGATCATATGCCACCGGCCAAGTCCAAGCTCGGCGATCTGACGCCCGCTGAAATCGCCATCTTGAAACAATGGATCAATGAAGGCGCGGAGTATGAGGCACACTGGGCCTTCATCTCCTTGAAGCCCGAATCCACCAAGGACCAAAGCATCGACAAGATCGTCACCGCCGGGCTGTCAGAGCTTGGCTTGAAACTGCAGCCCGAAGCCACGCCGGAAACGCTGATCCGCCGCCTCAGCTTTGACCTCACCGGCCTCCCCCCATCACCTGAGGAGATCAGCGCCTTCGTCACCGAACACGATTTCAATCCGGCATCGAGCATCCAGCATCTGGTGACCCGGCTCCTCGCCTCACCTCACTACGGCGAGCGCATGGCGGTGGACTGGCTGGATATATCCCGCTACGCCGACAGCTACGGCTTCCAGGTGGATCGCGAACGCGACGTCTGGCCCTGGCGCGACTGGGTGGTGAAGGCCTACAACGAAAACATGCCCTTCAACCAGTTCATCACCTGGCAGCTCGCTGGCGATCTCCTGCCCAACCCCACTGACGAACAGATCATCGCCACCGCATTCAACCGCCTCCACCAGCAGGAAAACGAAGGCGGCAGCGTCGAGGAAGAGTATCGCGTCGAATACATTGCCGACCGCGTGCAAACCGTCGCCACCGCCTTCCTCGGCCTCACCTTTGAGTGCTCACGCTGCCACGATCATAAGTACGACCCCATCAAGCAGAAGGATTATTACGGCCTCTTCTCCATGCTGCAAAACATCGACGAAGCAGGACTCTATTCCTTCTTCACCCCCTCCCCTCCAACACCAGCGCTCATGATGATGGACGCACCCGCCAAGGAAAAAATGGCATCACTCAATGCGAAGGTGAAAGCGCTGGAAGCGAAGCTGAGTGATGCGGGCACTCCTGCCCGCACAGCGCTCGAACTGCAAGCAGGATTTCCTGCTTCCCTCGAAGGCCAGCTCGCCCATTTCACCTTCGACGAACTCAAAGGCAACAAACTCGCCGACGCACTCCATCCCGCACAGCCTCCCGCTCCTCCGCAGCCAAAGGCCGTCGCAGACGCAAAGGACAAAACACCCGCGCAGAAAAAGAAAGACACCAAGGCTCCACCTCCGGGCCCCGAGGCGATTCTCAAAGGCGAAAACAAACTTGTGTCCGGCAAACTTGGCTGCGCGATCCAGTTCACCGGCGATGACTCGGTGGACACTCCACTGGGAAATTTCCAACGTCACGATCCCTTCAGCATTTCCCTCTGGCTGCAAACCCCGGACGAAAAGGACCGCGCCGTGGTGCTGCATCGCTCCCAGGCGTGGACGGACGCAGCGAGCCGCGGCTACGAACTCCTCATCGAAAACGGCCGCATCAAGTGGTCCCTGATTCACTTCTGGCCCGGCAACGCCATCTCCGTCCGCACGCAGGCCAAGGTGCCGCTCAATGAGTGGACCCAGGTCGTTGTCACCAACGACGGCAGCAGCCGCGCCTCCGGTTTGAAGATCTTCATCAATGGCAAACTCGCCACCGTGGACATCATCAAAGACCACCTCACCAAGAACATCACCGGCGGTGGCCATGACAACATCAGCCTCGGCGAGCGCATGCGGGATCGCGGTTTCAAAAACGGCCTGGTCGATGACCTGCGCATTTTCAATCGCAACCTCTCCCTGCCCTATGATGCCAAGCTGGAACCGCTGCTCGCCGAACTCAAAGCGGCACGCGCTGAAGTGACCGCCTTTGCCGATGCGCAGAAGGAAATCATGGTCATGCAGGAACTGCCGCAGCCGAAGAAGGCCTATGTGCTGACACGTGGCGAGTATGACAAACGCGGAGACGAGGTCGGCCCTGCCACTCCCGCCTTCCTGCCCCCCTTCCCCAAAAACGCACCGAAGAACCGTCTCGGCTATGCGCAGTGGCTCACCGCGCCCGATCATCCCCTCACGGCCCGTGTCACCGTGAACCGCATCTGGCTCAGCCTCTTCGGGCGCGGACTCGTGAAGACCACGGAAGACTTCGGCAGCCAGGGCGAGCGCCCCCTGCATCCAGAGCTTCTCAATTACCTCGCGATGAAGTTCATTCAAAGCGGCTGGAATGTGAAGGAGCTGATTCAGGAGATCGTTACGAGCAAGGTCTACCTCCAGCAGAGCATCGCCGATGCAAAAACTATGGCCGACGATCCCGAGAATCAATGGCTCGCACGCGGCCCGCACTTCCGCCTGCCTGCTGAGATGATCCGCGACAACGCCCTGGCCGCCGCCGGCCTGCTCAAGCTCACCATGGGCGGTGCGCCGGTCTATCCCTATGAAATGACCGAAGCCTTCAAGCCCATGGGCCCCAGCGCAGGCGATGCCGTCTATCGCCGCAGCATCTACACCAACTGGCGCCGCACCAGCCCCCCACCCGCCATGGTCGCCTTCGATGCCCCACGCCGCGCCGTCTGCATCTCCAAACGCGAACGCACCGACTCCCCCCTCCAGGCCCTCATCCTCCTCAACGGAATCCAATACGTCGAAGCCGCCCGCTTCCTCGGCGAAAAGCTCCACCTCGAAACCAAAGGCGACCTCCCCAAGATGATCGACCTCGGCTTCCTCCGCTGCCTCAGCCGCAAACCCGATGCGAAGGAAATTCAGATCTGCACCCAACTTTACCAAGAGCAGCTCACCCATTTCAAAGCCGTTCCCAAAGAAGCGGAAGAACTGCTCAAAACAGGCAACACCAAACGTGATGCCGCCATCCCCCTTCCTGAAGCCGCCGCGGCTGCCGTTCTGGCGCAGGCTTTGTTAAATCACGACGCATGTATCGTTAAACGCTAACCGCCTCCATTCGATGAATTCCTCCCCCTCGATGATCGATCGCCGCACCCTCCTCAACCGCTTTGGCATGGGCCTCGGCGGCATCGCTTTGAATGAGTTGCTGGCCCAAGGCTCCGAGCCCGCCGACCACGGCGTGCTCGGCGGCACGCACTTCGCCCCGAAGGCCAAGCGCATCATCTACCTCTTCATGTCCGGCGGCCCCTCCCACCTGGACCTGTTTGATTACAAGCCTTTGCTCAACAAACGAAACGGCGAGCAGCTTCCCGACTCCGTGCGCGGTGGTCAGCGACTCACCGGCATGTCGGGAAATCAGTCGTCCATCCCCATGGTGGGCTCTCCCTTCAAGTTCACGCAGCATGGTCAGGCCGGTGGCTGGTTCAGCGAACTGCTGCCGCACACCGCGAGCATCGCCGACGACATCTGTGTGGCGCGCTCCATGTTCACCGAGTCGATCAATCACGGCCCTGGCGTGACCTTTTTCCAAACCGGATCCCAAATCGCAGGACGCCCCAGCATTGGCTCATGGCTGAGCTACGGCCTCGGCGCAGAGAACGCCAATCTGCCTTCGTTCACGGTGCTCATCACCAAGGGCAAAGGCGGCCAGCCACTGGGCTCACACCTCTGGGGCAGCGGCTTCCTGCCCACGAAGCATCAAGGTGTGCTCTTCCGCGCCGCCAAAGATCCGGTGCTCTATCTCGGCAATCCCGCAGGCGTGAGCGCTGACAGCCGCCGACTCATGCTGGACCGCCTCAAGGAACTGCACGAACACCAGTTCGCGGGAACACCCGATGCCGAAATTCAAAACCGCATAGATCACTACGAGATGGCCTTCCGCATGCAGACCAGCATTCCCGAAGTCACTGACCTCAGTGACGAGCCGCAGCACATCCTCGACAGCTACGGCCCCGATGTGAAAACACCCGGCACCTTTGCCGCGAACTGCCTCCAGGCGCGTCGTCTTGCAGAGAAAGGCGTGCGCTTCATCCAGCTCTACCACCAGGACTGGGACCACCACGGCGGTCTGCCCGGTGCGCGGCCCAAGCTCTGCAAAGAAACCGACCAGCCCGCAGCCGCATTGGTAAAAGACCTCAAACAACGCGGCCTGCTGGACGACACCCTCGTCGTCTGGGGAGGCGAATTTGGCCGCACGGCCTACTGCCAGGGCAAGATCAGCACCAACTTCGGTCGCGACCACCACCCGCGCTGCTTCAGCGCCTGGTTCGCCGGCGGCGGCATCAAGGCAGGCTCCGTCTACGGTGAGACCGACGACTTCGGCTACAACACCGTCAAAGACGGCCTCCACATCCACGACTTCCACGCCACGCTCATGCACCTCCTCGGCATCGACCACGAACGCCTCACTTACAAATTCCAAGGCAGACGCTACCGCTTGACGGATGTAGCGGGCAAAGTCGTGAAGGGCCTGCTCGCCTGACGCCGTTGATGAGGCCACCGAGACGGTTGCACTACGGGGAAACGCGTGTTCATTGCCCCTCCCCAAATGAGCCAAGCCAGAACCGCCAAGCAGCACCGCAAAACCGCCGAGACCGACATTGAGATCGAACTCAATGTCGATGGATCCGGCAAAGCGCAGATCGACACCGGAGTGCCGTTCTTTGACCACATGCTGACGCTGTTCACCAAGCACGGCCTCTTTGACCTCAAGGTGAAGTGCGTGGGCGACATCGAGGTGGACTACCACCACACCGTCGAAGACACCGGCATCGTCCTTGGCAACTGCTTCCGCGAAGCCCTGGGCAACAAGGCGGGCATCGTGCGCTACGGCTTCTGGCTTCTCCCCATGGATGAAACCCTCGCCGAAGTCGCGCTCGACCTCAGCGGCCGCTCCTTCCTCAGCTATCACGCGCCTGAAAAGGTGGAGGCCATCGGCGGCGTGAACCGCTTCAGCTACCAGCTCGTGGAAGAATTCCTCCGCGCTTTCTCCTCCAGCCTGTTGGCGACGCTGCACGTCGAAATCCGCCGTGGTCGCGATGCACACCACATGGCCGAGGCCATCTTCAAAAGCCTCGCCCGCGCACTGGATGCCGCCACCAAGCATGATCCGCGCGTCACCGGCATCCCCAGCACGAAAGACGTCCTGTGATGAAACTCGGAGTGCTTGATTACGGCGGCGGAAACCTCCGCAGCGTGCTGAATGCTTTTGATGCGATCGACGCCCATGCCAACCTGGTCACCAAGCCGGAAGACTTCGATGCCATCGATGTCCTCGTTTTCCCCGGTCAGGGTGCCTTTGGCGATTCCATCCGCATCCTCAAGGAAACCGGTCTCTGGGAGCCCCTGCAGGCCTGGCTGAAGGCGGAAAAGCCCTACCTCGGCATCTGCCTCGGCTACCAGCTCCTGTTTGAAAGCAGCGAGGAATCCCCCGGCGTGGAAGGTCTCTGCGTGGCCAAAGGACTGGTGAGAAAATTCGACCCCACCAGCGGCCTCAAGATCCCCCACATGGGCTGGAACGTCGCCCAGTGGGCCCCGGAACAGTCCGCCATTTGGGCTTCTTTGCCTAATCCGACATACGTCTACTTCGTGCACTCCTACTACCCGGACGTGCAGGATGAATCCCTCGCCCTCTGCCGCACCGACTACGGTGTCAGCTTCATCAGCGGCATCGCCAAAAAGAACCTCGTCGCCGTGCAGTTCCACCCGGAAAAAAGCCAGGAGGCAGGGCTCACGCTGTTGCGCAATGCACTGAAGGTGCTGGAGCAGTAAGGGTTCGTTAGCCGCAATAAGACGCAAAGATTCACAAAAAACAGATTCAGAATCTGTTCTGAATTTTTAATCCTTTTTGTGGCTCTTTGCGGCCAATGCTTCCTTCAAAATGGCCTCCTGCCGCTGCGCCATCTCCTTGGCTTCTTCGGGCTCATGATCGTCCCACCCGCCGAGGTGCATGAGGCCGTGGACGAGGTAGAGGGCCACCTCGTGGTCCACAGTCTGGCCGTGCTCGGTGCCCTGGCGCAACGCGGTGTCCGCGCTGATGAGGATCTCACCGTGGTGGAAGGTGATGACGTCCGTGGGCGTGGGATCGTCGAGGAAATCGGCGTGCACGCGGGCGATGTCGGCGTCATCGACGATGGTGATCTCAATCTCCTCCAGCGAGGACAGCGGGGCGTCGGGAGACTTCAGAGCGGCGAGGCAGCCGGGCAGCGCGGCTTTGCCGATGCGCCGCAGCCAGGGCAGCGGGATGGTGTGGGCTTTCTGCCGGTTGTAAATGCGGAGCTTCGGCAGCGGCATCAGGCGGCGGAGGCTGGGGGAGACTTGCGGCTGCGGGGCTTCTTGACGGGGGCGGCCTCGGCAGCGGCAGGGCTGGAAAAGGAGGCTTCGACGATTTTTGCCGAGGCTTCGGTTTCTTCATCGCCCACCAGCACGGGCTTGGCTTCCTCCCGCACATGAGCCTGCTGTGATGAAGGCTTGGCTTCGAGGGCCTTCTGATACTTGATGCGGCCATGCATCATGCTGAGCAGGGTCTTGGCAAAGCTGGCCTTGATCTTCGCCAGCTGCGCGATGGTGAGATCACATTCATCCAGCTGGCCGTCCATCATGCGCGCCTGCACGATGTCGTCGATCATGGTCTCAATGCGTGAGGCATTGGGTTTCTCCAGCGTGCGGGAGGCGCTCTCCACGGCATCGGCCAGGGAGATGATGGCGGATTCCTTGAACTGCGGGCGCGGGCCCGGATAGCGGAAGGTTTCCTCGCTCACCTGCGGGACGTCGTCCTCCTTGGCTTTGGACTGCTTCACCAGACGCTCCATCTCGGCTTTCTGATCCAGCGCCTGACGGTAGAAGAAGTAGGCGAGCGAGTTGCCGTGGTGCTGCTCGATGACGTCGATGATGCGCGCATTGAGGTTGTGCTTGATGGCGAGATCAACGCCGTCTTTCACGTGCGCGATGATCACCAGCGCACTCATGCGCGGCGTGAGGTCCTCATGAGGATTGTCCGAAGGGTCCATGTTCTCGATGAAGTACTCCGGCTTGCTGAGCTTGCCGATGTCATGGAAGTAGGCGCACACACGGCACATGCTGGCGCTGGCTCCGATGGCTTCTGCGGCGGCTTCGGAGAGATTGGCTACGACGAGGCTGTGATGGTAGGTGCCGGGCGCTTCGATGCTGAGGCGGCGCATGAGCGGGTGGTTCTGATCTCCGAGTTCCAGCCAGGACACATCCGTGGTGACGCCGAAGACGCTTTCCATGACCGGCAGCAAGCCGCCCACCACAATGCCGGTGAGAATGCCACTGAGCAGCGGATACAACACCATGCGGCCAACCTTTTCCTCCATGATGACTCCAGCAGCTTCATGAAGCAGGAGTGAATAAGCCACCGCCACCAGTCCCACGTAGAACCCGGCCATGATGAGACGTTTGCGGTCACGCACACTCTTGGTGAGCAGCACCCCGGTGAAGCCCAGGAGGGCCGAGGTGGCCATGTAGGTCGGCGCGGAAATGGAAATGCAGACCAGCACGCCGAAGAGGGTGGCGTAAATGGCCCCAAACAGGCCGATGCGCCGGCCCAGAATCACGGACAGCACCAATGGCCCAAAGGCATGCGGCAGCACGATCGCTTTGAGTGTCTTGCCCCAGCTTTGACTGAAGGACGAATCCAGCATGAGCACCACGAGGGCGAGGTGGGTGAAGATGGTACCCAGCACGAGCAGGAGCACGCCGTTGTCACAGATTTCCCGACGGAGCGCCACGCGCTCATGCACAACCATGGCAAAGCCAATGGCCCCAGCATAGAGCATGTGCAGCCAGGTGACGGCGGGCAGTCCGGCCTCCACCTGGGTACCGAGGCGCATCAGGACGCCGATGCCAACGAAAAACAGGACGTAGGCCCCGACCGTGCCCGCCGGATGCGTGCGCATCTCGTCAAGCAGATCCCCTTCCTGGTGCTTTCGGCGGGTTTTACCGCAGGAAAGCCCTTCGCGTTGCAAGCGGGCACGACGAATGGACTCGAACATGTGTTAAAAAATAGGGGGAACGGCTATGATGTTATCATACATCGGGGCTGGGACAAGAATCTTTCCCCCGGGCCTCAATCCTGTTTGGGCCATTGTGTCTCATTTTTACGGCTCCGCCCAGACTGATAGGCTTCAATGATACGCTGCACGACCGGCAAACGAACGATGTCTTTCGGGGCAAAAGCCACGAAACGCACGCCTTCCACATCCTGCAGCAGCTCGACGGCCTCCTTCAGACCCGACTTCACATGCCGACGCAGGTCGATCTGGGAAGGGTCTCCCGTGACCACGCAGCGCGCCCCTTCCCCCAGACGGGTCAGGAACATCAGCATCTGCTCGGTGGTCGTGTTCTGCGCTTCATCGAGGATGATGAAGGCATTTTTAAGCGTTCTCCCGCGCATGTAGGCCAGCGGCGCGATCTCGATGCTGCCGCGCTCGATGAGGCGCTCCGCCTCCTCGGGTTCCAGCATGTCATAGAGGGCGTCATACAGCGGACGCAAGTAGGGGAAAATCTTCTCCTTCAAATCACCCGGCAGAAAGCCCAGCGCCTCGCCTGCCTCTACGGCAGGACGGGTGAGCACGAGCCGCTGCACGAGCTTTTCTTTGAGGTAATGAAGCCCCTGGGCCATCGCGAGATAGGTCTTGCCGGTGCCTGCAGGGCCGACGCCGAAGACGACCTCGCATTCCCGCATGGCCTGCACGTAAGCGATCTGCCCGCGCGTCTTGGCCAGCACGGGAGGACGCTTGCCGGAGCCGAGCAGTTTCAGCTGCATGATGGCATCCGCCGGGGCATCGCCAGTCTCACGCTGCACGCTCTCGATCACCAGACGCACCATGCCGGCAGACACATCGCCACCGCTGCGGCGCACTTTTTCAAGCTGGGTGAAAACCTCACGAGCAGACGCAATGGGTTTCTCCTCGCCCTCCAGCCGCACCCAGCCTTCTCGACTGGTCACGTTCACGCCGAACGACTCACCGATCAGCCGCAGACTGCCGAGGTCATTGCCAATCAGTTTTTGCAGGAACTGCGGCGTCTCGTAAGTGAGCGTTTCGACGGGCATCAGCGGTAGCCATAGGCCAGCGCCCAGAGCACGCCGGCATCCGTCTTCGACTTCAGTTCAAAGACGATCTTGTAAGTGCCGGTCTTCGGCGGATTGACGCGCACGCTCATGAAGAACTTGTCGGCCTTGGCATTGATCTGCACCGGCTGGTTCTTTTCGTCATAGACCTTCATGTCGAGCGTGACCCCTTCCTGGCTCGTGCCGAGCCAGAAGGCGTATTCGTTGCCCTTGAAGAGCTGGTGGGTGATCTGGAGCTTCTGTCCGCTCTTCACCTCACCGTTCCAGTAGTCTTCACGCACGATGAAGCCCTGCTCCACAAACGGAGTGGCGGCCTCCATGGCAAAGTCATGGGACTCATCCACGGTCGCGTAGACGCACGTGGCTCCCAGCACCAGCAGGCAGGCGGCGGCGAGAACTTGAAAGCGGGACCAGGGGCGTTTCATTTGGGGGTATCTTTCGGAGGAGATCATGAAGGTGAAGGGCACCGACTACTTTTTCGCGAGGATTTCCGTCAGCAGGCTGTCGCAGGTTTTGCCGATGTCAGAGACCGCATCCTTGGAGAAACCGTCCACGGCGCCTTCCATCTGCTGAAGCACGGAGGACAGACCCTTTTGGATGGACCTCACCACATCGTGGTCACGGGTGCTGACGGGCATTTTGGCGATGCTGTTGACGAAGTGCTCCACCAGCATCGGCTGGTTCAGCAACTCGGCGCGGTCGGCGGAAAAACTCTTCTTCACCACGGAGGTCACGGAGGCCGTGCCGCGCAGCCAGCCGCCGAGGCTGACGCACTGCGAGAGGTCCATGTCCTTCATCTGCTCCATCGTGTCGCGCACGGTCTTCTGGGTCTGGTCGAATTCCTTGCGGATGGCGCTCCACTGTCCCTTGTCGGCCGCATCCAGGATGGCTTGGGCGTGTGGCAGCACGGATTTGCTGAGACCGAGGCTCTTGGCCAGGGAGATGACGTCATGGCCGATGTCCTTCACGGCTTCCTTGTCCTCGGCCTGCACGGCCACGAAGCCCTCGGCCACGGTGTAGCCAAAGAGGAGGGAAAGCTTGGTGCGGTCGCTGGTGGTCGGCATGTCCTGCTTGCGCAGCTCCGCGTTCCAGTTGGGCTCACCGAGTTTGTCGAGCACGGAGAAAACTTCGCTCGGGACCGGGACGATCACGTCGTCCACGACCTTGCCCGGGAAAGCGAGCGGGTCGAATTCCTCCACCCCCTTGGTGCCCTTGGGAGCAGCGGTGAGAGGCAGAATGCCAGCCAGAAGCAGGGCGGCAGTCAAGGCGGGGCGAATGAACAGGGAGCGTTTCATGACAAAAAATAACCAGGGTAAGAGCGCAAATTGGGTCAGGTCAACTCAAACCCCATTACCCTTAAATCGCAAATGGTTTGACCACGGGCTCCAACTAAGTGCGCAGCCGTGCAAAAAAAAAGCGCAGCCCGGGCAAAATCGACCCCACTCATTTCCTCACCAT
>JAPLUN010000651.1 GCA_026397715.1 Verrucomicrobiota bacterium
GAAATACGTTCGTGGTTTTGGGAAAAGCAAATGCGCCGCCAGCATGGGGCACTGCCTCGATGTCAAACCAGCCGATTTCACGCTGCCTGCCAGGATAAACGCGCGCGCCGAGCGCGCTGGCAATGAGCTGTGCGCCCAGGCAGATGCCGAGCACTGGAACGCCTTGCTGGATGGCGGAGCGGATGAACTTTTTTTCGTCCAGCAGCCAGGGCAGTTCGGCTTCATCGTTCACACTCATGGGGCCGCCCATGGCGATGATGAGGTCTAGATTGTTGACGTCGGGCAACTGCCATGACTCATAGAAACGCGTGCTGCTGATGTTTGCAGACCGCCTCAGCAGCCATGGCTCCATGCTGCCGATGCCTTCAAAGGGGACATGCTGAAGAATGTGGACGTTCATGCAAGAGGGGCTGGTTTGAGAAAATTCAAACACCCTTAGCAAGGCGAAAAAGCCCCCTCACGGAGTGGCCACCGTCGGCTTCATCGAGACCAGCCGGGTGGTGACTTGCTGGTGTACTGGCATGGGCTTGCCTTCCACTTTGAGCTGAATCGCGGCGGAGAAGACGGCCATGGAAATGGTTTTGCGTTCCAGATCATAGAAGACGTGGCCGTTGACCTTGGAGTTGTCCCCGAAGGTCACGGAGCGCTCGGTGTCGAGTTCGCGGCCGGTGCTGTCTTTGTCGGGTTTGGATTTCATGGTGCCTTCGAAGGCGATCTGGGCCTGACGGCGACCTTCGCGGTCAACGACGCCGTCGAACTTGGCATTCAGCTTTACCTGAACTGTGCCGGCCTGGGGGAAGGGGACGAGTTCGTCGGAGATCCACTTGTCACCCGGGCTGACGGGGATTTTGGGCAGGCCCATTTCCAGGGAGCGGCGGTAGAGCGTGGCGAGCTGACGGGCGGTGGCGATGGAGTTCAAGTCGGGTTCGACGTCCCCTGTGACCATGGAGCCGATGTCTTTGGCATCGACGAAATTGTCCTTGGCATCATAAACGAGGGTGAAGCCTTTGCCCGCCGTCCCGCCGAGAGTTTGCTGCAGCTGGGGGCTGGAGGAGCCGGGGTTCCTGGAATCAAAGACATAGCTTTTGCCTTCGAAGGACATTTCTCCCAGGAGGGCTGCAATGATCACTTTGGCTTCTGTCTGGTCTGCAGGCGTCTTGCTGACGGTGATGGAAGTGATCTGATGAAGGCGCATTTTCTGGTCGGTGGTTTTGCCGAGAGCCGTGAGAAAATTGGTCGTGTCGGTGTCTGATTCCTGGATGTAGGTCACACCGGGTTCCCAGTGCAGCTTCAGCTCCACCGGAGAATCCTGGGCGGGAGAAGAAAGGGGAAGGCAGAGAAAAGAAGTGGCCAGAAGCGCAGCGGTGCGGAGCATGGCCCGAGGTAAGCGAAAGACCGTGGGTTTGCAATACGGCTCTCCTCTAAGAGCTGGTGGTTTCTGGCACGCGGAAAAAATAAATTGGGAAGTTGGCACGACTTCGGCTTAAACCTATTTTCGCAAAAGATTGGGCCAGGAAAAAACATCTTCCCACGGTTCTGATCGTTGCAATTCGTGAACCACACTACTAATTGCCGTTAACCATGAAAAAAGTCGAAGCGATCATCAAGCCGTTCAAACTGGAGGATGTCAAAGAAGCCCTCTCCGAAGTCGGAGTCGAAGGCATGACTGTTGTTGAGGTCAAGGGATTTGGCCGCCAAAAGGGCCACACCGAGATCTATCGTGGCAGTGAATACACCGTCGATTTCCTCCCGAAGGTGAAGATTGAAGTCGTCGTTGACGACAGCCGTGCTGACGCAGTGGTTGATGCCATCGTCAAGGCGGCAAACACTGGTAAAATCGGCGACGGCAAAGTCTTCGTCAGCGCTGTGCTTGACGCCATCCGCATTCGCACCGGCGAGCGTGGTGCCGATGCTGTCTCCAGCAGCTAGTTTTACACCCCCGAAACTGCCAATCACACATAGAACCCATCTGCGGCGTGCCGTTGGTGGGTTTTTTGTTGCCCTGGTTCAAGCAGTATTGTGACGGTTTCGTCACATGGGGGTGGTCTGGTTGCCTTGACAGCACCCATGCTGCTCGCTCTAAATGGCGGCCCCGTCCCACTGACGGGTTCTCCCCATGATTTCATTTCAAAAGATTTTCGGCAAATCGGATGTGTTTTACGATCTGCTCGAATCCAGCGCCAGTCACGCCCGGCAGAGCGTCCAGTCCCTGCACAAGCTGCTGTCCGATCCCGCCGCGCCGCAGAACCTTGACGCCTTCATCGCTGCGCGTCGAGAGGACAAGAAGATCACCCAGCAGATCGACGAGGCCCTGTGCAAAACCTTTGTCACTGAGCTTGAGCGTGAGGACATCGAGTCGCTGGCGAATGCGTTGTACAAGATTCCCAAGACGGTCGAAAAAATCGCCGAGCGCCTCCTGATTTGCAGCGAGCGCCTGGCTGGAGTTGATTTTTCCCGGCAGGTCAAATTCATGGATGCGGCCGCCGAGGTGGTTCTCACCATGGTGGTCGAGCTGCGCAAAAAGATGCATCTCGAACGCGTGAAAGATTTGAACGACCAGATCCAGCAGGTCGAGGGAGAGGCTGACAAACTCATGATCGACTGCTTGCGCGTGCTTTACACCACTGAAAAGGACGCAGTGATGGTGGTCATACTCAAGGATCTCTATGACCTGATGGAAAAGGTCGTGGACCGCTGCCGCGATGCGGGCAACGTCGTCGCCCACATTGTTTTGAAGAACTCCTGACCGCCCGCCGCGCATGACCCTCGTTCTTACCGTGGTGCTGGTGGCGTTGATCTTTGAGTACATCAACGGTTTTCAC
>JAPLUN010000045.1 GCA_026397715.1 Verrucomicrobiota bacterium
TGACCGAGCACGATCAAGTTATTGCTCGTCTTCTTGAAGCCGAGGTCACCAGTAATGTTTACGAAGTTGTTGATCGTTGAGTTGAACCCGGCGGCTGAGACCTCGCTGGCATTGTTCAGCGCATTGAGTGAAGCATTGATGGAGCCGATGGTCAGCGTGCGAGCCACATCCGCGCCGGTATTGTTGTACTTTAAGGTGACACTCGTTGCACTCGCGCTGCCGAAGCTTGGACCGAGGTTGATGTCTGCCGCGCCGTTGCCGTCGATGGCCAGTGTGCCGTCACTCTTCAGCAGCAGGCCGATCGTCCCATTGCTCAGCCCTGAATGCACCACGCTGTTGACGCTCATGCTCGCAGCCGCGCCGGTGGCCGCCGCGAGGAGGTCGCTGCCGCTCTTTTGGAAGCCGAAGTTTCCAGAGAGCGTGACGAAGTTCGTGATGCTGGCCGTGAAACCCGTGACGGTGACCGTACTATAAGGAGAGGCGACGGAGCCGGTCTGCAGGTTGAGCGTCTGGCTGACGCCGCTGCCGGTCAGTGTCTGGCTGACGGCGGCTCCGGTCGTATTGTACTCCACCGCGATACTGGTGGCGCTCGGCGTGCCGAAGGTGG
The DNA here is from genome assembly GCA_026397715.1 of Verrucomicrobiota bacterium. Lineage (GTDB taxonomy): Bacteria > Verrucomicrobiota > Verrucomicrobiia > Verrucomicrobiales > Verrucomicrobiaceae > Prosthecobacter. Next base: position 608 of record JAPLUN010000045.1, read on the forward strand.
TCGGCAGCGTCAGCACAGGAGTGCCTGAGGCGCTGAGGGCGATGCCGCCGGTGGACTTGAGCAGCAGGGCCAGGGTGGCGCTGTTCACACCGACGCTGGCGGATGAGGTGGTCAAAAGAGCGCTGGCGTTGTTGGCGACGATTTCAATGTCACCCGCGCTTTTCTTAAAGCTGAAGTCACCGGTGAGTGTGGCGAAGCCGTTCACACCGACACTCAGTCCGGTCCCGGCAAGTGACTGAACTCCGGCGGCAATCACAGGCATGTTCACCGAGATGCCGCTGACTGTGACTGTCTGACTCGTGGTGGCCGAGGCGGTGGTGTTTTCGGTCAGGGTGACCGTTCCGGAGGCATTGACGAAACTTGATCCCGCTGTGATGGCGAACTGGCCGGTTCCATAAACGACCCGAGTACCATTTGAGTTAAGCTGCACCGCGATATTGGCAGCGGTGATGCCCACCGAGGCGGTGCCGGCGGTAAGCAGGGCGCTCGCGTTTTGAGCGACGAGGGTGATCACGCCGCCGGTTTTCTGAACTCCGAAGATGCCGCTCAGGGTGGCGAATCCGCTGATTGAAAGATCGAGGCTGGCCGAAACCCCAGGTGGGTTGGTGAAGTAGTCGTTGAAAATTTTGCCCAGCGCGTCGCGGGCGGATTGGAGACCGGCGGAGATCTGCACGGCGGGGTTGCCCTGAATTTCCTTCACCACCAGTTGCAGCTTGCTGGCCGTTTGGACGATCTCGAAATAGAGACCCCCATTATTAAAGAGGCCGGTCGCATTGGAGAAAGTTCCAGTCACGCTGCCCGCCGTCAAAAGGTCAAAAGTTTGACCGGCGGAAATGTTGAAGCCATTGCTGACGGTGATCGCCAGGGTGCCGTTTAGAGCCGCGGTTCCAGAAACCGTCAGGGAGGTATAATTGGTACCACCGATTCCGACGGTGACTGTCGAACCGATTGTCACGGTGATCGTGTCGCCGCTGCTAAGAGTCACGCTTGGCAGCGAATCGAGCAAGGTTCCATAGGCGGTCATGGCCCCAGCGGCAAACGGAACCCCCATATCGATGATACCCGTTTGATACTCCAATCGCCAGTCGCCACCCAGATTGGCGGCTCCGGTAGCATTGGTTGAGGCGGCAATATCGGCGCCAGTGACTTGAGCGAGGCGCGAAACGAATTGTGCACCTTTGTCACTTTCAGCAATGTCGCAACCATACAGCAAAATGTCGCCGCCAGTTTTCAGGGAGTCACCCCACGATGCAATGCTCTGCTGGTTTTCGGTCAGCTTGGAGTCGTTGAGGACCAGGTTGCCCAACCGGAGGGCACCGTCTCCGCCGTGTGCCAAAATGTGGATCGCATCCAGATTGTGGTAAGACTTCAGCAGCTCAGTGATTTGCTGGATGCCGTTGGACTGTGTGTCCAAAACGACCACCTGAACATTGCTGTTGCCACCTTGCAGCCCTTCGATCAGGGGGCTAAAACCGCTCACGGCGCCATCAATGATGATAAGCTGCGCGGGCACGTACATCGAACCGGATGTGGCACCCGTTCCGTTGTTTTGATAAATCGTTGTATTTGAACCGTTTGTTACATCAGAGGAGGAAGCTGCAGTGCCCGGCGGGCCGTTGGCTGCGTGGAGCGTGTCCACCAGTTCACCCGTCATGGTGTTGCTGGCTGGCACTGCTTTGGAAACTGTTAATCCCGCCTCAAGGGAGGTAGGAAGAAGGGGTTCGACGGCTGGTTTATCGGATTTATCCGCGACTTTGACCGTGGTAACTTCAGCCGACTTGGCGGCGTTTTCGGGAGTCAGAGGCTGCTGCTCGGGCTCTTCAGCGGCAGGAAGTGCTTCCGTTTGGCCGAAGACCGAATGTGTCATAGCGGCACTCGGAGTGGCTGTGATGTCCGCATTCAGTGAGGTGCTGCCGGGAATCATCAGGACCACCTGATCCGCCGAAGCGGTAGGTGACGGCGGTGGTGGAACCATGTCCACGACCGGCTGCGGCAGGTCCATCGGCGCACCCGAAAGAAGGATGCGCGGTTCCATCATCTCCAATACAAAATCACCACCCGCGTGCCGATGGGCACGGGAGAGTGATTTGGACTGGGTGAGAAGCATGGAAATGATGAGTGAACTGAACGGTAAATCTGGCGCAGTGAGTCACGATTTTTTGAAATCAGACTTCACCACTAATGTATCCACAAGATTACGGTCCAAGTGTTACAGCAAATTTTGCGCCATTTTCAGATCCCACGGTGAAACCCAGTGAGCGGCGGATCTCTTCTTCGCTCCTTATAATACCGCGGCGGCGGCGTACGGACTGGCGGCGGGCGACGGATTGGGTCCAGCAGAGCAGTCCGCGGCCGAGCTTTTGAGCCAGCCAAGGGACCGAAAAAGAGCGCCTCCAGAGCTCCAAAATGCCCGCCGGGACGAACCGTTTTAGCACCGCGTCATCCGCACTGTAATAAGAGATCACCCCGCCTGGGTCCCCCTGACGGGCGGCTCGTCCGAACAACTGACGGTCCACTCGAGGACTCTCGTTGACCTCCGTGGCCACCACATGCAGCCCTCCCAAATTCGCCACGCCCGTCCCCAATCGGATGTCCGTGCCGCGTCCCGCCATGCCGGTGGCGATGATGATTTGCCCCTCCTGTCCGGCCTGGGAAACGATGGCCGCCTCCTCCCGGTGACGCCGCGCATTGAGCACCTGGCCGCCGGGCAGGCCGTGATTGTGGAGCAGGTCGGCGATGACTTCGCTGCTCTCCACCGTGTGAGTACCGATGAGCAAAGGCTGCCCCCGAGCATGACGAATCTTGACTTCATGCAGAAGCGCCACATCACGCAATTCTTGACTGGGGAAGAAGTTCACCCCCGCATAATGGCGCTGACATGGCAGGTGGCGCGGGATGGAAACGAAGGGGGCGGAGTAGGTTTGCCAGATCTCCGCCGCCGCCTCACGCAGTGTTCCTGAGGCACCGGCGAGACGGAGGTACTTGCGGAAAAAAGCCTGGAAGGAAGTGCGGGCCAGAGTCTCAGATGGACCCGAAATCTCCAGCCCCTCCTTGGCCTCAATGATCTGGTGCAGCCCCTGCCGCCAGGTGCGCATCGGCATAGGCCGTCCGGTGGCGGGGTCCACGATGACCACCTTGCCGTCATCGATGACGTACTGCTTGTCTCGCAGGAAAAATTCACGTGCCTCCAGGCCCAGTCCCACCAGCTCAATGCGGCGGCGATCGCTCGCCCAGAGGCCGGTCCGAGGCAGGGCAAGTTCCTCATGCACCCGTGCCAGACCCGGGGGTAGCAGCTCGATGGTTCGAGACTCGGCATCCACCCGGTAATCGACCGCCGGGTCCAGCATTCGCACCAGGTCCCAGACGGCATGGACGGCGGCAGCGATCTCCCCTGCATCCTGAAGTCGGCTGATGATGAGAGGGGTGACGGCCTCATCGATCAAGGCGTGGTCCGCTTCATCAATGAGCGCGCAGTGCAGCCCTCTCTGCACGGGGGCCGAATTCGAAGACCTGTCCATCAGCAGGCCAACCAGGCGTGCGGAAGACTGCCGGACCGTGCCACTGACACCCATGCGCAGGCGGTCGCGGAGGTAATCCGCCGCCACTTCCTTGGCCGTGGTGTAAGTCACGCCACAGGCGTAGCCCGCCCGCCGGGCCGTATCGTCATGCTCGGAAAGCACGGCTCCCACCGTCAGCCCGGCGCGCTCATAGTAGGGGCGCAGCTGCCGGGCATCACGTTCCGCGAGGTAGTCATTGGCGGTGATCACATGGCAGGGCACGCCACCCAGCGCCTGGAAGGCCGCCGCCAGACCGATGGCCAGCGTCTTCCCTTCCCCGGTGTCCACCTCGGTAAAAAAGCCTTCCACCAAAGCGACGGCTGCCATCAGCTGCACCTCATACGCACGCAGGCCCAGCTCGCGGTGGGCCATGACCGCCAGAATGGCCAGCCCCTCATGGCACAAGGACTGCCAGTGATGCGGTCGTTTCCGCCGCTCACGCTGCAAGGCATGGAAGCGTTCGTTCAAAGCGGCTTCCGTGAGCTGCTCCAGTTCCTCACGCAGCGCGGCGATGGCACGCGCCTTTTCAGCCAGACGCTTCCGCTGCCACGGCCCCCGCTTGCACCTGCCGACCAGCCCATGCGCCCACACGTCCAGTCCGCGCCGGGGCTGCGCCGGAGCACGTTCCGTGAAACAGCGTTGATGCTCGGTGGGGGACATCGCTCAGAGTTTGTACGTCCGCTGGAAGGTCTGCCTGAGGCTGCGCCACCACTGGGCGGCCAGCGGGGTTGACTCTAAGGTCATACGGACCACCACACGCTGGCCGTGCAGCAGTTTGACGCTGGCATCCGGCTGGAGCAGTGCGCGTATTTCGAAAATCGGCTCCTTCGCATGCCGGCCCTCATCATCGGACGTCATGGCACCGGAAGAAGTCTGCCTGCGGCCTTGGGCACCTGGATTTTCGACGGCCACCTTGCCGCCCCCGAGAATCCCCAGCGCGGCGGAGGGCAGATCCTGGCGCTCGGCCGGGATGGCGGTGAAGCTGGCCACGCCCAGCATGCTCCCCTCCTGCCCGCGCACACGCACCTCGGTGCCATGCACTTGTTCGGGAGAGAACAAACGGGAGACATCGTCCTGCCGCACCACGGCAGACACCGCAAAGGCCTCCGTGTTCTGCACCACGCCCAGCTCCAGCCCGCGCGGCAGCATGTTGCCCTGATAATGGAAGGCATCCGGAGCCAGCCAGAGTCCATCACAGGGAGCCAGCACCGTCAGCGCCCGGGTATCCTCCTCCAGCCGTGTCCGGCGCAGAGCAAGGGCAAGGAAGTAGGACTTCATGCTCGCATAGCGGGCAGGATCCGTGTCCAGAGCCAGCCGTTGATGGGCTTCCGCCAGGGCCACCTGTCCCTTTAGGAAATCCTTCTCATGGCTCAGCTCGGCATTCTCCAGCTCAACGAGAGGCGTGCCCTGCTTCACCAGCGTACCAGATGGCACCAGCAGTTTCGCCATGCGGCCGTCCACTCCCGCATACACCCGCGCAAAAGGCTCGGCCCGCACCACACCTTCGGCACGAAAGTAATACGGCATGGGAATCAAAACCAAAAACGCCAGCACCACGGCCAAGAGCCCGCCGCTTACACCACAGGCCCGCAAACGGCAGCGCTCCAGCTTGGGACTGAACAGGAGGTATTGGATCGATTTGAAAACCGGCAGCACCACCCACATGAAACCAAAAGCCACCGCCATGAGCATGCCGAAACCCAGGTAGTTCAGGGACACGATGAGCAGGATGCCAAAGGTGATCATGAGCCGGTACGCCCATGAGCAGACCCAGTAAACCGCAAGCCAGATGCCCTCGCGGGTCGTTTCCGCCGGACTGCGCGAGGACTTCAGGCCAAACAAATAATGATCCAGCAGGTGGAGCATCATTTGAGATGCCCGGCCCTGCAGATTGGGCGTCTCCAGCCAGTCGGAGAGCATGTGATAGCCGTCGTAGCGCAGCAGCGGGTTGACGTTGAAGACCAGCGTCACCACGGAGGCTGCGATGATGGTGTTGAAGGCGAGACTGTGAACCGCACCCGTGCCGCTGTGCGCCCAGACGATGGCGGCGATGCCCGCAATCCCCATCTCCACTAGCATGCCCGCACCACCGACGAGGATGCGGTGCCACTTGTTGCGAAACGCCGTGCTGGCTGATGCGTCCACATACGGCAGCGGATTAAACAGCAGCAGCATCACACCCATTTCAGGCACCTCACCGCCCAGCCGCCGGCAGGCGTAGCCATGGCCAAACTCATGCAGCACCTTGATGACCACCATCACACCGTACATCCACACCAAATTGGCCGCACCCAGCAGGCCGCTGCTGTCTGCGGCAAATGCAGCCCAGTTCGACACCACCTCCGCACTCCCCCAGCCGACCAAACCCAGCCAGAGCAGCAGCCCCCAGCGTGAAAACATCGCAGCACCGACCCAAGCCGTGGAACGCAAAAAGGAATCCGGGCACCATAGCGGCATGCGGAAGAACAGCAGGTTCGTCCAGCGCTGCACCGCCTCCCGCTGTTTCTCTTTGGCGAAGACTTCGGCCAAACCTTCCACATCTCCTTCGACGTCACTGCGCAGCAGCCCGGCACGGTGAAGCTGAATGAGCAGATGCACCACCTCCCCCTGACCGGGAGCGTGATCTGGCTCCGCCGTCATGCAGCGCTCCCAGGCTTCCCCCACGTTGGCGGAACGCTCCATCTCCGTGATGAACGTGTAGGCGGCAGGCCGTACGCGAAAGAATTTCCCGCTCAGGTGATCGCGCAAAACATACCAGCGCTGACCGCGGAAACTTTGCGCATGAATCTCGACCCCGGGCCGCAACCGCACCCGCCGTGGGGTCACCTGGTGCCACGATTCATCAAAGGTTGGCAGCGGTGTGCTCATCGTCTTCGGGTTGTTACCACCAGAGCCACAGCCGCAGGGTTTCCACCGTGCGGTGCGCCAGCACCCACAGCAGGCTGCGTCGTCCCGCGACGATCTTGCCAACTCCGCTCATGCCCGGCCGCCACCAATCCTGCGCGGGATCCGTGATCTGCACGCGCAGCAGAAACACATTGCCCTCAGAGCGCACTTCCGCCACCGGCTCAAAGCGGTCGATCAAGACCTTGAAGGCTTCTCCCGGGCGGCTGGCAAAAACAACTTCGCCCTTCAATCCCTGCCCGAGGAAACCGATGTCACGCTCATCCACCTGCAGCAAGGCCGTCAGGTCACGCAGCTGCACCATTTTCAAGAGCGGCTCGCCCAATTGCACCGGAGCCGAAAGACGTTCACGCAGATCACCTTCCACCACCACGCCGTCAAAGGGGGCCTTCACTTCTGTCTTGGCCAGACGATGCCGCACGATGGCCAGCTTGGCATCTTCCTGCCGCACCCGGGCCTGCGCCATGAGGGCTTCGGCGAGTTTGTTTTCCGCTTCGTAGCTGCGCGCTTCACGCTCGCTGCTGTCACGCGTGGCCATGCCATTGGCTTCTTCCAGCAGCAGCTCGCGCCGGTCCAAAGTCAGCAGCACATCACCTTTTTTCACCACATCCCCCAGATGGTAGCGGACTTGGTCGATGTAGCCTGAGAAAGGCGCCGTGCTCAACAGCGCCGAATCTGTCTTGAGCAGGAACGGAGCGCTCACTTTATGATCCACCGGGATGATCGCCAGGCAGAGCACCGTCACCAGTAGCGTCAGTGCGGCCAGCTTGGGCCCGGTATGCTCCACGCCCAGCCACTTCGCAGCGGATGCACGCAGCGCACGCCAGGCGCGCCGGCCCCACCACCCGGACCGCTGCTGCAAATCCTCGAGCCTGCCTGCCACCAGATCACAGGCCAGACGCAGACGCTCAAGATCGGCCTCGGCCCAGCGGCCCGTGACAGCCTCACGCTCCACCAGCAGCACTCCTGCGGCAGCTCCTTCGCCATCGCGCAACGGAGCTGAAAGCAATGACTCATCCTCATGACTGCGGCTGAAGGCTTGATGCTCACGCGTGACCGCCCGGCTCTCTGCCATCGCCGGAAAGGCCACTTCATTGTTCTGATCCGCGCATTCATCCATGGCGCGTACGATCGCCTCGGCCTCCTGCAAGTTCTGCGCCACACGACCGCCATGGCTCGTGGCGATGAGTTTCAAATCGACGCCTTCCCTCCAGCCCAAGGTCACGCGACTGCCGCCCAAGATTGCCGCAACCCGGTGGCAGAGACGCAAGCCAGCTTCGAGCATGGTTTTGCAACCGCCCATGTCGAGCCCCAGGTCCAACACTTCACGCAAGGTGAGCAACTGGTCGCTTTGCCGGCTCTCGCGACGCCGCCCCTGATACGTTTCCGCCAGCAGGCGCAGTTCGCGGGCCACACCGTCCGGGTCTTCGCCAATGGCATCCAGCAACACCAGCCACAGTTGCGGACTGGCCGCCCCGCTGCCCGGCATGCTGAGCACCGTCACTCGGGGAGACCAGACATGCACGCCACCCGCAGTCAATTTTGCCAATGACGGCACGACGCCGCTCTGCACCACGCGCTGCGCTGAGGACGGACGGTCCTGCGCCACCACGCGCACAGCATCCGCCCCCTGCCCTGCCTGAAGTAGGAGGCAGGCGCCGTCCGCCTCGAAACGCGCCCGTGCCATCAGGCACCAGCGCGGCCAAAAGACACCGGGTTCTCCGGTGAAGGAAGCCAGGAAATCAAAGTCACTCAGCGGCTCGATCCTGGAACTCATTGCGGGGAAAACTTGGCTTTCACTTTCATGCCCGGCCGCGCCTGGCCTTCCGGGTTTTCGAACAGCAGGCGCACGCGAAACAACCCGCTGCGCGCATCCACTTCGGGGTCGATGAAATGCACCTTCGCACGACCTTGCACCGGGGGTGAGAGCTCAGGGAAATTCACCTCAATCTCCTGCCCCAGTTTCAGCACGGACAGCATCGTCGCCTCCAGATGAAACAGCAGCAGCAGACGGTCCACCTCCATCACCTGCATGATCGCTTCCGCCTCGTTCACCGCTTCCCCGACTTCATGCAGGCGGTGCACCACCACACCGTTGAGCGGTGAGCGGATCTCACGCTCGGCCACATCGGCTTCGGCAATCTTGAGGTCCGCCTTGATGCGTTTCACCTCCAGTTCCTTGGCCAGCGCCTCGTCCTTGCTGGAGACATTCTGCTCAAAGAGCCGTCTCGCGGCATTGTAATCAAACTCCGCTTTTTCCAGCATGAGCTGCAGACGTTCCACCGCCACCTTCTCCTTGCCTGACTGAAGGCTGATGATGACCTGCCCCTCCTTGATGCGGTCCCCTTCAGCGACGGAAATGCTGGTGATGACTTCGCGCAGGGAGGCACTGAGAATCACTGCACGAAAAGGCTTGGCGACTCCTTCGCGCCACTCGGGCGCGGTGGTCTGCGCCACACCCGCAGTGAGCATGCACAGAAAGGCTGAGGCAACCGCAGTCAGTAGGTGGACGCGCATGAGGAGAGCTTAAGGACGACTGTCTCCCGAGTTATTGCCCTTCACGATTGCTGCGGCCAAAGAACTTGCTGATCCGGCTCCCCAAAGTGGCTTTCTTGGCCGGAACTGGGGTTTCTTTTTTGGCTGCAGAAGTCTTCGTCGTCGGCACCGGCGCCGACGCAAGTTTGACAATCTGGGGCTCTGGGCTGACCGGTGCCACAGCGGGCACCGGCTCACTGATATTGATGCCCAGATTCTTCAGCAGGGTCGCGGTGATCAAGTCCAGATCCACGATGCTCTTGTTGAAATCTGCCAGGGCCGCCACTTCACGGCTCTTGGCTTGTGAGTAGTTGCGCTGAAGCTGCAACACCTGATAGCTCGTCGAAACTCCTTGCTGCAGACGTTTCAATTCCGCATCGGCAGACTGAAGCGCTGCCTCGCGGCTCTTCCGCGTCGCAATCAGCCGGTCCTGATTGATCTGCACCCGGTTGTAAACCGTGTCCACTTCCAGCAGCACCTGCAAACGCAGCTTCTCTGCCTGCTTCTCCGCCTGCTCCTGCTGGCGGTAGGCCAGCCGCTCGGTCGCCTTTTGATTGTCCTTGTTCAATGGAACGGAGAACTGAAAGCCTGCCGTCCACTCAGGAGCCTGGCTCTGAAATGCGTTGGAATAGGTCTGTCCAATGTTGCCATCCAGGCCATGCAGACCGCCGCTCGCCACAAAATCCAGACGGGAGAGTGACTGATTGTGCGCCAGTTGCGACTGCGCGTAACGGGCTTTGATGAACTCCTCCGCCTGCTTGACTTCGTAGCGATTGTTGACCGCCAGCCCCATCAGCTCGTTGCGGCTGGTGACTGGCATGCGGTCGCTGAGGCGATCCGCCGGCATCACACGAGTGCTGCGGCTATAGACATCATTGGAACGCCTGAACAGAAGCTGGAGCGCATTCTGGCGCTCGATGTACAGAAGTTCGGCCGCCAGCAGCTCCTCTTTGCGCTGATAGATGCCCGCCTCGGCCACCACCACGTCGTTGTTGGCAGCCACGCCTTCCTTGCTGCGCTTCCGCGTGTCTCCAAGCAGCTTTTCAGCAAGCTCGATCCCTTCTTTTTGCACAGCGATGTTCTCGCGGGTGAAGATCACATCGAAATACTGCTTCATCACATCGGCGACCACCGTCGAAGTCCGAAACTGCCACTCGTAGTCCGCGATCTTCGCATTGGCCTTGGCGATGCGAATTTCGGCCAGATTGGCGTCTTTCCCGAAGCCTCTCAGCAACGGCTGGGTGGCGGTGATGCCAGTGAAAGACTCCCACTCAGGACTGAAAATCCCCGGCGGCTGACGGCGGTTGAGGCTGTTGGAGAGCACACGCATCGTGGTGCCCAGTTCGATCGTGGCACCCGTGGTGAGCTTGTCCACCAAGGTCAGCTTGCTCACATGATTGCGCTGCATGAAGACGTGCGGTGCAGTCAGCTGCGGCGTTGCCGTCGTCGCAATCCCGCCCCCGGTCGCAATGTAGTCCTGGGTGTTTTGCGGCGTACGGATGGACTGATAAGCATAGCTCCCTTCAAGGCGCGGGTTGAGTGCCTGGTTGGCCACCTTGATTTTCTCCAGCTCCACCAGACGCCCCAGGTCCTGGATCATGATGTCGTTGTTGTTTTCCAGCGCCTTCAGAATCACCGCGCGCAGGCTCAAACGTTCCTCCTGCGCGGGTTCAAGACCCTGCGCTGATACGACCAAGACCATGAGGATCGGTGCGATGAAATTGGGAAATCCTGACCTTATATTGCGCGCATTCATGATCAATTTTGCTGCTCTTTTGAGTTAGTGCGAACCAGCTTTCCGCCCACTTTCCTGACTATTTCTTTCGAATTGTCTTTTACTTATCCTTATCAATTTATGGCTATTTCTTGTGCAGGGTTCCGGCTGAACTCATTATTCCACAGTTTTTTGGCCCTTTTGTTACCGGGAAAATTAAGCCAGACACCGAACCGGGCTTGCCGGCCCTCCTGATTCACCTCGCTGAGCTGACTGGAGATGGAGCTGCGGCGGTTGCCTTGGGGGCTTGCTTCCCTGGCTTTTTTCCAGTCTCACTGGCGTTCTTCTTCTGTTCTGCCAGAGCCTCCTCCAGCAGTCTTTGAAACTCCGGCCGCGTGCCGTTGGCTTTACGTCCGCTGATGGTGCCTTTGTCCAGAATATCGATGACGTGTTTGGCGATGCTGATGCACTCTGCGTGCCGCTCCGCGTTTTTCAACCTTACGGCGACAGTCTTCCAGCGCCTGAGCAGGTAAAAAGCGGACTCACTCCAATCCTGTGATTGAAGGAGCTCGGGCAACTGCCGCAGCAGCTTTTCAGCCTGTTCGTGCCTGGCCATGTCACGCAGGGTCAGGAAATCAAAAACCAGCAGTGAGGCGGCGCCGGATGGCAGGCGGCCATCCACGCGCACACGGTCCAGCCACATTTCCGCGAAGGCATGCGCCTCCTCCAGGTGATTCAGTTCTCGCAACGCATGGACGACATTGCCAGTCTCCCACTGTGTGTCCGGGGACATCGCGCCCATCTGCTGGTCATACACGCTCAGACTGGCACGGCGGAGTTGCAGCACGGCTTCGTTATCGCCTTTTTTCTTCAGCATCCCGGCCAGCCCGTCCAAGGTGGAGTCAGCCTTCACGTAACCCGGACCGACGGTGTGCCAGTAAATGTCCAAAGCGTGACGGCTATGGATGATTGATTCCTCAATCAACCCGGCATCGCGGCAATGCTTGGCCAGGCGGCCATAGGCCCGGCCTGTGACCACATCACGCTGGCCACGTGCCTTCATCGCATACTCGCAGGTTTCACGGCCGATCTTCAGCGCCTCTTGGTGCCTGCCCTGCTCGTAAATCGTCGTCATCCATTCAATGCGGCAGCGGATGAGATCGGAGGCGTTTTTTTGACGCTCGTAATGGGCCACACAAGACCGGAGCAGCTCCTCGGCCTCCCGCAACGCGGCGGGAGTACCCACCTCACCCTGCAACTCGACCGCCAGCGCATACTTGGTGTTGTAGATCTGCGTGTCTGCCGCATCCAGATGCGCGCTCTGCCACGCCAATATTCGGCGCAGTTCTTCACGTGCTGTGCGTGACTCTTCGCTCCTGGCGTCCGATGCATGCATCGTCTTGAGCTCCACATGGTAGCGCAGACTCCACAACAGCGGATCGTCCACATTTAGCTCCGATTCCAAGTCCGCCAAAACCTGACGGTAAACTTTGATGTCTGACGGTTTTCTCAGCACGTCGGACAGATCCATCAGCAGTTCCGCCTTCCGCTCAGGGGCACCAGTGAAGGCCTTCACCCTCCGCAGCAGATCCTGCCGCATCAGATCTGAATCCATGGCTTCTCCAGCAAAACGCTCATTCTTAGGACGTGCGGCCTCCATCAAGATGGCGGCGATCTCATCCGAATCCGCCTTCTGTTGCAGAGCCTGCTGCTCAGCCCGCCGGGCCTTCACGGCTTGCCAGAGGGAGATGCAGGTGCCCCCGATCAGCGCGACCGAGGTGGCCAGAATACCCAAGGTCGCCGCCTTGTTCCTCCCTGCAAACTTCCAAAGCCGCTCACACGAACCCACCGCCCGGGACTGGATCGGTTCACCCTTCAAGAAGCGGTCTAGTTCATCCGCTAAAAGTCCGGCGCTCGAGAGCCGCCGGGCAGGCTGTTTCTCCAGGCAGCGCAGGATCAAGGTGGCGAGATCCGGCTGCACCCGCCGCATTGAACCTGTCGAAACGCTGCTAGCCGTGGCATCCCCCGATTTGGATCCCAAGCGCACGGTCAGCCTCCCCACTGAACTTATTTCCGGCTCCTCCTCTGTGATCCGGCGCATCACCTCCATGGCGCTCCCGCCTTGGAACGGCAGCCTGTCCGTGATCATCTGATACAGCATCACCCCCAGCGCCCACACATCACTCGCCGTCGTGATTTGTTTGGCGTTGCCCGCCACCTGTTCCGGACTCATGTAATACGGCGTGCCCAGATGCGCCGTGCTGTGCGTCATATGCAATTCCGTGTACAGCAGCTTCGCCAGCCCAAAGTCAGACAGCATGGGCCTCCCGCCCGCATCCATGAGAATGTTCGCCGGCTTGAGATCACGATGCAGCACCCCGTGATCATGGGCATGCTGCACCGCCCGTGCGATGATGCTCATGAAGGCCGCCGCCTCACGGTCCGGCATCACACCCTGCTTTTTCAGGTGGTCCCCCAGAGATCCACCCTCCGCCAAACGCATGGTGTAATACGGCACCCCGTCCTCTTCACCGCTTTCATAGATCGGTACGATCGCCGGGTGGTCGAGGATTCCCACCGCCTGCGCTTCCGCGCGAAAACGGGCCGCCTCCTCCTGAGTGGCGAAGTGCGCATTCCGCACCACCTTCAGCGCCACCACGCGTTTCAATTTCAGATCCTCCGCCTCATACACGATGCCCATCCCGCCGCTGGCGATCTCACGCACCAGCCGGTGCCCGGCAAACTCGCAGGGCAGGACCAACGTCCGTGATGCTTTCTCCACCTCCTCCTCGGCAGCCTCCTCTTCCTCAGCAGCCATTCCCTCATTCAGCAGGCACACCAGACAGACGCCGTCTTTCTCCAGCCTGCAGGAGCATTCAGGGCAGACTTTTGGCTGGGGGGCGGCACTCATACATCGATCGAAAGCAAATTCACCAGGTGCCGCAGTTCATCGTTCACCTCCTCATCGCTCGAAACGACTTTCCGCACCTCGCGGCGCAGCAGCACACCAAAACGACGGCGCAGGTCAGACACCGCCTTCCGCACCGCCCCGTGGGAAAGGCCATGCTGCCTGGCCACTTCCTCCCAGTCAGGGGCGCGCTCATCGATGGCAAAGGCACGCCGTCGCAGTTCCTGCAAAAACACCGCCCGCTCCTTCATGATGATTTCCTCGTCCAACCGCTGCAAAGCCTGATCCACCAGCGCCCGCGCCCAGCTATGGTCATAGGCCCACTCCGGTGTCCGGCCGTCGACCATGGCGGGCTCATGTGGCTGCATGACCATCTCATCCACCGAAAGCAGCGTAGCACCGCCGCCACGCTTTGCCGCCTGAGACCGGTTATACTCGTTGACCAGCCAGTTCGTGAAACAGCGCAGCAGGAAACTGCGGAACAGCACTTCGCCTTTCTGCACATTTTTCAGCACCTCATGCGACAGCAGATATTCAAAGAAACCCTGCACCTCGTCAGCCGCGGCTTCATGCGATGAGCCCCGCTGCCGTGCCACCACATACAGCGGCTCCCAGTATGCCCGCGCCAGCCGCTCCAGCCCCACCAAAGCATCATCCTCATGCTTCGCCGCCTGGATCATAGACCACATCGTCACAGGAAACTGCGGACCGTTTGCAGCGGGCCGTTTGTCTGCTTGCGATTTCGGGCCGACAGGCATGCAATTTAGAAGTCCTTCCGAAGAGTCTTGATTATCAATGCTAAAATTGTATTCAGCAATGCTCACAGCGTCAATAGTTCGAGGCAAAAATCGCACATCTTGGCTTCACCTGAAGTACCCCGCCTTTTCGACAGCATCTTCATCACAATAGCGGCCGGTTGGGGAGCAGGAGCGTGCCCATCGGCAAGGGCAAAAAATCACATTGAACAAAGTCGGCCTTGCTCGCATCTTACATCCGCCATGGTCATCCTCCCCAAGCGCATCCTTGCCTCACTGGCCATTCTGGTCGTGGGGTGCGCGCAGGTGTTTGGGATGCAGCGCGGGTTTGTCTGTGACCATCAGGGAACGAGGGTGGAGACGGCTGCTGAGCACTGCCATCACGAAGCGGAGGCCGGAAAGGTCGGATTTGTTTCCTGCTCTGAGGACTCGCACGAGGAGGACAGTGGGCACGAGAACAGCGAGCATCATGCGCCGCTGACGGTGGATTTGCAGGCCGGCACTGCAGGCCTGACGGCGGTTTCCATCCCGGCCTTTGTAGCAGTCTTGGTGGCTGAGATTCCCGTGCATGAGTGGGTGCTGATTCAGGCTCTCACAGAGAATGAAATGATGAAGACGCCCCTGGATACCGGGGGCGAGAGTCCGCCGCCTGCGGCTTTGCAGGTGGCACGTTGCGTGGTGATTTTGGTTTGAGAGAGGTGTGCGCCGCCGTCCATGACTGACGGCTGAGGCGCTCTGATTTTCCGTTCCCTGCCCAAGGCATGGCGTTTCTGCGCGTGCAAATCTCAATCCACCACCCTTTCCATGTTACGCTCATCCCTTTTGTGCACATCCTTGATGCTGGCGGCCGCCTCATCGGCCCCTGCACTCACGCTTTCGCTTGCCGACATCGGCTTGAATGTTCGCACCTCGCATCCCACTCTCAAAGCCGCGCGGCTCGCGGTGGAGGAGGCGCGGGGCCGTCAGCTCGGCTCTGGCAGGCTTTCGAATCCGACAATTGGCTACGCTCTTCAAAATCAGAGCAAGGTCAGTCCGCAAACAGGGGTGTTTTCCATCGATCAGGCGTTTCCCATCACCCGCAGGCTGAGCTTGGAAAAGAAACTCAGTTCGCAGTTGGTGGGGGCGGCCGAGCTGGAGGTGCGGGATGCGGAACGGCGGCTGATCGCAGAGGCACAGGGCCTTGCCGTGCAATTGATGTCGCTCACCCAGCAGCGCGTCTTGCGGAAGGAACAGACGGCGCTGGCCACGAAGCTCTCTGAGTTTGTGCGCGGGCGGGCGAAAGTGGGGGAGATTTCCGCTCTGGATGCCGCCCAAGCCCAAGTGGATGCGCAGCGACTGCTGCTGGAGACGCGGAAACTGGAAACGACCAGCATCAGTCTGATGGGCCAGCTCAAACCCATGCTGGGTCTGCCGCCTGAGGAGGCATTGAATCTCACGGGCGATCTGCCGATTATGGTCGTTCCTGGTATGGGTGCGGGCTGGATGCAGCGGGCGGACTATCAGCTGGCCCAGACCAAGATCGCAGCAGCCACGACAGACAAGCAACTCGCCAAGGCGCGGCGTTTGCCGGATGTGAAAGCCGGGGTGTTTGCCTCGCGGGAAATGCAGGATGTGACGCCGACGAACCGCACGTACACCGGGTACTACGGCTTCAGCTTTTCCATTCCGCTGCCGTTTTGGAACCGCAATCAGGGAGAGATCGCCGAGAAGGCCGCGAGTGCGGAGCGTGCCGTGCTGGAAAGAGAAGCGCTGGGCAAACAAATCATCAGCGAAGCTGAAACGGCCCGCCTCGAAATGCAGGCCAATGCGGATCTGGCGCATGAGACGCGGGACAAGCTGCTGCCACTGGTGATTGAGCAGACGGACAAACTTGAAAAGGCCTACGAGCAGGGGCAGACCAATCTGCTGACCATTCTGCGTGCGCGTGAGCAACGCCTGCAACTGGAGGCCGCGGCGCTGGATGCCGTGCGTGATTTCCATCTGGCGCGCATCCGCTATGAAGCGGCCACAGGCAAGCATGCGCCTGCGGGTGCAGCCACCTCATCCACTCCAGCAAAACGCTGACCAACCTGCCCCTACCCTGCTCTGATTGACCTTTATGATACGTTCCTTTTCCCGACTGATCCTCTGCCTCGCCGTGGCAGGCATGGCGCATGCCGAAGGCGACTCCAAACGCGCGGCCAATACGGTGGTGCTGGATGAAACGGGGGTGAAAAATCTCCGCATCGAAACCGTGGAGGTGGAGGAGACGGATTTTGAGGCCACCATCTTTTCGCTGGGCCGCATCGAGGCCATCCCGAGCAAGGTGGCGGCGGTGAGCACGCGTATTTCGGGGCGCATTGTGGAGCTGAAAATAGCCCCGGGCGACACGGTGAAGAAGGACGATGAGGTGGCGAAGATCGAGAGCCGCCAGCCGGGTGATCCGCCGCCGGTGATTCCGCTGAAGGCGCCGCTGGCAGGCATGGTGACGCGTGTGGATGCGCGGCTGGGAGATCCGCTGGACCCGGAAAAGGCGCTGCTTGAAATCACGGACCTGAGTGAAGTGTATGCGGTTGCGCGCGTGCCGGAACATCAGGCCGGACGCATGAAGCCGGGCACGGAGGCGCATATCAAGGTGGCGGCACTGCCGAATGAGAAATTCAAAGGTGAACTGCTGCGCTTTGGCACGAGTGCGGACAAGGAGAGTGGGACGATCGACGCGATCTTTCGCCTGACGAATCCGGGCGGGCTGCTGCGGGCGGGGATGCGCGCGGAGTTCTCCATTGTGATGAGCAAGCGCAGCGATGTGGTGAGCGTGCCGCGTGCGGCGCTTCAGGGCGAATCGAGCAATCGCTTTGTCTATGTGAAGGACTTCGATCTGCCGAATGCTTTTATCAAAACGCAGGTGCAGGTGGGCGAGATCAACGACCGCTTTGTGGAGATCACCAACGGCCTGCTACCTGCGGACGAGGTGGTGACGCGCGGTGCTTATTCCCTGTCCTTTGCCGGAGCCAGCAGCGTCTCGCTCAAGGAGGCGCTGGATGCGGCGCATGGCCATGAGCATGCGGAGGATGGCAGCGAGCTCACGCCGGAGAAGAAGGCCGCGATGGAGGGGAAAAAAAGCGGAGCTGCGCATGAGCACGAACATGAGCATGAGGAAGAAGGCGCAAGCCCGATGTGGATGTATGCCTCCATCGTGCTTTTTGTGCTGCTGCTCATCTCGCTCTTTTCCAAAAAGCGCGGGATTGCCGATGAGGATGCCACTGCTGCGAAACCCAATGAGAAGGAGGAGCAGTAGCCATGCTGAACAAGCTGATTCATTGGTCGCTCGCGAATCGCGCGGTCATCATTGGGGTGTCTCTCATCCTCATGGTGATGGGCCTGCGCACGGCCACGGAGCTGCCGGTGGAGGTGCTGCCGGATTTGACGAAGCCGACGGTCATCATCCTCACGGAGTCGCCAGGGCTCGCGCCGGAGGAAGTGGAGATGCGCGTGACGCAACCGATGGAAAGCGCGCTGATGGGTGTGGCGGGGCTGACGCGGCTGCGATCGAATTCGGATGTGTCGCTCTCGCTCGTTTATGCTGAGTTCGGCTGGGACACGGACATCTACAAGGCGCGCATGCTGGTGCAGGAGCGGCTGCAAAGTGTGCGTGGCCAGCTGCCGCCGGGCGTGCAGCCATTCATGACGCCGGTGGCTTCGCTGATGGGTGAGATCCTGCTGGTGGGTGTGCGTTCGACAACAAAGGAAGGCGAGGCCGGGCACATCCCGCCGCGTGAGGTACGGTCTCTGACAGACTGGACGATCAAGCGCCGCCTGCAGAGCATCTCCGGCATTGCTGAAATCCTGAACATGGGCGGCGGCATCAAGCAGATCGAGATTCAGCCTGACCCCTACAAAATGCAGGCGAACGGCATCGGCTATGATGAGTTGGAGCGTGCGGCTGCGGAGGCGGCCAACACGACGACGGGCGGCTTTTTGAACACGGGCCCCACGGAGATCATGGTGCGCAATCTGGCGATGACGGTGGAGCTCAATGACATCGCGCGGACGATCATCAAGAAGATCAATGACCGGCCGATCTCCATCGGTGATGTGGCGAATGTGGTCTGGGGCATCGAGCCGATGCGCGGTGATGCCACGGTGAGCCAGGCCCCGGAGAAGTCGCCGACCTATGGCGTGATCATGTCCATCACCAAGGCGCCGGGATTTGACACGCGCAAGCTGACGGAGCAGATCAAGCAGGCGCTGGATGAACTGCAGTCCACCTTCCCCAAAGGCGTGGAGACGACGCTGCTGTTTCAGCAGAAGGATTTCATTGATCATGCCATCGGCAATCTGACCGAGGCCATCCGTGAAGGGGCCATCATGGTGACGCTGGTGCTGTTTGTGTTTCTGCTGAACTTCCGCACCACCTTCATCACGCTGATGGCCATGCCGCTGTCCTTTGGCATCACGCTGCTGATCTTCAAATGGTTCGGCATCAGTGTGAACTCCATGACGCTGGGCGGTCTTGCGGTCGCCATCGGCATGGTGGTGGATGATGCGATTGTGGATGTGGAGAACGTGTTCCGCCGACTGCGGGAAAATGCGGCGCTGACGAAACCACATCCGAAATTGCAGGTGATCGCCAAAGCCTCGGGCGAGGTGAGGAACTCCATCCTGTATGCCACCATTCTCATCATCCTCGTCTTCCTGCCGCTGCTTGGGCTGACGGGTGTGGAGGGCAAGCTCTTCGCGCCGATCGCCATCGCCACGATCATTTCGATGATCGCCTCGTTCATCGTTTCTCTCACTGCCATCCCGGTGCTGTGCTCGATGCTGCTGAACCCGGCCGCAGGGCATGCGCACAAGGACGGCTTCATCACCCGCCACATGAAGCGGCTGCTGGAGCACACGCTGCTGCGCTTTGCACTGAATCAGCCGCTCATCGTCCTCACGCTGGCGGTGGTGCTGCTGATCGTTTCGTTCTCGCTGTATCCGCAGATGAACAAGGACTTCCTGCCGAAGTTCCAGGAGGAGACGGCGCTGGTGGCTGCGACCACGGCACCGGGAACTTCGCTGGAGGAGATGAACAAAATATCGGATGTGATCGAGCAACAGATCCTCACCGTGCCGGAAGTGCGAAAGGTGGGCCGCCGGCTGGGACGTGCGGAGCGTGGTGACCATGTGGTGCCCGTCTCCACTGCGGAGTTTGATGTGGATTTCCGCGAGATCGAAGGCGAGCACGCAGGCAAGGGCCGCAATCGCAAAGAGATCCTGGATGACATCTCGAAGAAGATCAAAACGGTGCCGGGTGTCTTTGCGGTGGTGGGTGGTCCGCTCGCGGATCGCATCGGCCACATGATGAGCGGTGTCTCGGCCCCTGTGGCGGTGAAGATCTTTGTCCCGGATCTCGACAAGCTGCGGCAGCTTGGCATCGAGATTCAGAGCATCGCGAAATCCATTCCTGGATTTCAAGACTGCAAGCTGGACCAGACTTCCTCCATCCCGCAGCTGCGCATTGAGGCGGATCGTGATCGCGCGAAGGCGTATGGCATTGCGCCGGGCAAACTCAATGACCAGCTCTCCAGCCTCATCGGAGGCAAGGCCGTGGCTGAACTGCGCGAAGGGCAGCGGCGCGTGAATCTGGTGATGCGGCTGCCGGTTGAGTGGCGTGATTCACCGGACAAGATTGCCGAACTGCCCATCGAGATGCAGGACGAGGGCGATGGGCGACACCTGCAGCGCATTCCGCTTTCACTGGTGGCTGATGTGCGCGAAGCGAAGGGGCCAAACGTGATCTTTCGTGAGAACAGTCAGCGGCGTTTCGCGCTGGCCATCAAACCCACGGTGCGGGATGTGTCGAACCTCGTGGTGAGGTTGCGGGATGAAGTCACAGCGAAGGTGAAACTGCCTGAAGGCTACTTCATCACCTTTGAGGGAGAGTTCCAGGCACAGCAGGAGGCCACTCAGCGCATCGCATTCTTCTCGGCCATCGTCTTCGTGGCAGTCTTCCTGATGCTTTACGGCTACTTCCGCAGCGCCTCGCTGGCGTTGCAGGTGCTGGTGAACATCCCGCTGGCGCTGATGGGCGGGCTGGCCTTCACGTATTTCAAGCTGAACAACATCAGCATCGCCACGCTGGTGGGCTTCATCGCCGTGGGCGGCGTGGCGGCGCGCAATGGCATCATGATGATCAGCCACTACCTGCACCTCATGCAGCATGAGGGCGAGGAATTCACGCGCAAGATGATCATACGCGGCACGCTGGAACGACTGGTGCCGGTGCTGATGACGGCACTGTCTGCGGGTATCGGCCTCATACCGCTCGTGCTGGCGGCGGATCAGCCGGGCAAAGAGATTCTGCATCCTGTGGCGGTCGTGATCGTGGGCGGTCTCATCTCCTCCACCTTTCTCGATATGGCGATCACGCCTGCGATGTTCTGGCTGCTGGGCCGCAAAGCAGCAGCGAGAGCCATCGAAAACGAAGCCCCTGCATCTCACTGAATTTCCGGCGCTGCCAGGCATCCAAGCCTGAGCCGCCAAGATAAAACCAAACAAGAACACTGACACCATGAAAAAACTGCTCACCACCACCCTGCTGACCCTCGCGCTGGCTTTCACAGCCAGCGCTGCCGACAAAGACAAACACGACCATGAAACCAAGGCTGGTCCTACCGGCGGAAGGCTCATCACGGAGGTGGAACCCCATGTGGAGTTCTTCGTGAACAAGGACAAGAAGGTGGAGATCCGCTTCATCAACGACGACAACAAAGTTGTGGCTCCTGGCGAACAAGTCATCAGCGTCACGCTGGGTGAACGCACTGCGCCGACGAAGCTGAGCTTTGAGAAAGAGGGCGACAAGCTGATCTCTGACAAGGCCATCCCTGAAGGCAACGACCTCCCCACCGTGGTGCAGATCCGTGCGAAGGAAGGAGCGAAAGCCGTGAATGAGAAGTTCAATCTCAACCTGGAGCAATGCCCCACGTGCAAGAACAAGGAGTATGCCTGCACCTGCGCGCATGGCGATGAAGCGAAAAAATAGCATGACATCAGTCACAGTTTCGGCGCAGGCTTGCCGCACCGGATTGCCCTCATTCCATCCATGAAAAAGACTCTCCTTCATCTCGCGACGCTGCTCGCGCTCTGCGCCAGTCTTCACGCCCACGGGCGTTTCATTTTCAGTCCGGATGGCGGCCGCATCCTGGCGATTGATTCCGTGAACACACCCAATGCGAAATTCAAGGTCAGCGCGGATCGTCGCTTTGAAATCACCTTCCTCGACAAGGATCGCAAGCCCATCACGATTGGCGAGCGCAAGCTCGTGGTGACTGCGGGGGATCGCAGCGCGGCGAAGAAGCTCAGCGTGGAAGCCAAGGGCGACACTTTCGTGACCGAGGCCGCACCTACAGGTGACGATTACTACGTGATCATGCAGTTGCGTGAAGCTGGAGCGGCGAAGTCCATCCCCTTCCGACTGCACTTCAATGCGGCTGTGTGCAGCGAGTGCAAGAAGCCTGAGTGGCAGTGCGACTGCGGCAGTCACAACAGCGGCAAAAACG